>JAPKEJ010000018.1 GCA_028822155.1 Porticoccaceae bacterium
TGATTTTCGGCATTATTCCGGCGGCAAAAGCGGCGAATCTTGACCCTATTGATGCCCTTCGCTACGAGTAATACCACGCAAACCTTAATGGCATAGTACCTATATACCGTTTACTATGATGGCGCTGGTGATCAAAGAAAAAATTGCAAAATATATTATTGGAGTACGTAATTGTCCCTTTTAGAAGCTATTATCCTTGGTATTGTTCAAGGGCTCACTGAATTCTTGCCGGTCAGCAGCAGTGGTCACTTAGAGTTGGGCAAAGCGATACTCGGTGATACTAGCCTGCCTCAAGAAAGTATGATGTTTACAGTGGTAGTGCACTTCGCAACAGCGCTAGCCACGTTGGTTGTTTACAGAAGTGAAGTCAGCCGTGTCGCTTTAGGCCTTTGGCAGCGAGAAAATAATGACGAATTTAGGTTTTCAGTCAAAATATTACTCAGTATGATTCCGGCCGCTGCAATTGGCGTGTTGTTTGCTGATGAAATTGAAAGCCTTTTTGATCGACAAATCTTATTAGTTGGCCTAATGCTTTGGGTGACAGGTTTGTTGCTTATGGTTGCCGACCGATCAAAAACCACTAGCAAGGACGTTAGTTTTTCCCACGCGGCTATCATCGGAATTTCACAAGCTATTGCTATCCTTCCCGGCATCTCTCGTTCTGGCGCGACTATTTCAACCTCAGTGCTATTAGGTGTTGATCGCAATAAAGCGGCGAGCTTTTCCTTCTTGATGGTAGTGCCCCTGATACTAGGTAAAATTGCGAAAGATCTAATGGATGGAGGAATTCACATAAATGAAGGTCAGTTAAGTGTGCTTATTGCTGGATTTGTTGCTGCCTTCCTTACTGGAATGCTCGCCTGTCAGTGGATGATTAAGTTAGTTCGTAACGCCCAATTAGTCTACTTTTCTTACTATTGCTTTATAGTCGGCACATTGGCAATTAGCTACCAAGTCTTATAATCATCTCGTTAGCCGGCTTGATACTCTGCGGCTAAGGTAAGCCTAATAATTTGTGAGTCTGTAAACTCAAGCTCCAGCGAGGATGGGATAGACAATATTCCACCGTCGTTTCGAGATTATTATTTTTTTGGTCATCAAACATAGGTTGTAAAAAGAAGTGGTTAAATTTTAGGTGTATAAAATCAGATGGATGATGCCCTTGTTGGGGATAAACTAATTTAATCTCGTCACCTTGCTGCACCACCAATGTCGAGCCCGACTTAGGGCTAACACAAACCCAATCGACTCCCTCGGGCACTGGCAAGGTACCATTGGTTTCAATCGCCACCTCCATACCCTCAGAATGAAAAGCCTCAATTAGTTCTTTATCTAACTGCAATAATGGTTCACCGCCAGTACACACAACGTAGGGGTGGGTTTGATCTGAAATACTCTGGGGCCAATATGATTTTACTTGTGCCACCAGTGCCGCTGTCGACGCAAAACTGCCGCCCCCATCGCCATCGGTTCCAACAAAGTCTGTATCGCAAAACTGGCATATTGCTTCGGCTCGATGTTTCTCCTGGCCACTCCAAAGGTTACACCCTGAAAAGCGACAAAATATAGCTGGCCTGCCCGCATGGGCGCCCTCGCCTTGGAGTGAGTAAAAAATCTCTTTTACCGCATAAGTCATTATATTAATCCGAAGCAAGTTACTTTTATTGATAATCTAGAGCAGTATTCCAGAGTACAGAACACTCGGATGGCATAGATCACCTTATATTAGGCGCTAATTATAACCGCGAAAACGATGGGCGTATAAAAGAATGACGATAAAAGGCAGCGCGGATAATAACGCAGCCAAGGCTAAAAGAGGGAAATTTGAAGTAGTACTTGAATTGGTTCGTTAAAGCCGCTGGTGAACCACACCAGAACATCCTTGTTCCTTGGCCTAATCTTTCCTGTTGTTTCGCTTGTCGAATGGAATAGTAATATTTTTAAATCTAAAAATTGTATAACTACGTCACATATTCAATAAATAATTTCGACTTGTACTGGACCGCAAGATCTTTCAGATAAATTCGTTCAATGAACAAGCCTAAACCACAAAAAATACGAGGCAAGAAGGAGAATAGCCATGCTACTATCGATCAAATCACAATAGAGCGGTTATACCATCATAAGATGATGTCGCCATGGTATGCAGAGGGAAACTAAATGCTCGATAACAAAGGTACTGTTCCATACATCGATGATTACGAAGAGTCCTACCTCAAACAGATACTGACCGATGTTCAAACTATAGCGATGGTAGGGGCAAGTGCCAAACCTTCGCGTGACAGTTATCAAACGATGTTGGCGTTACTAGAAGCCGGTTACAAGGTGTTCCCTGTAAACCCTTTCGAAGCGGGTAATAGTATTTTAGGTCAGCACTGTTACGCAGCACTGACCGACATTCCCCATAGAATTGACATGGTGGATATCTTTCGTTCATCAGATGCTGCTCTGGATATCACCGAGGAAGCAATCGCAATTGGAGCCAAAGTGGTGTGGATGCAACTTGAGGTTATTAATCTAGAGGCACGTGATAAAGCGGTTGAAGTTGGTCTTAAGGTTGTCATGAACCGCTGTCCAAAGCTAGAATTAGCAAAACCCTATTGGACAAATGCTCTGTCCTAAGAACACTAAGATGGTAAATCGATGACTGCGAAAAAAGATATTTTACTTAACGAGCTCAATAATCAAGGTATTTTACGATTAACATTGTGTGACGAGAAACGCCGTAATGCACTGTCCGAAACAATGCTTAAAACGCTAGGTGACGCGCTAGGTGAGGCTGCTAATAACCCCGATGTGAGAGTCATCGTATTAGCCGCAATAGGTCCAGCTTTTTGTGCCGGCCATGATCTAAAAGAGATTAGTGCAAAGCGCAGCACGGCAGACGGCGGGCAGGCTTATTTTACTGCCCTATTTTCTAGCTGCGCTAATGTAATGCAATCCATCGTCAATAATCCTAAACCAGTCATCGCTGAAATAGCTGGCGTTGCAACCGCGGCGGGCTGTCAGTTGGTCGCTAGTTGCGATCTCGCTGTTGCCGCCGACACTGCAAAATTTGCTACCCCAGGGGTTAATATCGGTCTATTTTGCTCTACGCCAATGGTTGCCCTATCGCGCACTGTGTCGAACAAGCACGCTATGGAAATGTTGCTGACGGGTGATATGGTCAGTGCAGCTAGAGCCGAAAAAATTGGCTTAATTAATCAAACCGCAAAGCCGACTCAGTTGACCGAAAAGACGATGGCGATGGCTGCGAAGATAGCTAGCAAGTCCACCATGACCGTCGCAACGGGCAAAACTGCATTTTATGAGCAACAAAACATGGAGCTGGGCAGCGCATACGCCTATACCTCTCAGATTATGGTAGATAATATGCTCAAGCTTGATGCTAAAGAAGGCATTTCTGCTTTCATCGAAAAACGCCACCCAAAATGGCAAGACAGGTAGCCTAACAATGTCCAATATTTACGATCAGAATCTCGGGCGTAATCAGGCCAACTTTCAGCCCCTAACACCGCTAACCTTTTTGGAACGGGCTGCTGCGGTGTTCCCTGAGAACATCGCTGTAATCCATGGTAACGCTCAAATTAACTACCGCCAGTTTTACTCGCGTTGCCGCCAGCTTGCCTCGGCTCTTGCGGCACAAGGTGTTCGCCGCGGTGATACCGTGTCAGTAATGCTCGCTAATACGCCAGCTATGCTAGAAGCTCACTACGCAGTGCCTATGTGCGGCGCCGTGTTACATTCCATGAATACTCGGCTAGATGCCGGTGTTATTGCTGTACAGCTAGATCACGCCGAATGCAAAGTATTGATTACCGACCTAGCTTTCTCTGACACCATTAGGGATGCGCTCAAACGATGTAGTGTGAAACCACTCACCATTGATTATGACGACCCGGAATATTCTCAAACAGGTAACCATCTGGGTGAATTTGATTACGAGCAGTTCCTCACCCAAGGCGATCCTGATTTTACTTGGCTAATGCCCAATGATGAGTGGGATGCGATTAGCGTCAACTACACTTCTGGGACCACGGGCGACCCCAAAGGCGTTGTCTATCATCACCGTGGCGCATCCCTGTTAGTTCAAAGCAGCATCATTACCACCTCTCTTGCAAAGCATAGTGTCTATCTCTGGACCTTGCCCATGTTTCACTGTAATGGGTGGTGTTTCCCTTGGGCTATGGTAGCTGTCAGCGGCACCCAAATATGCTTGCGAGAAGTGCGTGCCGATGCTATCTGGGCCGCCTTAAAGCAACATCAAGTCACTCTTTTATGCGGTGCACCGGTGGTTATGTCAACGATGTTAGCGACAGACCCGAGCGAGCGCCCTGAGTTGCCTGACATTGTGGATTTTTTTACCGCTGCGGCACCTCCTCCTGAAAAAGTGTTGGCCAATATGCGTGATGCTGGGTTTAATGTCACCCACCTCTACGGCCTTACCGAGGTATACGGGCCTGCAGTAGTTAATGACTGGCATCAGCAGTGGAACCAGCTTCCTGGCCCTGAGCAAGCTACCTTAAAAGCTCGACAGGGTGTGCGCTATCATGCCCTTGAAAATCTCGACGTTTTAGATCCTAAAACCATGATGCCAGTGCCTAGAGATGGTGACACTTTAGGAGAGGTAATGTTTAGGGGCAATGTAGTGATGAAGGGCTATTTGAAAAATAAGGAGGCCAATGAGCAATCCTTTTCTGGAGGGTGGTTTCACTCAGGTGATCTGGCCGTTATCCATCCCGACGGTTATATCCAGCTCAAAGATCGCTCAAAGGATATTATTATCTCAGGTGGTGAAAATATCTCGTCCATTGAGATAGAAGAGGTACTTTATAAATACAATGATGTGGTCACTGCAGCCGTAGTAGCAATGCCGAATGAAAAGTGGGGCGAAACGCCCTGCGCCTTTGTCGAGCTCGATCCTAGCAGCCAAGCCTTAGAAGCAGATATCAAAGACTGGTGTCGACAACACTTAGCAGGATTTAAAGTCCCCCGCCATTTCGTCTTTGAAGTCATACCAAAAACCTCCACAGGTAAAGTGCAAAAATTTGCACTTCGGCAACGCGCAAAAGAGATGATGGACAGCCAATAACCTCTTGTAGACTATTGCTGATGTAAGCTTTAGAGTAATGGCGGATCATCTAAGGATAAGGACATGAAACAAGAATCGTACACGCCAGCAGAAGTTGCTATTCAGCTGCGCAATAGAAAGCATGAGCTGACCGAGAGCCTAGGTAGAGATTGGTACGACAACCATCCGTTCAAGACAGCTTGGTTTAACGCGATGTCTATTACTTTTCCTCTCGGCGAACAATCGTTCATTGATAGTGTACGTCGTTATGCAGACAAGATTACTGATCCTAAATTACAGCGCGAGATTCGGCATTTTTGTGGCCAAGAGGGTGTGCATAGACGTGAGCATGAACACTATAATAAGACGTTGTGTAAAGAGCGGGGCTATAGTCTTGATTATCTAGAAGGGCGTATAGCGCGTAAAATCAAAGAATCTGATGCCAAACTTAGTTCAATTCAACGCCTAGCGGTGACAGCCGCACTCGAGCATATTACTGCGATTTTGGCAGAGCGTATGTTAGGTGAAGATGTTGACGTTAACGGCGTCATTGAACCGCCAATGAAAGAGTTATGGTCTTGGCATGCAGCAGAAGAAATGGAGCACAAAGCGGTTGCCTTCGATGTTTATCGCACAGTCACCAAGAATAAGCCTTACAGCGAAAAAATGCGTAAGTCTACGTTGAGACTTGCTACGTTCTTTCTAATACAAGATATTGTTGTTGGTATGATCCACATGCTACGACGAGATAAAAAAATGTGGAACCTCAGGGTCTGGATTGAAGGTATGCAGTTCTTATTAGGAAGACAAGGATTTATACGTTTATCATGGCCAGCCTACAAAGACTACTTCAAAGATGATTTCCATCCCTGGCAACGCGATACCCGACCTTTATTAGAAAACTGGGAAGCAGGCCAACTGAGCCCTGACTAAACAACCATAGGCTATGGTGGTGTGAGCAAAAAGTGTTGGTTAAAAATATGAAATTACTTCTTTAGCGTCTTGATTATCCGCCGCTTATGTCGTTTGATGTAGATATGAACATTTTATTGCGCCAAATACTCAAATTCGGCTTAGAGCGCTCAGCACGTCAGAGCATTCATAAGTACCCTCAGGTAGTCTGTTTTGCCCACGATGGTATTTCACGGAAAATCATGATTGATGGTCTTTTTGAGAAACCCGAACTTTTAGCGTTAAAAGACTTCCTCCTCGCTGAACCCTATCCTCGAGAAACCTGCCTAGACATCGGTGGCAACATCGGGAACCACGCGCTTTTTTTTGCTGATTTATTTGGGACTGTTATAAGCTTTGAACCCAATATGGCGACCTTTAAGGTACTTTCACTTAATGCAGAGCTTGCTGAAAATGTCTCAGCGATTAACGTAGGCATCAGCAACACAAAAGCAACTAAGCTGGCTGTGATGGATCCATTAAATATAGGTGGAAGTCGAATCAGTGATTCCGATGAGGCAAGTATAGAGTTTAATGTAGTGACCCTAGACGAATATTTGCAGAGCAATGCTCCCCGGCCAATTAGCTTTATTAAAATGGATGTAGAAGGTTATGAATTAGAGGCCTTGCAGGGTGCGTCAGAGACCTTGCAAAAACATCAACCAATGCTAGCTCTTGAATTCCAAGTTAAAAAACATAAAGAAAAGACAGATGAAATCGTCGCCTTCCTAACAGCCCAAGGTTATAGCTATGCCCATATATTTAAACCTAAGATTTTTTCCAGAAAAAAACCCTGCTTTATGAAAATCCCTTTACAAGGATTTGAGAACTACCCACCAAAAAATCACAAGATGGTACTCTTTACCTTTGATTAATACTTAAGGCTTTACTTTTTTTAAAACAGTCCCATTTACCCGCTCAGCATCATTCTTTAGTCGTGGAATATAGCTGTCATTACCTGCATCTAATCGATGATTGTCAGTTATATCTATAAAATCCGCGACATCCCGAAAAAACTCTTTGACAGCAGTAATCTGCAGTAACAACCATGATTGCTTAGATGTCTCGCGCTTGTCCCGTTTTAAAATTATGCGCTTTCCCGCGTGACTATAGAAGGGTTCTGGTGGCAGATGAACCACAATATCGCCAGCATTAACTACCCGATAATGAGGACCTACAACAGCATTATTAAGACTCTTAACAAAAGTCTCATCCCCAGCCCGAGGACTCCCAAAGGTATATACGCCATAAACTGGATGATCATTGCTAATTAGCATACCCGCATATAATGAGGCCAGTGCGCCCCCAAAACTATGGCCAGTAATCCATATCTTTTTCGTTTCTGCACTAAATCTATGTAGTATCTGGTTAAGTTCTTGGGCTGCTGGTTCAAGA
Organism: Porticoccaceae bacterium; assembly: GCA_028822155.1. Taxonomy (GTDB): domain Bacteria; phylum Pseudomonadota; class Gammaproteobacteria; order Pseudomonadales; family Porticoccaceae; genus HTCC2207. Next base: position 7,418 of record JAPKEJ010000018.1, read on the forward strand.
ACGTCTTGAAATCCTTTATGAGCATTACTATCGGCAAATGGCCCCGCTTCAGTGATGGCTGTAAAATTAGCCAACCAATCTTTTATGTCGTCGTTACCACGAAAAACAATCACAATCTTGTCATGATCAGCCATGACATAGCATTGCATATCGATGCGATGACCTTGGGTGATTTCTAGAAAACGCACCTGAGAGAAACCCCAAGCTGAAGCCTCAGAGATAATGTATTTCTCGCTTTTATATGAAAGCTGACAGGCAAAAGCCAATGACAAGGCATTTTGTGGATAGTATCGCTTACCTGTTTTTAAGGGACCAAAAACGTACTTTTCAGCTGACATAAAGCGACCTAAAAGATTGACTGGCTAAAAGTCGAATTAAAGACTAGCAGGCCTAGCTGGAGAACCCTGTAGAAAAGGTCCATCAACACAAATACGTTGGCCATCTGGTGCAGCACAAGCTCCACAGATACCTACACCGCACTTCGTAAGATAGTCGATGGCACTGAAAATCTGATCGTCGCGACAGAATTCGCGTTGCACTCTCGCGGCCTCGTGCACCATAGGGGCAGGTCCACAGTTATAGAACACCAAATTATCTAGCTCAGCCGGCGTCATCTCCTGCAAACGGGCGCGCAATAATTCCGTCACAAACCCCTTAAAACCCTCACTACCATCATCGGTAGCCACGTGCACATCAGCAACTCTTTGGCACTCTTCAAGATAATAGAGTCGTTCTGCAGTGCGAGCGCCAGTGAACAACTCTGCGTTACCAAAATCCCTGGCAAGTTGATACACAGCCGCCAAGCCTGTCCCGCCAGCAACTGCCATGATCTTGGCATCTTCAGGTGGTGATACAGGGATGCCATGCGGACCGCGCACGTAAACTTCAGAGCCAACTGCTAAATCCATTAATTCATGAGTAAAGAGACCCACATCAATAACTGCCAACTGAAAAGGGTCATCTGAAAGAGCGGAGAAAGGCTTCTCACCTAACCCAGGTATCCAAAGGAACACAAACTCGCCTGCCTGGATGTTAATCTTTCGATCAAAGGTCAGAACGCAAATATCTTCACATATGCGTTTATTCTCAACGAGAACAACGGGTTCAAAATCCATATCGATATCGTATCGAATATGACCTTCAGCTTTATTGCTACCGAAACTGATGTCAGATTCTAGCTGACTAAAATAGCTTCCAATATCATCGGTTGTCATGCCCGTAAGAGCAGAGCCAACGCCAATAATGGTGGAGCCTGCATCGAGGAATTCTCGCACATCAGCAGCACTACTAACCCCACCACACCCAACAATAGGTACATTAGTGATAGCGGAAATTTCACGAATACATTTAAGTGCAATAGGCAGAACGCCCTTACCCGACATGCCGCCGGCGCCATTACTTAGTACAGGCTGACCATGGGAAGAGGTATAACCTGGACCAACAGTATTAATAGCGCACAGACCATCTGCTCCACCCGCCACTGCAGCAAGGGCTATCTCACTAACATTAGACGTATTAGGCGTTAATTTTGGGATCACAGGGATATCGACGACGGCCTTGACCGCTGCCGTGACTTCTCGAACCATATCTGGATCCTGACCCATAGCCATACCGTAGCCTTTAGCGTGCGGACAGGAGAGATTAAGCTCTAGACCATCGGCAACGGGTGCCATAATCTTAGCTACTTGAACAAACTCTTCGATGCTACCACCAAAGATAGACACCAGTAAAAAACGATCTGCAGGGATGCGTAACTTCGACATAGCCTCTGCGGAAGCTTCAGCGCCGGGGTTAGTTAAACCTACAGCATTGACGAAGCAGCCTGGTGCATATTGACTATAAACAGGTTCACGATTCCCCGCACGCGGCGCAGGGCCAACACTTTTCGTCGTGATGACACCTATCTGCGGCATATGGTCAAACATAGCCTGAATAATCGAGGTTGCAGTGGTAACAATTCCAGAGGGAATCGTAAATGGGCCAGATAGGGTCTTGCCAAGAAATTCTGTTTTCAAAATGGTTCGCTCGACACTTGTATGTTGATATTTAGACAGGTAATGATTATACCGATTTTACAAAATTAATCTGCTTCGAATTAACCTTAAAGCGGTGTCTAATTGAGGTAAAAAGAGCGAATGTAAATCTCCGTGCTGATCTTTATTTCAAGACCTACAAAAGTTAGGGAAATACGGCTGAAAAAAATCCCCATCGTTGTCGTTCAATTAATGGTGAAGTTTGTCGAACCCAATACTGTTCCTATACACTTTGTATCTACAATGTCAAAGTTAAGTGGTAATCTTTGCCAAAGCCCTAAGGGAAGCACCCTATGATGATACAGTACCTAAGAAATCGAGAATATCTGACGACCACTCTACTGCTCGTAGTAATCTCCTTCTTTACCCCCTTTGCCAATGCGTCGACAGCTACGCCGGCAGTAATATTTATCATTGCTGACGGCATTCCTGCAGACGTCTTGGAAAATACATCCACACCCGTACTAGATTCCATTGCGGACAAAGGCGGCTACACGAGAGCCTACGTAGGCGGAGAGATTGGAGGAAAATCTCAAAGTCCAACATCTTCAGCGATCGGCTACAACAGCCTGCTCACGGGGACCTGGGCCAATAAGCACAATGTTTATGATAACCAGGTAAGTGATCCGAACTACGCCTACTGGGATATTTTTAGAATGGCCAAAGAGCACGATCCGACCTTCCAAACGGCCATCTTTTCGACCTGGACAGACAATCGGACGAAGCTTCTTGGTGACGGTCTGCAGGAGGCTGGCGGCAATAAACTGGATTATGCGTTTGATGGGTTCGAACTTGATATCGAGCGTTTCCCACACGATCTGCTGAGAAATTACATCCGCGCTATCGACGATCTTGTCACCAATGAAGCGGCGAGATATGTTGGGTCCAATGGGCCAGCTCTGTCATGGGTCTACTTAGAATACACAGACTCAGTGGGCCATGGCTACGGCGACGGCCCAGAAATGACGGCGGCCGTGCAACACATGGACGGTCAGATCGGTAAAATCTGGAACGCCGTGCAACAACGGCAACAGTCATATGACGAAGACTGGATGATCGTGATTACGACGGACCATGGGCGCGACGCCAAAACCGGCCGGGGCCATGGAAATCAGAGTGAACGAGAACGAACAACTTGGATAGTGACTAATAGTGACGATCTCAATGAGCGCTACGACCAAATGCCAGCGATTGTCGACATCCTCCCGTCGATTGCTGCGCATCTTAAGCTTGAGATTCCTGAGAAGATTAGGAATCAACTTGACGGCCAGAGCTTTATCGACTGAATTCTGTGCATTTCGTGTGAGAGTAATTAAATTAATATAACTTCAAAAATCTCTACAAAATATATTAAACTAAGCGTAGCGCTACTATTGATACAGGATATTGATTAGTAAGCACCAAGGACAAAAATAACTAATTTTTTGAGAGGATCTCCATGTCAAATCTTAATGCAACGCTTAATTCGATAGCTAAGCCATTTACTGGATTAGCCCCTTGGTTACTAAGACTCGTCTTGGGTACCTCATTCTTCTTGCACGGTTACAGTAAGTTTCCTTTACCCCCGGAAAAAATGGTTGGTTGGTTTTCTAGTATTGGTGTTCCAGCCCCTGAAATCGTTAGTAGCATGGTGGCTATTGGTGAAATCACAGCGGGTGTTGGCATTATTTTAGGAGGCCTATTAGGCAGCTCTCTGGGACATTTAATCACCAGACTTTCCGGTGGTGCGATAATGATTATTATGATTGGAGCTTTTTCTATAGCTCATGCTGACTGGTTCATCACAGCTAAGCTATTTACCAGCGAGCAAATTTTCCTCTTCGCTCTGGGTACTTATTTTGCCATTAAAGGTAATGATTAAGCTCTACCAATGCCTGGATAGGCGATCTAATCTCCCCCTGTTTTAAATAGAACAGTAACCTTTATAGTTATATCCTCCAACACATCGGATGATATAAATTGAGACTTAATATTAATGTACGTTCCTTCTATCTTTTATAAAGTGTATGAAAAAACACTTCACCGACAAATCTTTGCTGACCAACGTCCCCATCATGTGGGTCTCATCGTTGACGGAAATCGACGCTTTGCGCTGGCCCAGAAACTAGCTACGCGGAAAGCAGGTCATATGGCTGGGTCAGATAATTTAGAAGGGTTTTTAAGATGGTGTTTAGACCTCGAAATTAAAATGGTTACCCTCTATGGCTTTTCCACTGAAAACTACAATCGCAGTGGAGAAGAAGTCGAAGAGCTAATGAGTATTATTTTAAGTAAGTTCCGGACGCTGAAGACCGACCCTTTAATTGCTGATGAAAATGTTAAAATTAAAGTCATCGGAAGACGAGATCAGCTGTCACAGGAAATGAACGAAGAGATTGATACTGTCGAGGCTCAAACTGCGGAGCACAGCAGTTTTCAGCTAAACATTGCGATTGGCTATGGGGGTCGCGCAGAAATAGTAGATGCGGTTAAAAAAATTGGTGAACAGATTAAGATTGGCGAGATAGATATTGGCGATATTGATGAACAGCTACTCTCCAATCATCTCTATACCGAGGGCATGCCTGACCCAGATCTTATTATTCGCACCTCAGGCGAGGAGCGATTGTCTGGTTTTTTGCTATGGCAAAGCGCCTATTCAGAACTCTACTTCACCGAGACCTTTTGGCCTGCGTTCCGTAAAATTGACTTTTGGCGAGCTATACGAGTCTGGCAGCAACGCAATCGACGATTTGGTAAGTAAGCTAGTTGAAACAAACAATAGCTACTAAGATTGGCCATAACCATAGTAATCCGCTATCGCCAAGCCTGCAGCTACGCTAGTAAAAGGATCATGCTCTACCACCTTCCCAGCAAACTGATTGTCGAGAATATCTTTTACCGCAGGGATCAGCGAAGAGCCTCCCGTACGCAACACTAGATCAATATCCGTTGCCTGCACATTAGCCTTACTCAGGATAAGGCTGATGGCCTGTTCTAATTCAAACAGTGAGTCTGAAATCATAACCTCAAACTCCCACCGCTCTAACCCAACCTCAATATCAAGCTGAGGGATATCTAGTATCGCTGACTGCTGCACTGAAAGGCTCGCCTTAAAGTCCTTGATCGCCTCAAAAACCTGATAACTATAATTTTGTCTAATAAGGTCATAAAGACGCTTAAATTTATTGGCAGCAACATCAGTCTCTGCCATACGCTGCATAACCGGTGAGGTATATTTATTTTGGTTAAGCATATAACTGACGGGCCAATTAATCAGTAAATCTTCGAAATCACCAAAAGGGAAAAGCGTATCGACGGTTAGACCATCGACCAAACGACTCCAGCGCTCTCCTTTACCCAGCAACGGAAACACTAATTCTCTAAAGATAGTTTGATCAATTTTATCCCCACCTAGAGCAATACCATGTGTGGCCTCAACTTCAAAAGAATCGTCAAGGCGTCGTAAAATACTAAAATCCAGAGTTCCACCACCAAAGTCGACTGTCAGTAGTCGCTGGTTCTGTTGATCTGACTGATTGTGTAAATAACTAATGGCAGCTGCAGTCGGCTCCGGGCAAAAAGTTTGCTCGGTGATACCAGCATGACGGTAAGCCTCACTAAGTCGATCAAGCGCGACCGTATTACGCTGCCGTTCGTTCCCCTCAAAGTTAACGGGGTGTCCAATACAGGCATGATCGGCCAAATCTTGGGACTCTCCTTCCAAAAGATGTCTAATTGCATCGCGCAGTGCTCTGCGGATGCCAACCAATATCGGCGTCACTAAAGCGACCAACCTAAATTGCCGAGAAAATATTAATGTTCGATCGCTGGCCAAGTTACCTAGAAGTCTTTTTGTGCCACGAAATAATCGCCCTGGCAAGCTTCCATCATTAAAAGCTTGACCATAAACCTTACTCGTTTCACCCTCACCTGCTGGCCCATCAGGACCGCCAGCGCTGGTTCTCGCCTCGCCCAACACCTCAAGACTAAGCTCAACCTTTCTACCTTGATTACCTTTAATATACTCGTCTATCGCCTCCTGCCCGATCTTGGCGATAAAGTCTCGGTCAATATAATTGGCTGATGGCATAATGGGATTGTGGGGTGCTAGCTTAACCAGCTTTACACGCTGGCCATCAAATATTGCCGCAGCGCTATTGCTGGTACCGAAATCTATACCAATGCCGATTTTGGAAAGTGATGAGTCTGAATTTTTTTTCATGAATGAAACGCTAGCAATGAATTAACGCCGCTATGTTAACGGAAAATTAAACTAAGGGAACTAAAATACGCAGCCTAAATGCAAGATTCCTCACTATTTTAATGTTACCAATGAGGTCCTAACAAGCACGGCACTCGCTAAGATTTTTTAACCTGAATTTAAATAGATATCTCTAGATTCAGGACTTCTGTTCAAAGCGATTCTTAGTGCGGTTTTTAACCACTTTGCTTGATTCAAAAATCTGGCCATTCATTGCAATATAGACTCCCGAGGAGACTATTTGTAGCGCTCCAATAGCACAGCCGATATTAAAAACTGCATCATTTTCAGAAAAAGCTGCCGGCTGTAACGCGCCAGTTAGAATAATTGTTTTTCCCTCTATCTCTTTCAACCAATTAGCAGTTTCAACCATGCCATCGGTACCATGGGTAATTAAAATATGCTCAGCATCGCATTCATCAACGGCCTGACGGATTAATTCTCGGTGTTGACCGGTCATATCAAGGCTATCGACGCGCATCAATTGGTATAGACTAACCTCGAAGCCAACATTCATCTTCTGGAGTAACGCCTCAACCACAGGACCTCCTACCTGGAATTCGCTAGCCGCATCAAAATAGACCTTGTCTATCGTGCCGCCTGTAGTCAGAATAGCCAGCTTATCCATATTGTCTTCCTAGAGTTTAGTTTTGATAGCGCTGAAATATTGAATATTAAAAGTGATTGAGCCTATTGCGCAATCAAACCGCGTATAGTGTAGTCTAAATTCATGTGCTTCTGGACCTAAATAAAGGCTGATCCAATTACTGTCAGGGGTCGTAAAAAGCCTACATAGTGAAGAAGCTTTATCTAATGTTGGATAGAATGATCGAAATCGTTGACCAGAAGGAAGAGCAGGCCAAAAAGACGGCAATGTTTAGCACAGAAAAACGCTCGGACCAGTGGTCCATGCTGCTGGTGTCTGTTGCTGAAACTCGTGATAGGCGTGCCTTTACTCAATTATTTAATCATTTTGCGCCTCTACTAAAGAGTTTTGCTCAAGCAAGTCGTCATGAAGGATGGTTCCCAGGCTTGAGTGAAGATTTAGTCCAAGAGGTAATGATTAAGGTATGGCAGAAATCGGCAAGCTATAACCCTGAAAAAGCTTCCGCAACCACGTGGATTTATACAGTGGCGCGAAACTGTAGAATAGATATGCTGCGCCGCAAGAGTAATACTCAACATCTTCCGCTTGATAATGAAGATTTCTGGCATGAAGCGGACGAGGACACCCCTGTCACTTTGATGAGGCAGAAGCGTAGTGAAGACAAGGTGCAGACTTCCCTTGCGAAATTGCCCAAAGAACAAGACGAGATCCTTCGCAAAGTCTATTTAGAAGGTAAATCTCACGCAGAGGCCTCCAACGAGCTTGGTTTGCCCCTAGGAACAGTAAAATCGAGGGTGCGACTAGCACTTCAGAAAATGCAAATTCTGGTTGCACCAGAATTTAGAGACGACGTGCTATGAGTAAAGTTAATCACCACCCCGATTCTGCGATGTTGGTAGATTTTTCTGCAGGAAATCTTAACACTGCTCCTTCTATATGTGTTTCAGCCCATCTGCACTTTTGCGCCAAATGTCGTAGTGAGTTGCTGCGCCTTGACCAAGTAGGATCTAAGCTGATGAGTGAAGCGGAACCCATCGAGGTGGGAGATCTTCTATTAGACTCAGTGATGGCCAAGATAGACCAGTTACCTGAAAGTGCTGAGGATATTGTCCCCAGTACCTCTGAGATGTCTGACGTCCATTACCCCCTCTTAGTTAATAAACTCATTACTGCCAGCGAATCTACACCGACTTGGCGGCGGATGTCTGCTTCTGTGGATGTTGCTCAATTTACAACTGGCCAGAAAGAATACGAAGTAGCATTACATAAAATTTGTTCTGGCGGTAAAACTCCACGCCATGACCACGGCGGTCGCGAATTCACCGTGGTTCTTAAAGGTAGCTTCTCTGATGAGCAAGCAGTTTATAATGAAGGTGATTTTCTACAGCGTGAAGCCGGTGACGTCCACCAACCAATGGGCGCTCAAAATGGAGAGTGTATTTGCCTTTCCGCCTTAGCTGCACCGATCAAGCTGTCTAATCCATTCGGATTTTTGATGAAGCCTTGGCTACGAATCAACCCAATGTAATTCTAACTGTATGACTATAACCGCACGTTAATGCCCTGGCCTGCCATAAATTGCTTGGCCTCAGGAATACTGTGCTCACCAAAATGGAAGATGCTGGCCGCTAAAACCGCATCCGCCTTACCGTAGATAATACCCTCAGCTAAATGTTGCAGAGTTCCGACACCGCCAGAGGCAATTACCGGGACATTAACCTGGTCACTGACCTTAGATGTCAGCGCTACGTCAAAGCCGTTTTTAGTGCCGTCTCGATCCATACTAGTAAGTAAAATCTCACCTGCACCGAGTTCAGTCATTCTTTTTGCCCATTCAATAGCGTCTATACCCGTAGCCTTGCGGCCACCATGGGTAAATATTTCCCAGCGGGGGTTGTCGTTATGGCGCACCTGTTTCGCATCGATGGCGACAACAATACATTGAGATCCAAATCGTTGAGCTGCCTCACCAACAAACTCAGGATTAAAGATCGCCGCTGAGTTAATCGCTACCTTATCAGCACCTGCGTTTAATAAATTACGGATATCCTGCAATTCACGCACACCACCACCCACCGTCAGAGGGATGAATACTTCTCCGGCCATACGTTCAACGGTGTGTAGGGTGGTATCACGGCCTTCATGACTAGCGGTGATATCAAGAAAGGTTATTTCATCTGCACCCTGCTCGTTATAGCGGCGCGCAACGTCTACTGGGTCTCCGGCATCACGTATATCGACGAACTGAACACCCTTAACCACGCGACCTTTATCAACATCTAGACAAGGAATAATACGTTTAGACAGCCCGAGGCTCACTCGCTTAAATCCTCAAACAGATGTCCCAATTTACCCGCTTTGGTAGACAGATACTGGACATTATGCGGATTACTATCGGCCTGTAGAGGCTTGCGTTCGACAACATCAATGCCCAACTCTATAAGGGCATTAATTTTACGGGGATTGTTGGTCATTAACTGAACTTTTTTGACCCCCAAATGCGCTAACATCGGCTCGCAGATAGAGTAATCGCGCATATCTGCACCAAACCCTAGGCGTTCATTTGCCTCAACAGTATCAGCCCCCTCGTCCTGCAAATTGTAGGCGCGTATTTTGTTGACCAGACCAATACCACGCCCTTCTTGCCGAAGGTACAGGATAGCGCCACGCCCTTCTTCTGAAATGCGCTTCATTGCCTCATGCAGCTGCTCACCGCAATCGCACCGCAGACTGCCTAGGGCATCGCCGGTAAGACATTCAGAATGAATTCTAGTAAGTAAGGGCTCGCCAGAGCCACAATCACCCATGGTGATTGCAATATGCTCCTTACCCTTAAAGGGATCTTCAAAGCCATGGATATCGAAGGTTCCCCAGCGAGTAGGCAACTTAGAAGATTCGATATAACGAAGCACTGATAACGACTCCAAAATTTGTTATTAATAAGAGCAGTATTGTACAGCCAACCCCTAGCTAATTCAGATTTTTCAGAAATCCTGGCTAAATCAGACTTATATTATATGTTGGCTTCGTATTCCGGAAAATGGCCTAGCCACTTCCTCAAGGACAATCCAATCATGATAGTTATCAGCACTGCCGACACAATTACCGCAGTACCAACACTAAAGAGCTGAAAGAAAACCATTAAAAAGCTTGCTCCAATTAGCAGTATTAATAGAAGTACTAAACTGACAAATCGATGATTAGTCTCAACAACTAAATATAAGCAAGGTATCAGCACAAGAGTTATTGTCGATGCAAACAGAATCCCAAAGCTCAGAGACAGAGCCATAGGAATAACAAATTGCGCCTGCACACTAGTCTCGAAGAGCAATGGTAGCAAGCCAACAAATGTGGTCAGCGTCGTTAGTAATATGGCCCGAAAGCGTTTTTTACCTGCATTTAAGATCGCATCTTCGAAAGACAGATTCTCGGCTTTTTCTCTATTCGCAAATTCAACTAAGATCAAGCTATCGTTTACAACAACACCCGACAAAGCAATAATGCCAAACATCGACAATACATTAATCGACACATCAAATAGAACATGGCCCATTACTGCGCCGATAAAACCAAAAGGAATCACCGACATAATGACGATCGGTTGGACATAAGATCGCAGCGGTACTGCCAGCAAACCATAGATCAAAAACAGAGATGCCAGAAAACCAACACCCATCTTTGTGTAATACTCACCCTGCTCTTGAGTTGCACCACTCAATCGAAACTCAACGCTAGGATATTTTTCGAGCAGAGTGGGCAATAGATTTTCCTTTACATCTTTTACGACCTCCCCGCTTTGGGCTTTCTCTTTTTCAACTTCAGCGGTGACTGTAACCGTACGTTTCCGATCTAACCGATCTATCGCAGTGAGTCCCAGTCCAAGAGTAATGTCGGCTACTGCGCCTATGGCAATAGCTTCCCCACTAGCCGTTCTGATATGCATATTTTCTAGCGTTGAGATAGTGCCTCGTTCCTCTAACGGATATCTAACCATTACTTTAATAGTATCTGAATCCCGTTGGATACGCTGTGCCTCTTCACCATAAAACGCTTGTCTTACCTGCCCCGCCACATCTGAAAGTCGCACACCGACCTGGCTGGCGTATGGCTTCAAGCTAATGAGCACCTCTTTACTACCCGAGCCCTGAGAATTATAAATATCATAGACCCCAGGAAACTGTGTCAAATATTGCTGTAATTCACCACTAGCCAAAGTCAACTCATTAGGATCAGTTCCCGACAAAGATAGACTAATTGCCACTCCAGACGGGCCCTCACTAGAAAAATATCGTTGCTTTCGCACGTTGGGTAGCAAACCTACCTCAGTGCGCCACCACCTTTCGATTTCAGTTGCGCTGACACTACGAAATTCTGATCTTGTCAAAACTACGCGAAACGTGAGCTGATCGTCGCCCATTTCCCAAGAGGCAACATGATCAACAAGACCAATAGTATTGGGATTTTCAGCGCGATACTCTTTATCTATTTTGTATATTGCCTCTTCTATATGAGCGATTGTCTCTGCAACATTCTCCGTAGATGTGCCATCTTGCATAATGATTTCCGCCTGAACATTGTCACCAGGCACCTTAGGGAAAAATTCAACCTGGGCAATACCACTATTCATGGCGCCAAGAATGATAATCCAAATCGCACCAAATCCAGCTAGCGTAATATACCGATTGTGCAGAGCCTTTCTTAGCCCGGGTTGATAAACATTCTCAATAAAATTGTCCAATCCAGTAGCAACTTTATTCTGAAAGCGACCAATTACTGCCATTATTCCCGATGGCCGTTGCCCGAATTTAAGCCCTACAAGGTGTGCTGGAAGGATTAATTTCGATTCGATTAAAGAAAACATCAGGCAAAAAATAACAACAATACCGATCGCACGAGTAATGCCGTCAAAGCTTCCACCAATAAAGATAATCGGGAAGAACGCTGCCATCGTAGTTAGCACGCCTATCGTTGATGGGGTAGCTACTCTTTTCGCGCCCGCTATAACCGTCTCTGTGGAGGTAGAATATCCCACAGCAGGAATCTGTCCTGCATCAAGCTTTAGACGATAATCTTTTTTAGCTTCACTAAACACGCTCTCACCAATTACGATAGCATCATCCACTACAATGCCCAGAACCATAATAAAGGCAAATAGGCTAAGAATATTGACCGTTACTCCGCCAAATGGCATCAACCAAAATGCACCAGCAAAACTTACTGGAATACCCAGTATCACCCACAGTGCTACTTTTAAATTGAGAAAAATCCCCAGCACTAGCGCAACCAATATTCCGCCCATCAATAGATTTTCAGACATCATACTAAGCCTGCCATTAAGACTATAAGCCTCATCGTCAAATACGCTAATACTCAAGTTACCCGGCATGGACTCCTGTTTTTCTTCAGCGTAAGCGTGCACTGCCTTACTGATATCGAGTAAATTTTGCCCCTTCAATGAGAAGATACCCATAAAGATGCTACTTTGACGATCAAAGCGATTATCAGACACACTCTCTGTGAACTCATCCCTGACATCAGCAACATCAGAAAGTAATAACTGCGTACCGTCCAGCTCACTTCTCAGTACGATATTTTCAAAATCCTCACCGACGTAAGCTTTTCCCTCCGTTCGAACTAATACATTACCTGACTCCGTTCTAATAAGTCCGGCAGGCAAATCTAGGGATGATGATCGTACCGCAGAAGCAACTTCGCTTAGAGTGAGATTAAGTTCACGAAGCCTTTTTTCTCTGACCTCTATTGATATTTCGTATGTTCCAGCCCCCCATAACTGGAGTTCCTTTACTTCAGGTAAGGCTAGGAGTTCGTCATAAACTTCGTCTCCTATTATTTTCTTTTCTCGCTGTGTCATGTCTCCATAGACAGCCACGCCCATACCCCAAGAATTTCGCTCTACTCTTTTTATAGTCGGCTTTTCAATATCCTCAGGTAAATTAATGATGCTATCGATACGATTTTCAACTTGACTCATTACCTCATTGATATCTTCATTAGCTTCAACTTCCAAATAGATTCTGGCGTAATCTCGATCAGCAGCCGACGTTATTTTCTTTATACCTTTAAGCCCTTCAAGCGCTGATTCCATAGGCAAAATAACGCCTTTTTCTACCTCAACAGGCGCGGCGCCGGGGTAGGGGGCACCAATACTAATCATTTTGCTTTCTGAACGAGGAAACATCTCTTTACTTATATTCAGCAGTGATAATGATCCTGCAAAAAAGACAAACACCATAACCAAGTTTGCTGCCACCGGATTTCGGGTGAACCAACTAATGAGCCCTTTGGAATTCAGATCCATTATTGTGTACTTCCGGTATTAAGAGAATTTTTAACTTCGAGCTTCTGCCCTTCAATAGGCGTCCCAATGGCACTAACAATGATCTCGGCGCCTTCATTTAGACCCTCACTCACGTAGTAGTAGCCTTCATCAGAGAACACCACATTCACGGAATTAATTCGTAGCTTCTGCTCGTCATCCACTACAGCAATCTTAGGACCCTGCAGCAAAGCACTGCGTGGAACTTTGAAGACACCATTTAGGGTCTTACCTTTTAATTTTGCAGTCACAAATGTACCCACTAACAGCGGCGGTGTGCTGACCGTCACAGTTTGATTACGTCTGTAGGGGTCAGGGATTCGAGCTACAACATACTGAGAGCGATTAAGCTCATTAACAACGCCTTCAGACCGAACTATTACTGCCGGCCAATTTTCCGAATTCCCATTTACCGAACCACTCAGTACAACCGTATTAACGACATTACTATTTTGGAATGACATTGGCTCCATCTGTGATAAATCTTTTTCCGTAAGGGGTAATCTGACTTCGACGAAGTCAATAGCGAATGTTTCGCCCAAGCGTGAGCCGGTGGTGACATATTGACCAACATCCACTGCCTTCAAAGATACCATGCCCGCGTACGGCGCCCGAATCGTGGCTCTCTGCAATTTTATCTGCGCCTGCTTCACCTGCGCTTGTGCTTGTAGAATATTCGCTTCAGCTTCGGCTAAGTAAGGCTTACGCAAGGCCAAAATCGGTGCGTCTGACTCAGGCCGACCGGTCATTTCCCACTCCTTTTTGGCTTGGACGGCTCGGGCTTTTTCAAGCTCTAGTAGAGCATTAGCGCTAATTAACTGCGCTTTCGCTCGCTGCAACGTTACTTCATGATCCGTCGGATCAAGACGCATCAGCATGTCGCCGGCATCGAAGCTGCCGCCAACGATGAAATGATCAGAAACCTCAAGAACGGTTCCTGAAACCTCCGAAATTAAAGTTGTTCGAGTTCGCGGCCGCACAGTGCCTTGCGACTCAACTGACAAGGTCACCTCAGTCCGGCTAAGTGTCTGTGTTTTAACAGCCAATGCTGCCTCAGGCTCCTTGGCCTTTAAGGGCTCTGGTTTTAGCGCAGACATTAATATAGCCAGCACTATGGCACCTAAGATCAACAAAACTGGTGCAAATTTTTTCATTAACTAATATTCCTTTTCCCTAACTCAAAATTTAATACATTCGGGTTATTAAGACGGCTTAAAACGTTATTTGGATTCATTTTTCATGCATATAGCGTGAGACGACCTAAGGGGGTAAGCAATAGACTCCCTTCATAGCCAACCCAATAGCTTTAAAAAGGCAATAGTGCCCGCTGTTGCCAACCCAGCAGCTATATCATCAAGCATAATGCCTAGCCCGCCAGAAATATTTTTGTCTATCCAACTAATCGGCCAAGGCTTCCAAATATCAAACAATCTAAATAAGCCAAAGCCCAATAAAAGGGATGCCCATGATACGGAAAGTCCAGCCATCCCAACCCAAAGACCCACAAACTCGTCCCAAACTATGCCGCCGTGATCATGTACGCCTAATCGCTTAGCTGCTGAGCCACAAATATAGACGCCAACCAATGCGCAAATAGCTACAAATACTAAATAAACCGGTAGCGATAGCTTTGCCAAAAAGAACCAAATGACTAATCCTAACAGAGAACCAACGGTGCCCGGCGCTTTAGAAGAAAGGCCACTACCAAACCCAAATGCCAAAAGTAGGACAGGCGATTTAAGCAGATCTATAAATGTCGGGTTATAAGACAAAATGGTCAAAGCCTCTTAGTTGGTCAATTGACTTACAGCCGTCTATCAAGACGACGGGGTTGTCATCGCTAGAGGATACTATAGAGCCTATTCTTGTGGCGTCTAATTCTCCATGAAAAATCCAATCATCAATAGCAGGAAGATCCGCTGCCGGCACTGTAAAGCAAAGCTGATAATCATCTCCACCAAATAAAGCCCAATTATGACACTGGTCTTCAAAGTGCTCTTTCAAATCTGGGTGTATTGGCAACATAGCTGTGTTTATGGATGCCGCAACACCACTGGACTCACAAATATGGCCTAGGTCAGCTACTAACCCGTCAGAAATATCGATACACGCAGACGCTAAATAGCGTATTTTTAAAGCTGCATTAATTTGCGGACGAGGTTGATAGAAAAAATTAAGTAAACGCTCACTTACATTTATAGGTATTGATGATAAGGAGTTAATTTCGGTGGTAGCTAATAATCCAGCAGCTCCATCCCCCAAAAAACCTGTCACGTAAATACCGTCTCCATTAGTAGCGCCGCTGCGCATAAGGCCCGCCCCTGCGGCCACCTCTCCAAGCATGGTTATGGTAATAGACAAGGGTCCAGCAGTTGTATCTCCACCGATTAGGGCGCAGTTATACTCTAGTGCGACCTCTGCCAACCCCGCGCTAAAATCTCTTAACCATTGCCGGTTTGCTTTCTCACGAGGCAATGTCAACGCTAGGGTGAACCATCGAGGGATGGCTGCCATAGCTGCCATATCACTCAAATTAACGCATAGAGCACGCCGAGCAATTTGACAAGCGCTTGCGTCACTAGGAAAGTGGACGCCATCAACCAGCGTATCGCTAGCAACTACCAGTTGAGTTTCGGATTGAAGGGGTAGATTTATAATTGCAGCATCATCGCCGATACCTAGAGCAACGCCGTCTTGATCTGTAAGATCTTTGAAATAGGCTGCGATAATATCAAATTCGCCAAGCTGGAAAGATGTGTTTTGAGTCAGAGTATTCCGCTCCATCGTCAGTCTTTAAACGGCTTTATTTGCTTTAACTTCAATGGCGCGAAGATCCATAGCAACACGATCAAGGACGCCGTTAATAAATTTAAACGCATCAGTCGGACCAAAGGTTTTTGCCAGGTTGACACCTTCGTTTATGACTACTTTATAGGGCACCTCGATGCTGTAAAGCATCTCGTAGGTCGATAAACGTAAAACAGCACGGGAAATGGGATCTAACTGTTTGTTTTCACGATCAAGATGCGGTTCAAACGCACCGTCAACCTCAGCCAAGTTTTTAGGCACGCCAAACAATATATTATGAAATAACTTGCCATCAACTTTAGTCATGTTGTGGTCAGTATGGAATTGGGCCTCTATAGTGACCAAGTCAGTACCTCCCACATTCCATGAGTAGAGTGCCTGGACAACCATTCGCCGCGCCCTTTGTCTCTCTCTCGATTTAGACATCTATGCGTCACCGTCCATTTGATTAAGCACTGTCAACATTTCAAGAGCGGTCAAAGCAGCCTCTTCACCTTTATTCTCAGCATTGTCTCCTGAACGCTCCAATGACTGCTCTAGGGTATCGGTGGTCAGCAAACCAAAAGCCACGGGTAAGTTCTCTCTTAACCCAACTTCTCCAATCCCGCGAGTCGTCTCCGAGCAAACATAGTCAAAGTGAGGTGTATCACCGCGGATTACACAACCCAGAGCAATAACCGCATCAAAACGTCCTGTTCTGGCCGCTCTCTGGCTTGCCAACGGCAGCTCAAAGGCACCCGGGACTCGAAATACCTTAAGAGCATCATCACTAATACCATGACGGCTGAGGGCACGAACAGCCCCCGCAACTAACCCATCGGTAACCTCTGCATTCCAGCGCGCTACAACAACTGCAATGCGCACCGCGCCAACATCAAAACTGCCTTCTTCTGGCCTGTATTCACCCATCTATGATTCCTACTCTCTTTTAAATTTTCACTATTAATACTGGTCGGGACATCAATCGCAATTAACGTATTCCACAACCTCAAGATCAAACCCAGAGATTGCGCTAAACTTAAATGGCGCGCTCATTAGACGCATTTTATGTACCCCCAAATCCATCAAAATTTGTGACCCAGTGCCTACTTGCTGGTAAACAACGTCACTTGCCGACTGAGCGGCGCCAAGACTAGGGTTAACAATCAAATCAATATTAGTGTCCACATCTTCTGCAGTTTCAGGATGATAGACTAAAACCACGGCGCCACGCCCTTCTTTAGCAACACGCTCTAGAGCACTATGGAAAGACCATGATTTGAATTTTCCTCCCGACTCTAGTGCCAAGATGTCTCTTGCAGAACGATTAATATGAACCCTTACCAGAGGAGGTTCACCTGTACTCACATCTCCCATCACTAGCGCAAAATGTTTTTCGTTACGAGCATTATCCAGATAGGTCTTTAATATAAATTCGCCATAATGAGTGGTCACAGTGCGCTCATTAATACACTGGGTAGTTTTCTCAGTCACCAAACGATAGTGAATGAGATCTGCAATAGTGCCAATTTTAAGCTGATGTTTTTCGGCAAATTTCTCAAGATCATCGCGCCTTGCCATAGTGCCATCTTCATTCATAATCTCTACAATCACTGCGGCAGCTTCAAAACCTGCAATTCTTGCTAAATCACAACCTGCTTCAGTATGACCAGCTCGACTCAAGACGCCACCTGGCTGAGCTTTAAGGGGGAAAATATGACCCGGCTGAACAATATCATTTGGTTTAGCATTACTTGCTACTGCGGTTTGGACAGTTCGTGCTCGGTCGGCAGCAGAGATTCCAGTAGTCACTCCCTCGGCCGCTTCAATAGAAAGCGTAAAAGGTGTCCCATAACTTGAGGCATTGCTATCATGGTTAACCATCATCGCCAGATCAAGCTGCTTACAGCGTTGTTCGTCTAGGGTCAGACAGATCAGTCCGCGAGCATAGGTCGCCATAAAGTTAATGTCTTGCGGGCGCACCATTGGCGCAGCCATAACCAAGTCACCCTCATTCTCTCGATCTTCGTCATCCATTAGAATAACCATCTTACCTTGACGGATATCTTCTAATAACTCTTCTACAGTGTTCAACGCCATGACTTTTATCTCTTCCATTATATCTTACCGACTAGTGTCAGCAGCTTCATCGCCAAGTAACAAACGCTCTAAATATCGAGCAACCAAATCAATTTCAAGATTTACTTCAGCACCAACTTTGTACTTCCCAATCACGGTATGGGTCAAGGTTTGAGGAATAATGTTTAGTTCAAATTCCGAGCCATCGACATTATTAACTGTCAAGCTTGTGCCATCGACGGTAATTGATCCCTTTTGAGCAATATATTTAGCAAGTTCACGTGGGGCGCGAATCCGTAGTCTCCAGGAACGAGCATCCTCATAAAAAGCAGTCACTTCTCCAAGCCCATCAACATGGCCTGATACAATGTGACCACCAAACCGATCGCTGGCGAGCATGGCTTTTTCAAGATTAACGTGAGTGCCAACACGCCAACCACCTATGGTGGTTAAGCTTAAGGTCTCGATAGACACGTCAGCAACGAATCCCTCAGCAGTTAACTCCACAGCAGTAAGGCAGGCGCCGCTGCAAGCGATACTATCGCCCAACCCAACATCACCTAAGTTTAAATCACCCGTATTAATAGTCAGCCGAACATCGCCACCACGAGGCTCCAAGGCTGCGACTTCACCAACAGCGGTAATAATTCCTGTAAACATAATTTTTCATCCTAACTGTAAATTCTATATTCCATCATGGCACCGAACATGCGATCGACCCTAATAATCTTTGTCTGGGTGCAGAGTAATACGAAGGTCTTCGCCAATTTGCCTAATATCTTTTATCGACAATGCCAGATGAGCGTCAATCGTATTAATTGCCAAATCAAACATAGGTCGAGCATCGCTACCAAACAATTTCGGTGCCCAGTAGCACACTAATTCGTCCAATAATCCCTCAGCTATAAAAGCCCCAGCTAAGCCAGCACCCGCTTCAACCATTACCCGATTACAGTTGCGATCCGCTAACTCAACTAACAATGCCTGCAGGTCGATATGATTTCCATTGGCCGGTAAAAATACAACGTCTGCCCCAGCATCAATGAGCGTCTGGGCCTTTTGCCGTTGGCTGTCTCCACCCAAGGTTGCAATCAGGGTCTTGCCCGGCTGGACTAGCATTCGCGCACTGGCTTGCATCTGGAGTTGGCTGTCAACGACGACTCGTAACGGCTGAATTAACGGATCATGCACGCCCAATTCTTCGCCAGTGATTCGCACTGTTAACGAGGGGTCATCCATTAACTGAGTGCCAATGCCCGTAATAATCGCACAACTTCCGGCGCGTAACCGCTGCACATCTTTTCGAGATGCCGGAGTAGTCACCCACTGACTCTGGCCGCTAGCCATTGCTGTACGGCCATCCATACTTGCCGCCATCTTAATTAATACCCAAGGCAAGCCCTGCTCATGACGTTTAATAAAGCCCTTATTTAACTCTCGAGCCTGGTCTTCTAGCAACCCGCACTCAACTTCTATGCCCGCTTCTTGTAATAATTTAATACCCGTGCCCGCCACAAGAGGATTCGGGTCCTCACAGGCAATAACAACTCGTGACACCCCAGCTTCAATCAATGCTGTGGCGCAGGGGCCTGTCTTACCCTCATGACTGCAAGGTTCCAACGTCACATAGGCACAGCTATTTGTAGTATCAGACACTTGATTAAGCGCTTCAATCTCAGCATGATTGCCACCTAATGCACGAGTAAAGCCCTCTCCAACGATATTCTCATCGACGGTGATCACACAACCAACAGTCGGATTGGGCGTCGTGGTATAGCGTCCCTTGACGGCTAAGGCCAGGGCTCTAGACATCATCTTACGATCAACTATAGAAAAACTCACTGGTCTTCATCCATAGTAGGTTTTTTGCTTTTCAAACGATTAAGCTCATCTTGGAATTCACTTAAGTCTTGAAAACTCCGATACACGGAGGCAAAACGAATATAGGCGACTTCATCTAACTCATGAAGCTGAGCCATAACTTCTTCACCAATAATTCGAGAGTTAATCTCTCGCTCACCAGTGACCTGAAGGAAATGTTTTATTTGAGATAGAGCGATTTCGATTTGCTCAATAGAAACGGGTCGCTTTTCTAAAGCACGTTGCAACCCAGCTCTAAGCTTTTCTTCATCGAAAGGCTCTCGAGTGCCATCACTTTTAATCACTCTTGGCATAACCAATTCAGCAAGCTCATAGGTAGTGAACCGCTCACTGCAATCTACGCACTCGCGACGACGGCGCACTTGACCGCCCTCAGCAACTAATCGCGAATCGACGACTTTGGTGTCATCAGCATTACAAAACGGACAATACATAACTAAGCTCTTAAAAGTGAAGCTCAAAAAATGGAGCGTAATTCTACCACAACAACAGGCGATATTAGCCTAGCATGAGATCATGGCTGGTCCATTGGTACAAAACCAACGTCATCACCTGAATGATCATAAAGCATACCCTGGCTGGTAAATACTGTTCGATGCCGCGGCCCTGACAAAGCGCCATTTATCGATGAATAACCCGCATCGCCAGGATAAAGGCAGACTATCTTATCTTGAAATCGACATAATCTGGGCGTTACATCATAGGGCGTGCGCTCTGCAAGCGCCCGGCAAGCTAGCTCAGCAGTCTCATAATGCTTCAAAAGGCTTAGTGATAGATAAGTGGGTGGCATCAAAGTCAGCTCACCACAATGATGTAAGTTAATCGCTTGTTGAGGCTTAATCCATTGAGATTCATGGATTTCACCGTTATCAATCATGACATTATCCGAGCCTTCACCCACCTTAGCAACAAAAAACCAAGTAGCGAAACGCCGTTTTTCCCCCAATGGAGTAGTCCAATTACAAAAATGAACTAAATCTTGGGCAGGCACATTCAGGCC
This sequence comes from Porticoccaceae bacterium, assembly GCA_028822155.1. Taxonomy (GTDB): domain Bacteria; phylum Pseudomonadota; class Gammaproteobacteria; order Pseudomonadales; family Porticoccaceae; genus HTCC2207. Next base: position 28,385 of record JAPKEJ010000018.1, read on the forward strand.
ACATTCCTCGCTAATCTCTCGCGACGTTGCCGTCAACGCAGCCTCTTGCTCGTTAGCTGCAGCCTCTAATTCATGACTGTCAATAGCACCCCCTGGGAAGACCCAGGCACCGCCAGCAAATGCCAGTTTAGCGTTGCGCCTTAGCAGTAAGGTCTCTAACCCATCATCTGAATTTCGTAGTAAAACCGCAGTGCCAGCCGAACGGATTGATACAGGTTGGTCAGCCATAGATGTCACCTAGTTATTGAGGTAAGGCGCCTTTAACCTAAAAGCCACCCTCTAAGAAACTCAACCATAAACCGGGAAGCGCTGACATATTTCCAAAACCTTCAGTTTAGTCTCAGCAATCACGATTTCCGAAGTACCACTTTCGAGACTATCGAGAATATCGCACATCCAATGTGTTAACTGGACTGTTTCGTCTAAACCGAAGCCACGAGTCGTAATCGCCGGAGTGCCGACGCGCAAACCAGAGGTCACAAATGGAGACCGAGGATCGTTAGGAACCGCGTTTTTGTTAACGGTAATAAATGCCTGCCCCATCGCACGGTCAGCGTCAGTTCCGGTGTACTCTTTACCAATTAAACTAACTAGCATAAGGTGATTTTCAGTACCATTAGAGACGATGTTGATTCCTCGTTCCATAAATGTTGCGGCCATCGCCTTAGCGTTCTTTACAACCTGCTTTTGATAAACTACAAAATCCTCGCTAGCCGCTTCTTTAAACGCCACAGCCTTAGCTGCAATAACATGACAGAGTGGGCCACCCTGGCTGCCGGGGAAAACTGCAGAGTTACACTTCTTTGCAATTTCCGCATCGTTAGTCAAAATAATACCGCCACGAGGACCACGTAATGTCTTGTGGGTCGTGGATGTTATAACATGGGCATGCGGTATTGGACTGGGGTAAACACCAGCAGCGACCAAACCTGATACATGGGCCATGTCAACGAGTAAATAAGCACCCACCTTGTCTGCAATTTCTCTAAAACGGGCCCAATCCATAATGCCCGAATAGGCCGAAAAGCCCGCAATAATCATAGCTGGCTTATGTTCAACAGCCAAAGATTCAACTTGATCATAGTCGACCAAGCCTGTTTCAGCATTTAACCCATACTGGATAGGATTATAGAGCTTCCCAGAAAAGTTAGGCTTTGCGCCGTGCGTAAGGTGCCCTCCATCGGCCAGACTCATCCCCAGCACAGTATCACCACCCTTGATCAGCGCTAAGAACACAGCACTGTTAGCCTGTGAGCCTGAGTGTGGTTGCACGTTGGCATATTCAGAGCCATACAGACTTTTTAATCGATCAATAGCCAATTGCTCCGCAACATCAACGTATTCACAGCCTCCGTAGTAACGCTTGCCGGGATAACCCTCTGCATATTTATTAGTCATCTTACCGCCCTGAGCCTCCATCACCGCAAGACTAGTGTAATTTTCAGAGGCAATTAGCTCGATATGCTGTTCTTGACGCAGATCTTCAAGCTGAATGGCCTGCCATAACTCAGGGTCAATATTTTCAATTGTATGATCTTTATCAAACATGGTTCAAAGGTTTCCTAGGGAGTTAAATCGAGTTTCAAGTAAGTGAGGCAGTTTACATTAAATGACCCAGTGCTTATAGTCTCAAAAGCGACTTCCAGCTTCAAAAAAAGTATGCGTAATCGTTATTTCTCGAACAATGCCATTGCTTCAACATGGGCGGTATGGGGGAACATATCAAGCACCCCAAGATCTTTAATTTTATAGCCCGCGTCTAATAGGTACTTTGCATCTCTAGCCATTGTCGACGGATGACAGGATATATAAATAACCTGTTTGGCCCCTGACTTAGTAATCCAAGGCATGACATCTAGGGCGCCACTGCGTGGTGGATCAAGCACTACTAAATCTAGCGATTTCGGTATTTTCTTAATTTGATTTAGGCTGTTTTTCTGAGTAAGGTCGGCGATGAAAAATTGCGCATTAGTTATCTCATTGTCGAGCGCATTTTTCGCAGCGCCAGCCACCAAGCTATCCAACCCTTCAACCCCAATAACTTGATCAAACTGTTTTGTTAGGGGCAAAGAAAGATTGCCCGCTCCACAGAATAAGTCAACCGCAACACCCGAGCTAGTGGGCGACACTAGCTGGAGCATTTGGTCCACCATTTTCGTATTAATATCGCCATTCACTTGAATAAACTGACCCGGCTCAAAACAAAATTTAAGGTTTCCGGACAGCTTAAGGTAGAGCTGTTCAGCACCCTCATCTAAACGGCGGAACTGACCATTCTTACCTACTTTCCACCAAAGCTGGAGAGATTTTTCACTTAGAGACTGAATACTTTTTGCTATGACCGTAAGCTCATCATCTTTGAGTCGGCGACTCGCTTCTAACGCGATTGCGATAGCATTATCTGCACTAACTAGCTCTATCTCAAAGATCGCAATGTCCACTGGCAATAATTTCAGCCACTGTGGCAACACAGCCAAAAGCGCAGCTAACGGCTTGTCCAACACTAGGCACTCGGTAATTGGCTCAATTCGCCGACTTCCAGAATTACGAAAGCCAATTATAAACTGACCATCTCGGGTTCTTTGCACAGCAAGCCGAGCCCGACGCCGATAACCCCATTGAGATCCACTAAGCGGCGTTCGTAATGACTCTGGCTTTACGTTTGCTCGCTCGAAACTATTTAACACCTGATTTTTTTTAAATTCGATTTGTTTTTGGTGTTCAAGGTGCTGCAAACTACAACCTCCGCAGCGAGAAAAGTGCTTACAATCAGGCTCTACTCTATGCTCTGAAGCTACGCTGATACTGCGAACACGCCCTTCAGCGTAATTACGCTTTTCATTGCTAACCTGAAACTCTACCGATTCTCCGGGCAGCGCTCCCTCAACAAAATAGGCTTTACCCTTAATGCGCCCGACACCTCGGCCATCATGAAGAAGATCCACGATATCGCAGTTGAGAATCTGTTGCTTAACCATAGGGAGCCTAGATGGAATTGTTAGGAACGGATTTTAAACTTGGCAAAGAGTCACCAATAACAACCCTTCTGGTCGCTAGTTTACACCCTGAACTATTGATCAGCTAAAAAACTTGTATATGGCTCACCAAGGTATCGGTTGACCATCCCAATCGATGTATGACAACTGTCCATCCAAGTCGGCATTATCCATTAACTGAGCCAGACGAGTGGCCACAAATGCGGCTGAAAAAAGCTTTCCGTTTGGCACTGCTCCCTGAAATGGTTTAGATAAACCTGTATCTGTAGTTCCTGGATGAAAAGCGATTAACTTCACGTTCTTAGCCCGCCGGCCGTATTCAATCGCCATATTTTTCAGGACCATATTTAACGCAGCCTTAGAGGCGCGATAGGAATGCCACCCACCCATTCGATTGTCGCCAATACTTCCTACTCTGGCACTCATAGTAGCTATTACACAAGGCTCTTGACCTTTCAAGATCTTAAAGAGTAATTTCAACCAGAGTGCAGGAACCACCGTATTACTCTGAAAGATCTCATGCATCGATGTTGCATTAATATCTTCAAGACGTTTTTCTGGCCAGATTGTCTCCGAGTGAAGTAATCCATGGCAGATGCATACTCGGGCAATATTGCCCGCATGGCCCTCTAACTGGTCAACCACGGTAGTCATCGATTGTTCATCGTATTCCGTTTGAATCCAGACCAGCTTATTTGTCACGTCGGCTGACACCGACAAGGACAATGGCTGCCCCTTTCGACTAACAGCGATTACTAAGGTAATAGCAGGGTCAGCTAAAAACTCAACCACCAGCGCTGCACCTAAACCACCACTGGCTCCTAAGACCAAGGCACACCTAGCCGTATCTGTCATCATTTTAATGTACTGCCTGCGTCACATCTCTCACAGCGAGGCTTTCCAGTGACCAGCGCAGAGATTCGGTGGCGATATCTCGCAAAAAAACGGTAGCCTATATTGGCAACCTGCTTAAACACCGGCCAGCGAAGAATACTCACCCATCTGCCTTTACCAACCAGTGTCCAAGAATGATAGGTAACATCTAAACCATATATCATTCCACCATCCTTCCATTGTCCATGCAATATTAGATCGGCTTGCTGTTGGTCAATGTGCGGGAAGCGATCGCTAAAATGAGGGGCATAGATATCCTCAAAGACCATTTTCTTATCGCTATCCAGCCGCTGAATATGGTTAATTTCAGCCGCGCAAAGTGGACAGCCTCCATCATAAAAAATAGTCAATTCTGTCACGCTTAAAACTCCATCAACATTAGGGCAAGCACCACAAGATGGAGGCCAGTGACCAGTGAGGTCAGTGACAAACGCATCCGCCAATACTGCTCATCAACGGGATTAGCCAGACGTTCTGCCCATAACAGGCTGACAAACCCCAACATCAGCAAAGTAACCGCAAATATTGTCATTATCGGAGCAACATAAATAAGCAACAGCGCACACCAAGCACTCAGGGCTAAAAGATTACTCATCAAAACAATAAGCTTGGCTAAACTTAGACTTTCAACCGTCTGCCAGCTTGCCCACAAGGTGCCAGACATAAAACTTAAAATCACCGCACTGTAGGCAATAAAAACATAGGGGGCATAGAGTCCAAACAGCGCCGCACTTTGCAAGCCAGGGCCAAACCAAAACCCATCAAGCATCAGTAATACAGGCACCACGAAGGGTATTAGTCCGACATAACCCAAAATCCGCATTAGGGTCATCACTGAAGAGTTTTCGTTGTTTGTCATAATTAGCTCTCGGCAAGTGCTATTTTACGGTCTTAAGATCTAATTAGATTACCTATTTCGGTCGAGTGTTAGGACCTTTTTGTCAGTAAAAACATCAACAACTCTAAACAGCCAAAGGCAATGAGGTGAATAAATTACCCCTAGTCAATTAAAAAATTAGACCAAGTTCAGATTAGTATTACATTTGCATTTGAGCGTTTACGTTAGCGCACACAAAAATAGAACCTAACGCAATGGCTGTGTTTGGCCCTATAAGATCGGCCCTGATTGACGATTTCGATCCTGCGGGTTAAGTCTTATATAAAAGCTATTAAAAAGACCGTCTAAGCAACGTAAAAGCACTCTTTTTGGCCGCATTAATCGCCTCTGAGCCTAGCTTTTTTCCCTGAGATATCCCCCAAGACACTAAATAATGTGGGTTTTATGATCAGCCCAATACTTATCTCGAAGTAGGCGCTTATAAAGCTTACCAGTAGGATGCCGAGGCAATTCCTCGTCAAAATCGACAGATCTAGGACATTTTATTTTCGCCAACTCCTGCTGACAAAATGCCATTAATTCTTCTTCGAAATCTGGCCCTACATCAGCCCAGTCCATTGGCTGAACAACGGCCTTAACCTCTTCACCAAACTCTTCATTAGGTACACCAAATACAGCGACATCAGCGACTTTCGGGTGCATAATTAATCGATTTTCCGCTTCTTGTGGATATATATTTACGCCGCCTGAAATAATCATAAAGGCTTTGCGGTCTGTCAAATACAAAAACCCCTCTTCGTCAACACGCCCTACATCACCGAGTGTTGTCCAGCCTTTTGCATGCTTTGATTCTTTGGTTTTGTCCGGATCATTGTGATATTCGAACACAGGACCATCCGCGAAATAAATGGTCCCCGCCTCGCCAATAGCTACCTCATTGCCATCATCATCACAAATATGCAAAACGCCAACCATGGCCTTACCGACACTTCCCTTATGAGCCAACCATTCATCGGAGTTGATTGCACAAAAGCCATTACCTTCTGAGCCAGCATAATATTCAAACATCACCGGCCCCCACCAATCTATCATTTTTTTCTTGATCTCTATCGGGCAGGGAGCCGCCGCATGAATCGCAACCTGCAATGAGGAAATATCATATTTAGTGCGAGCCTCTTCCGACAATTTCAACATTTTAACGAACATAGTAGGGACCCATTGGCTGTGGGTAACCTGATATTTTTCAATTAGGCGTAACGCTTCTTCTTCGTTAAAGTCTTCCATCACTACACTAGTGCCGCCAAAGAGCAACGTTACGAGGTTATAGCGCAGTGGCGCTGCATGATAGAGGGGCGCTGGAGACAAATAAATCGTTTCATTGCCAAAGCCGTAGAGTCCCTTTGACAGCAGTACTAAGTTAGAAGACTCATCCCCCACGTTTATGTCTGGCAAAGGAATTTTAACGCCCTTAGGTTTCCCCGTAGTACCCGATGAGTACAACATATCAATGCCGGCAGCCTCATCAGCAATAGGGTGCTGTAACATCTGATCACGCAAGGACTCATAACTGTCATAGCCATTTACAGTGCCATTAACCATCAGTCTAGATTCCACCGTAGGCATATCATCCAGTAATTCAGTCGCCAGCTCACCTTTTACAAAAGAACTAATAAACAGCTTTGCGCCACAGTCGTTAATAATATAGGCGGCCTCACTAGCTGTCAGCCGAGAACTAATAGCGGTATAAAACAAGCCGGATCGTGCAGCTGCCATGCAAATTTCGAGAAACCGAGTATTATTTTCCATCAATAGCGCAATATGATCGCCTGTTTGCAACCCCAGCGATCTAAATAATTGGGCAGTCTGGCAGGATCGTTCATTTAATTGCTGGTAGGTGACTATTTCACCACTGCCCGCCATAATGTAAGCCGCTTTATGAGGTGTCTGTTTTGCTAAGTCGCCAATGTACATTCAAGATCTCCGATAAAGGTTTGATACAACTACTCGAATTACAGCTGAAGTAAATCATTTTTTGCATCCAGACCACAAGCAAGGTCGACATCAAGGGTAGTTTTCGCTACTGTCTAAGCCGTTAATGTATTCATTCGGAGTATTCTATTGAGCCATATTATTACTGATGTTGTAGCCGGCGTTGGACTCATTACCCTTGACCGCCCAGCGGCCCTAAATGCGCTTAATTTAGACATGGTTCGTGACCTAACCAAAGCCCTAACAGGCTGGCGTGAAGACCCCGCCGTTGAAGCAGTAGCCGTACGCGGATCTAACAAACATGGAGTTTTTGGTGCCTTTTGTGCAGGGGGCGACATCCGTTTTTTCCACACCGCGGGCATTGCTAATGACCCCGATCTTGAATCGTTTTTCACCGAAGAGTATCGCCTTAACCATTTAATTTTTAATTACCCCAAGCCCTACATCGCCTTTATGGATGGCATAGTTATGGGCGGCGGTATGGGTATTTCTCAAGGGGCATCGCTCCGCATTATTACTGAACGCACTAAGATTGCTATGCCGGAAACCAATATTGGTTTGTTCCCCGATGTGGGCGGCGGTTATTTTTTACCCAAATGCCCCGGCTTCAGTGGCGAGTATTTAGGCCTTACTGGCAAGATGTTAGTAGGTTCCGAAGCATTGGCTGTTGATTTGGCTGATTTTGCGATTAATAGCGATAATTTGGCCGATTACTGGGACAGCCTTACCAACAACGAGATGATGTCGGTCGATCAGCGTATTTCTCGCCTGCACAGCGTTATTGATAATGCTAAGTTGCCCGAGGCTAGTGACTGGTTAAGTCCTGAGATAGATGAGACGTTTGATTTTGATACCCCCGCTGAAATTATGCAGGCCCTTAAAGAAAGCGGTACGCACTGGGCCACTGAAACCTTGGCAATATTACAGAAACGTTCACCTCTAATGTTGCATGTGTCACTGCGGCAGATTCGGCAGGGGCGACATATGAGTCTCGCCGATGAATTAAGGCTTGAGCGCACGTTGGTGCAACACTGTTTTTACACACACCACCTTGGGCGTACTGGGGTGGAGTCAGAAACTGTTGAGGGTATTCGTGCCTTGGCGGTGGACAAAGACCATAGTCCAATGTGGAACCCATCACGTATCGAAGAGGTAACCCCGGCAATGGTAGACCCGTTCTTTGAGAGCCCGTGGGGCCCTGATAGTCACCCACTAAAAGACTTGATTTAATAGTCCCAAAGATAAGGTGATTTATGTCGTTTGGACTGCTTGAAGAGTCAATAACCTGCCCTTTCTGCTGGGAGGCTATCACTCTGCTAATTGATCCCTCAGAATCTCAGACCTATACCGAAGACTGTTTTGTTTGCTGTAGACCCATTCTGGTGAGCACTGAAATACAAGGTGACCATGTTCAGGTAAACGTCACACAGGAAGATCTAGGGTTTTAGATCAAGAGTCTCTGGTCTACTGCGGGCATCGAGTGAACAGTAGCTTTGTTTAAACGCTGTAAAGAAGCCCGAGTACAAGGGCTTCTTTACAGCGAAACTACGGCCATGAAATTCAGTAGGTCAATCCATGCCCAAATTCAAAGATTGGCGCCTCAGAATCATCCGGCATATCTTCTTTTTGTTGCATTACCGCTTTTGTTGAGGAAGGTATCTCAAAGGGTAATTTCCCCTGCGGACTAAACTGACCAAAGATCATTTCAAATAAAACCGAGTCATAAACGCCAAAAGTACCAATCAATCCATCACTAATTTGGTTAAGCTCTGTGAGTATAGCTGGACGATTCAGATCAACCACTGTAATCAGCATTGCTGTCTCGCTATAGCCTTGGGCCTTATCCAAAATAGCAGGATCGAACGCTAAATTGCCATCCGGCAAGATACCACTCAAAAACTTATCGATTAACTCATCAGAGCCTGGAGCTTGATTTCCATTAAATATTGTCGGTAAGTAAAGAACGATAATATCTGCTTGTTCGGCGGTGGAGACTATTGTTCCAAATGATTTTGCTTGTTCCGGATCTAGGCCATCGACGAATATTTTCTTACCACTGGCAACAGGAAGCACAGGACCATTAGATACTTTATTGTTTAATAGGACTATCGACTTACGCTGTGCTTCAAGGCCAGCATTTATGTATGCAGATGTTTTAACCAATGAAGGTATCATCTCTTCATTCACCAAGGATTGCTCAAATAAACCTAACTCAAACTTATTGATTAAAATGCGTCGCACAGACTGATCAATCCGAGCCATGGTTAATTCACTGGTATTAACCAAATCAACAATATGCTCAGGATCACTCTCACCCCCATATTGATCAACCCCTGCATCAATCGATTTCTTATATCGTTCGCGAACCGACAAACCCTCGACCCCCCAAGCGCGGCTAGAGACTATGCCCCAGTCGGTACAGACCACGCCCATAAAACCTAAATCATCACGGAGCAAGTCAGTAAGAATCATTTTATTAAATCCCATGGCCACATTTTCATCAGTTTGATCAATGGGAATGCCGTAATAAGGCATGATCACCCTAAGGCCATTATCAATAGCCATTTTGAAAGGTTTCACGTGATAGTCGAAGTTGTCGCCGGGATAAATTTGCCGCTTACCACTAGGTAGATGGGGGTCAAGACCAAATTCTTGAGGGCCGCCCCCAGGGAAGTGCTTAACCATCGTCATGACACTATCGGTACCGAACGAGGCTCCCTGAAAACCTAGCATATAGGCATTGGTAAGCTGACTGGATAGTTCAGCATCGGAACCAAATGTACCGAAATTTCGCGGCCAACGGGGTTCTGTGGCCAAGTCTGCCATGGGATGTAACGCAGTGCGCAGGCCAACAGCACGATATTCTGCAGCGGCAATTTCACCGAAGCGCTTTACCAGATCTATATCCCGCGAGGCGGCAAAACCCAGTTGTGACGGCCAGCCAGAAAACCCTTTCACTGAAAATGCTGCAATGCCACCACTGGCGGCTTCATGCAGAGGGTCCGAGCTAATTGTAAGGGGAATACCTAGTCGTGTTCGAGCTGCAATTTTTTGCAATTTATTAAGCTTTTTAGCAATTTCTAAGGGCGTTGGCTCGCCATAAAAATTAAAGTGGCTTATGTGTCTATCAAATATTTCCGCCGCATCGATATCCACTCGACCCATAGCTAGATGAAAGGCTAAGAGACTAAAATTTGGCTTGATAGTGATGGCTGGATGCATCATCTGACCGGCTTTTTCTTCTAGAGTCATTTGGCTAAGTAGATCCTCAACACGCATTACTGCCGTCTGACGGGCGTCTTCATAAATATCTAGCTGTTGGTTTTTATTAAGATCGCGGTATGTGAAATCATCTTGAATAAGCACCTCTGGCTCAGCACCTAAACTCAAATAAATGCGAACATTGTCATAGGGCTGAATAACTAGATTAATTACCCATAAGGTGGTCACAGCAAGAATCGCTAAAAAGGTAATACCTGTGTACTTGAAGAATTTTTCCATAGCGCTTCTCTTAGTTTTGTTGTGCTATCACTTAACGGATCTTAAGGGCGATGTCTTTAGTCTGGACATAACTATACAAGGTTACTTAGCCCTTTTCTCGTCCGAAACAAAGAGTGTGTATTTAGAATCCAGAACCACTAAAAATTTTTCACTTTTTCTCTCTACTCATCAAGATTAGCGAACCTGACCTAGAACCCTACAATTAACGTATATCAGATATAATTAGGGTTAACCTGAAATTTATTATTCTTTGACGATATTTAACGACGGTCTTAATCTGCAGATTAAGAGCTCGAGAGCAACGATTAAAAAGGACTCCTTGTGAAAACTTTCTCAATGAAATTAGTACTAATTTTAGCGATCTCAGGGCTTACTCTTGCAGGCTGTGCGGAAAAATTCAATACCTCGGACGACCTAAGCCTCGGAGAAAAATATGATGTGGTGATCGAGCGAGACTATTTAGGTGTGCCTCATGTTATCGGTGATCGCGATATTGATGCAGCTTTTGGATTCGCCTATGCCCAATCTGAAGATAACTGGGAGATTATCCAGGAAAGCATCCCGTTTTATCGCGGCACCAATGCAAAGATCAATGGTAAAGATGCCGCTGCAGTAGACTTTTTGGTTAAATGGCTTGGTATTTGGGAAACCATTGATGCGGATTATGAATCTCAACTAAAACCCGAAACTCGCGCGTGGATTGATGCCTTTGTTGACGGTATTAATTACTATGCCACCCTGCACCCAGAGCAAACTAATCAATCGATTTTCCCTATCACGGGCCAGGACGTTATCGCAGGTTACATGCTACGCCATTTGTTGTTCTATGGTTTTGATGCATCGATTATGGAATTATTTGAACCTCAACGGCAGCGACCTGTGAGCCGCGGCCCTGCTGATCCCGGTGGTCAGGCGCAGCCAATGGCTGAAGGTGTCGTTATCGGTAATCTTCCTGTAGGTTCAAATGCCATTGCTGTGGCAGCCCCCTTTACTATCGATAGCGCAACCAGACTAGCAATTAACTCTCACCAACCAACTACCGGCCCTGTTGCTTGGTACGAGGCACATATTAAGAGCAATGAAGGCCTCGATATAATGGGTGGCTTATTTCCAAGTAGTGCCACTATCGGAGTTGGGTTCACCAAAAATTTGGGTTGGGGGGCAACAGTTAATAAGCCTGATCTAGTCGATATTTATGTGTTGGAAATGGATCCCAATGACTCAATGCGTTACAAGCTGGATGGTGAATGGAAAACACTTGAGGCGAGAGATATTGACATTGAGGTTAAGCTGCTGGGATTTCTGCCTTGGACAATCACTGAAGTAGGCTTACGTTCAGAACATGGCCCTGTTATTCAAAATGATCATGGTACCTATGCTGTCCGTTATGCGGGTATGGGAGAGGTGCGGCAGTTAGAGCAGTGGCTAGCAATGAGCAAAGCGCAAAATTTTGACCAGTGGCGTGACGCAATGCGCATACAGGCCTTTGCCAGCTTCAACTTTGTCTATGCTGACCGCGAAGGCAATACTATGTTTGTGCACAATTCTCTGACGCCAAAGCGACTGCCTAGTTATGACTGGACGCAATATTTACCCGGTGATGACAGCAGTCTAATCTGGCAGGAATATATAGCATTTGATGATCTGCCTCAGGTGATTAATCCAGCCTCCGGCTATCTGCACAGTGCCAACCAAACTCCTTTCTTCGTTAGCGCAGAGGCAGACAACCCTAACAAGGATGACTATCGTATTGAAGATGGATTTCCCACACGGATGACCAACCGAGCTGATAGAGGACTGGAATTGCTGGGAGAACTCGACACCATCTCAGAGGAACAGTTTTATAACATCAAGCATGACAAAAAATACAGTGTTAACTCACGAGCCTATGCTTATTTGCAGCAGGCGGCGACAGCTGATATTAGCGCGATCCAAACTGCTGCTTTACAGTCATACCAAGATGCGCAGGCTCTAATTAAGAATTGGGATCTATCGACTGATATTAAGAACCGTGGTGCAGCACTCGGCGCTTGCGTATTAGGTGGTGAGTGGCTGTCTGAACAAAAAGGTGACTCAGCGCCAAAACCGGTGGATGAATTGATTAGATGCACTAATTTGTTAATCGAAAAAACCGGCCGCATTGACCCCGTTTGGGGTGATGTTAACCGGCATGTCCGAGGCAATCTTAACATTCCTGTGGGCGGCGGCCCTGATACATTAAGAGCCATCTACGGCACGGGCATGGATGACAAGCCATATCTGACAAATGTCGCTGGCGATGGTCTTTACTATCAAGTCTCTTGGGAT
>JAPKEJ010000060.1 GCA_028822155.1 Porticoccaceae bacterium
GGCTGCTCCATTCCTGGTTGCTCAGTGAAGGGCGAAATGATTGCGCCGCTATAATCAATGCCATAGGTAATGGCGGGCCATCCATAGTTTTTGCCCGGCTCTATGATGTTAAGTTCATCTCCACCCTTCGGCCCATGCTCATGCTCAAAAACAGTGCCGTCACCCTTAATGACCAAGCCCTGCAAATTGCGGTGCCCATAGGACCAGATTTCAGGCAGTGCTCCTGGGGTGTTCACAAAAGGATTATCCATTGGCGTACTGCCATCGTCATTAACTCGCAAAATTTTGCCAAAGTGATTGTCTAGATCTTGGGCTTTTTCTCGATAATTAAAGCCGTCACCAGAAGTGATAAGCAACCGTCCGTCCGCCATAAAGGCTAGTCGCGCGCCATAGTGAGCCGCAGTCTTTCGCGGAGGGTCTGATTGAAAAATAGCCTCATGGCTGACAAGTGTCTCACCTTCTAATCGCGCTCGAATAACATATAAGCGGTTTAAGGCTGGCTCCTCAGCATCGGGGGCTGAAAAGGACAGATAAACAAATCTATTCTCTTCAAAATTTGGGTGCAAAAGTACCTCTGACAATCCTCCTTGGCCAGCAAACAAAACCTCGGGCACGCCTTCAATAGGTGTTGAACCCAGCTCTCCGTCAGTAACCAATCTTAGGTTTCCAGATAGCTCTGTCACCAACATTTGAGTGTCAGAAATAAAGGCCATGCTCCACGGGTGGTCTAAGCCTTCTACAATGGTTTCAGTTTTATACTGAACGCCCGCGCTCGCCATTGGAATAAGAGCAAGTACCCCACTAAACAGTGTTAAAAACTTAATGACTTTCATTAGTACTACCCTCCGTTTGCCGAGCGCCAAAATAGTAGCCTGCAATCATGCCTGTAAAAATTAGATACCCCTTACCGAACACGGATCTCGCACCGGCAATAAGATCAAGATTATAAAACGCCAAGGGCATCAAGCCTACAATGGCAAAAAGCGTCGCGCCCCCAGCCAAAGCATAAAGATACCTTTTATCTATATTCACCCAAATAAGTAAAATACGCGTGACGATAAAGGCTATGAGCATTCCAACCAATACAAGCGCCCCCACAGGGAACTCGCCCTTAATATTCATGCTGATAAGATCGCTCGCCATCATTGACAGAATAACAGACACATCGATCGGCATATCCATGCTGGACAACCATACTAGGTTAGTGAAGGTCGTCTGTGTAATCAACAATACCGTGGCAATGGCTACTGAAATTAAAAATGAGATGCTTGCTTTAATCATCGTTGCTGTCCTTTTTTAGTGTTGAATGGCTCTCAGTAACTCGGCGTTAGTTGCTGTTTTTATCTGCGGCACTTTTATTTTGTTTTATTTTTCTTAGAATCCAAAATCCCAACCAGGTGCTAATCAGAGCCTTAAATGCCTGCGCTAAAATTAGTGGCAAACCGAAAATAAAATCAAGGTAGGGCGCCCAAATCCAAACATATAGCCAATTGATGACCACCATAAAAACAGGCAAGTAGTCGACAAAAAATACTTTATGCGTGAGCGAAAAGACCCCGTAATCGGTTGTAAGGACAATAAAAACGCCCCAAAGCACCAAAAATACTTGGAGCGGCGTTGTCCATATCAATAAATACGCAAAAATCTTTAGTCCAGTCTGCATTATTAATCTCTAAGTAATAACACGACTAGCTTAGTCTTTAATTAGAGATTAATGTGAATAAAATCTGACAACACCTGAGATAACTCTTTGGCTTTGCGCCATTGGAAAAAGTGCCCTCCGCCAATCATCGCGTGAGGCTGTCCCTTTGTTCCAGGCACTTTCTTTAAGAATATTTTTTCAAAGCCATTAGTAATCGGATCGTCACCTGCACCGACACATAAAAAAGGCTTTTCAAAAGTGGAAAAAAACGTCCAGGCTTTTTCTTGGGCCTGCAATGACTGATCAGGGATGCTTGGCACCTGACTTGGCATTGCCCTTACCCCCATCTTAAACGCCGGACTGGGAAAGGGCGCCTCATATGCATTGCTTACAGAACTGCGAAATGGGGATAGGCTGCCTAACCCTATATTCTCCATTAGTAATTCTAGTGCTCTTATCGGCTTGTTCCGCTTCTCCATCTGCGTCGAAGCAATGATACCCGCCGGAGGGTTAACCGTATCCCAGCAATATTTTTGCCAATAGGCGAATTTACGTATGGACGCATAGGGATCGACCCCACCAACGCCATTCATTTGGCGAACCTGTTTCGCCATCGACGTGATAGTCAACTTTGTTGGACCTTCCCTAAATGCGTGAATCTCCTCAACCACCGCGTCGGGCACATCAGGGCTGTAGGGCAGGCCAGTATTGCCCATAGCAACGCGGTCAAATCGTTCGCCATTGTCAGCTACCATACGTAAACCAATTAATCCGCCCCAGTCTTGGCAAAAAAGTGTGAGCTTTGAAAAATCATTTTTTACCAACCACTGATTCATCCAGTCCACTTGGCGCTGATAACTATAGTCTTCTCTGGCAGAAGGCTTGTCTGACTTACCGTAACCCGGTAGGTCTGGTGCAATAACTCTGATGCCAGCATTAACCAAATAGGGGATCATTCTAGAATAGAGATAGCTCCACACTGGCTGCCCATGCATAGCTAATAAAATTGGTCCGTCTTTAGGTCCTTCATCAATATGGTGAATCCTAAGATCACAGTCATCATGCGTCTTTACCACCGTATAATGAGGCTGATAGGGGTAGTCTTTAATGTTCTTAAAGCAGTCGTCTGGTGTACGCAGTATTTTCATTGCATAAAGCTCAAAGTAGGTAGATCCAAAATGGGTGGAAATATATTGACATTATAACTGCCAATATAGTTATTTCAACTATGTTTCACTCTTGGTCTTATCCTCTGCCTAGTTTAGAAGCTCGCCTACTTATTTATCAATTGATTAATAAAGGGTAAACTTTTAGAATAAACCAACAACTAAAATTTTATCGGTAATGAAGCCATCATGAAAAGAAGAGCCTTTTTTCAGACCGCTGGAATAGCAGCATTAGGAGCCTCCTACCTTGCCTGGGAAGGCTTTACGCATGAAGGAAATATACCTAATGAATTAAGCGCTATCACTGGTGATGGTCATTTCATTTCTATAAAAAAGACAGACATACTTGATCTTAAAAAAAGCTTAGCGGGCGTCCTCTTATTGGCTGATGATGATCAATACAATATCGCAAGATTAGTGAGAAATAGGGTCATTAATAAAAACCCTGCACTCATTGCTCAATGTGCCAGTGATCAAGATGTTCAAACCGCAGTTAACTTTGCCAGAGAACATTCACTGCTAGTCGCGGTAAAGTGCGGCGGGCATAGTGTTTCAGGGAAAGGTACTTGCGACGACGGGTTGATGATTGATCTCTCGCCTCTTAGAGGTTCCAGAATAGATGTTCACAATAAAAGAATCTTCATGAAGGGAGGATCCTGGCTAGGTGAACTAGATTCTGCAACATTGCCACACGGATTAGGCACAACTGCTGGAACAGTATCTCACACTGGTATTGGTGGTCTTAGCCTAGGTGGTGGCTTCGGACGTCTAGGTCGAAAATTTGGGTTAACTCTTGATAACATCAAAAGTGTTGAAATTGTGACTGCTGATGGAAAATTACAGTACGCAAGTGAAAAGGAAAACAGCGATTTGTTTTGGGCTATCAGGGGTGGTGGTGGCAATTTTGGTATTGTTACAACGTTTGAATTTGAATTGCACTCTATGGAAAGAGAAGTTATCGGCGGAAGAATTACTTATCCATTCTCAGAAGCTAAGCAAATTTTAAAATTCTATGGTGAGCATTCTATGAATTGCTCTCGAGATCTCTATTACGATCCCGTTGTCTTTGCTCCTCCTGGAGGGTTTGGTAGTACCGTATACATTGATGTTTGTTACTCAGGGCCAAAAAAAGACGCCGATGCGATTCTAAGACCCCTTTATCAGGCAGGGACAGCTAAAGATGAGATTAGACCGATTGACTACGTTGAACTGCAAAAAAGCGGTGATGATGATGACCCCAGAGGAAGATCCCAATATTTAAAAGGTGGATTCACTGTCAATGTGAGTGATGAGCTTATTGACACGTTGGTGGATAATTTAGTGGCTCATCCTGAAAGAGGCAGTATGGCCTTTTTCCAACATTCAGGTGGTGCCATCAACGATGTATCCTCCAATGCCACCGCGTTCCCTCATAGGTATGCCAGCAACAACCTAGTCACCGGTTCTTTTTGGATTGAGGGCGTAGATACTGCACCACATATTAAATGGTCTCGATCTTACTGGAAAAAAGTAGAACAATTTACCGATGGCTTTTACAGCAATGATGAATTCACGGAAAATCAAGAGCAAGTCAATCGAAATTATCTCGGTAACTATGAGCGTTTAGTTCGAATTAAGAATCAATACGACCCAAATAATTTATTCCGGTTGAATTCTAATATACAACCCTCTGTTTGAAATTAAGATGAATCTTTCTTGTTATCCTGCTTTAGAACTCCCTTTTCTTTCAGCTATTTTTCAAGCAATAAAACTTTACTAAGTGCTGCCAAACCAAAGATAAATCCCAACACTCCCAATCCTTCCATAATTATTGCCTTTTAGTTCACTGTATTGCGTTAATCCACTGTTGACGGCTTGGGACAACAGGGGGGGTTCTTTGTTTTGAAGTTGAAGTGACTTCAAATCAACTTTGGCATAGTTATTATTCACCTTATCAACCATTCTTACCTAATAAGATAAGGCAACTAAAAAAAGAAGGATTGGGGTACAGAAAAATTACCAATATGCTAAATGAGGAAAACATTAAAACCCCTAGAGGTAAAACCTTTTTCCCTTCTAATGTTTATTCAATTCTAACCGTACTACCTGTGGTTGCGCCTATGACAGTAATTGTCCCACCCTGGCGTGCGTGGATTCTGCAGTAATAATATAGAGTCTGCGCTGTTGATGAGGTAACCCTTATCGTAATTTGGTTTGCAACAGACGTATCAACTCCTTGAGTATATTCGGCACCTCCATTAAAGATTCCATCACTAACCGTAGAAAATCTAAGTGGATGGCTAGCTGGATATTTAAACGTGTAGGTGGTTCCTACCTCCAGAGTCAGTTCTGGTCTCGAAACGCCGTCAATAATATAAGCCCAGCCACCATTGTTGGTTGCCGATACGTTAATCACCTCAGCGCTAGGTTCTTTTACGGTCACTGCACGCGAAGTGGTGGCTACGTTTCCTGCGCTGTCTGTCGCGGTATAGGTTAGGGCATATGTGGCCGGAGCGCTTGTATCGACAGAACCTATGGTAACCACCTCCACCAACCCATCAACGGTGTCTGTCGCTGTCGCGCCAGCGTCCTCATAGGAAGCATCTAATTCAACCTCAACTGCTGGCTCACCTAAAAGGGTAATTGTAGGAGCAGTGGTATCGGCTACCGTCACTGAGCGCGTCAAAGTACGAGAAACGTTACCCTCACTATCGGAAGCCGAGTAACTGAGTATATAGTTCCCGGCCAGACTTGCATCAACCACCCCGGTCTTAAACACCTCAACCGGGCCATCAGTGACGTCAGTAGCCGTTGCGCCGGCATCGTTGTAGGTCGTGGCCTGCTCATGACTTGCGAAAGCACTTCCATTAAGTTGGATATAAGGTGCCTGAGGCATTAGCCCACTCATATAGGATTCTAGAGCAGCACTCTCCGTTACAGTCGCGTCATCGCCAACAGCGCCAGTGGTGAGAGTAGTACCAGTGAGGCCAAACAGATAACGTAATAGTAAGAGTCCATCGGTCAATGCATCAACGCGTCCGTCGCCATCAATATCACCAGAACTGGCATAAACCGTTGCCAGTTCTGCTTCTATTTCCGCGGAGGAGGTAATAACGCTATCGCTTGAAATCAAACCACTGAGAAGAGAGTCACCGCTAAGGCCAAAAGCATAACGAAGAAACATTAGTCCGTCAGTAAGTGCATCAGCCTGGCCATTGTCATCAATATCCCAGTCACCAGAGGAGAACGACGTACTAGTCTCCATCAAGTAGTAAGACGAGGGATCAGTACTGTCTTGCTTCGACGAATCAGCAAAGCTGGCCAAACTTAGGAAGCTGAGGACTAAAAATAGACGGGCCAGCTTGAGTGTTGAAAAGTTATTAAAGGTCATATTAATCTACTTATGTTTTTTTATCCGAATGCAAGTACCCCTGTCGAGGCGAACGAGTGAAGAGGCTAAAGGTTAATAGCGAATTGTTAACCCAACCCTGACATTCCAAAAGTCATCATTATCAGAATTGTCGTTTGGCCTTTGGACATCAAGGGGAGTATATGAACTTGCTGCGTTGAGGCTCCAATTTTCTCTAATATCGTAGTTGAATCCAAAACTAAGTGTTTGTATTGTTCCACTTGAATAGACAGTTGCCCTCTCTCTGCCCACCTCAAGTGGAGCATCAATTTCTACAGAATTATCTATGTTGCTTGAAGCTAACGATACCCATGGAAGAATTTTTGATGAGTTATTAAAAGATAAGAAAACTTCCACTCCTTCGTGATCCATTTGCAATTTATCTTCTGATAGACCTACGCATCCAGCAGTATTTTGAGGGGTATATGGTGCAAAGTTAATCGTATCCTCACTGCATGTTACACTTGCTGTAACGCCACCCCTGAGCAAAAATAAACGCAAGCCCATACTAATTTTTTCATTATTAAATAAAGGTTTTGACAGTGCGGCACCCCATAAATGGTCTGGTTTACTATCATTAATTTGAAGGGGTGGTGTCCAAGAGATTTCTGCATCTAAATTCCATGGCAGTCCAATATTGGCTCTTAATCTTCCAAATGCTGGAGATTTATTTAAATCCTCATCCTTGAAACCTCCAAAACCAATTCTTTGCTGCTCTTTGGATAGGCGGGGAATAGAGCTTAACTCTGCAGAAATCGATATATCTCTTATATTTACAGAGTGTGGCGGCACGTGCCCAAGATTTTGTGCAGAGGTCGTCATAAATGCCATAGCCCATCCTTCTGGACTATCAAGATCTACCTTTTGATCGCCGTGTGCAATGCAAGAAAAAAACATAAGAAGAGCAAGTATTATTAGTCTTACTTTCATAAATCTTTCCTAGATTTTAATGAACGTGTGTTTACTTACGATCTTTAGTTGAAAACAGTTTTATCGTAGCTACACAAATAGAAAAGAATTATACGAAACCTACTCCACAGTGACAGAGTATTGGAGATAGGTCGTTTATCTGTCAGCACTATTCATGCTACTCATTATTTAAAGTTCTCGGTAAAGATCACCACAAACCAGTTGCACTTTCCTTTTAGAAATAAAGTTCTTTTTGTGACGAAAGAAGTCTCTCCACTGTCTCTAGAAATAGTCTAAATTGATAGTTTTACCCGTGGGATGTCACCGTTATTTCTCACGGCTGGGCATCCTTACTTCTTCGTCATGTTATAAAAACAGAGTCCATTATGGCTAATCCTTCCGTCTTCCTATCCTTCTCTATTTCAGGTGTTTCTTCCAAGTCCAATTCGAGTTTATTAAGTAATTTGCTATAGCCGCGACCCCTATCCCTAAGAGATTTGCAAAAATATCATTCATCATTAAAGACGTATACGCTGCAAAAAAGATAGCATAGTTGATTATTCCCGACAGTCCAGCCACTAGGTGGAATTGAAATAAGCGAGAAGAGAATCCACTTTTAATAATTCTATACTTAAAGGTCCAAAAATTATTAAACAGGAAGTTGGAGAGCAACGAGGCTTCAATCGACAAAATTGGTGCAACTTCTGGGGCGATACCGAGATGTCTCGTTAAAAATACATATCCTCCCAAGTTAATAAGCACACCTGATGAGCCTACGATTGAATACTTTACAAAATCTTTATGACTATGAAACCCTAACTTAGGTATATTCAAAAGGAATTCGACTTGATCTCTGAGAGATAACTTCGATACGCCAGCATTTCGAGCGGTGAACACAATCGGAATTTCTTTAGACTTTGCACCCTGGGCCACGAGCTCGCAAATAAGAGAAGATTGAAAAGAATACCCTCGTGTAGACAAGAACCCTAAATCACATTTTGCGATATAGGCTGCCGAGATACACCGATACCCAGAAGTGCAGTCCTTTATGTGGCTTACGCCTCCGACATAACGTACTAATAAATTTCCTACCTTGCTTATAACTTTTCTACGCAATGAAAACTCTGGCGTAGAGCCTCCTTTTACAAATCGAGAACCAACAACGAGTGAATAGCCTTGCTGGATCTGTTCGATAAAGTCAGGAATTAAATTTGGATCATGTTGCCCATCTGAGTCCATTTGGAAAATAACATCTGGCTTAAAATGACTTAAGGCATGACCGAAGCCTCGCTTATAGGCATCGCCAAGACCAACCTTCTCCCCTGTTATCATATGTAAACATTCATACTGCTCAATCAAGCCATTAACTATTTTTTGAGTTCCGTCAGATGAATTATCATCAACAACCAATATTCTAAATTTATATCCTGAGACACGAGATTGTTGCTCAAATATTGCTTCAATGGTGTGCTGTATACACGCTTGCTCATTGTACGTTGGAAGTATGAAGCACGCCTCAGCAAAGGCTTGCCCTGTAAAATCTTGTTCATTATTCAAATCCAAGCCTTACTCCACATCATTTGATAAAATCGATCTCGCTCAATATCTAATCCCAGCTGAAAAGGTAGCCAATAAATCGCTGCCGCTATGATTAAAATAAGCGCTCCTCGGTATAAAAACTCAATGGCTTTACTTCGCTGCAGAGTAGCTTTGTACAACAGCAAGCCCAGTGCTAAAAAGGCAAACCCGGAGGCCGGCTGATAGTGATACAAAAATAACGATCTAGAGACCAGGGCCCACGGCAGAAGATTCCCGTAAAACCCGATTAGAATAAAAGACATGACTAAGAATTCTGGTGTGTAGCTTTTCGTTACTATGGCCTCATATCCGCCTCTAATCCAGGCCAAGGTCATAATGACAATCGCCAAAAGTGAGAATAAATAGAGCGCAGGATTAGGAAACAAATGTACATTAGTGAAAACAGTTTGCTTGGCTCCATCTGGAAGAAGAACATCATTTGCGGCAAAGTAATATCCTATAGGCTTTATCATTACTGGCCATGTGTACCACTCAGAGCGGTAAGGGTGCGGACTTTCCTCAAGATTATTTGAATGGAAGGCCGCCATTTGTTGGTGTTTTTCACTATATGAAAATTGATCCATGAAGATAAAATCTGGGATCCAAACCAAGGCATAGACAAAAAATGGCACAATCAGCAATGCCACCAAAGGTAGATTCTTTAAGCGCTCCTCTGCGCTGACCATAGTAGTATTTTTTTTCATGCTTGAATTTATTTTGGACAATAGGAATATCAGTATCATGCTTGCTAGACCAACACCCCAAAACCCCAAGCCATTCCATTTCACCGAAATAGTTAACCCCAAGAAAATAAGTGACAGCGCTATATTTTGCGACTGACTGTTCTTATTTTTAAAGGCCTTAACCATGAATAACATGGCTATAAACCCAAAGAAACTGAGGTAAATATTGATTAGCCCAAACCTTGAGTCAACTAATAATGACCCATCCAAACAGAAAAATAATGCGACCAAGAGTGCGAATCTCTTTTGGTTGAGAAGCTGCATACTGAGCTTATATGCCACTAAGATAAGTGCGCTCCCTGTAGCAGCATTAAGCCACCGGTAGCTTATTGGATCTATATTAGCTATTTCAAAGGCTGTTGACGCTAACGTATCAGTCCACGGCATCAGGTAGTACAAATAGATACTCAAAGAAATAAGATAGGTGCCAAGAGGGGGGTGAACCGAAAAGAATTTTTCACCTGATAGATAATTTAACCCATAAAGGGGATAAAAAATTTCATCAAAGGTCTCTCCGGGGATCACACCCAAATTATAAAATCTTAGCGCTGCCCCCAAGAATAGGATGAGAAGAAGCGGATAATTTGACAGTACTCTCTGCATGGGTGTCGTCTTATAAAAATATGATGCGCGCTGCTCTAAAGTCACTGGCTAAGTTTAAAC
>JAPKEJ010000061.1 GCA_028822155.1 Porticoccaceae bacterium
CAGAATAATGAATTCATGGCTAAACTAGAAATTCTTCAGTACCCAAATCCACGACTGCGCATCAAAGCCACGCCAGTGAAAGAGGTGAATGGCTCGATACAACGCTTGGTGGACGATATGCTGGAAACAATGATCGATTCTGATGGCATCGGCTTAGCCGCCTCCCAGGTTGACGTGCATGAGCGCGTTATCGTCATGGACTTATCCAAAGACCGATCTCAACCAAGAGTCTTTATTAATCCTGAAATCGAGATATTAGACAAAAATACTGAACCATATGATGAGGGCTGTCTCTCTGTTCCAGGGATTTATGAAATTGTAGATCGGCCGTCTCATGTAATGATATCTGCCTTAGATCGAGATGGAAATGCATTTAAAGAGGAGGCCTCTGGACTTTTAGCCATTTGTATCCAACACGAAATTGATCACTTAGAGGGTAAGTTATTCGTCGATTACCTTTCCCCCTTAAAGCGACAAATGATCCGCAAAAAGATGAAAAAACAGCAAGCATAGGATGTATGTAAAGTGAGAATTATTTTCGCTGGAACACCAGATTTTGCAGCATCTCATCTGCAGTCTATTATCGACGATAATAGCCACCAAATCGTGGCTGCATATACCCAGCCAGATCGTCCCGCGGGTCGAGGGAAAAAGCTATCATCTAGCCCGGTGAAAAAACTAGCTGAGGCCCACAATATTCAGGTTTTTCAGCCCGTGTCTCTTAAAGAAGGAGGGCAAAAAGAAATTATGGCCCGCCTGCAAGCAGATCTCATGGTCGTTGTAGCCTATGGGCTAATTCTTCCACAAGCTATCTTGAATACGCCTCGGCTGGGTTGCATTAATGTTCATGGCTCAATTCTTCCTAGATGGCGTGGGGCGGCGCCTATCCAAAGGGCAATTGAAGCAGGCGATGCCAAGGGTGGTGTAACTATTATGCAGATGGATTCAGGTCTCGACACCGGCTCAATTCTCTCAACCGCTCAATGCTCAATATCTGACAGCGAAACAAGCGGCACCTTATATAAGAGGCTTGCGGTCTTAGGTTCGTCCTCATTGGCCAACATACTCGCCAAACTTGAGGCCGGAAATGCCGTCAGCATCGAGCAAGATGATACCCAGAGCACTTACGCATCCAAAATTGATAAATCTGAAGCTCAGATTAATTGGAGTCTGTCAGCGACAAATATACATCGTTGTATACGCGCTTTTAACCCGTCGCCAACCGCCTTTTCGTTAATTGACGGACAGCGATTTAAGGTCTGGGACGCGGTTATTGTCGCGGACCATAGTGAGGTGGCTGCGGGGCAAATAGTTTCATTTGATTCTGAAGGCCTGTTAGTCGGCTGCGGTCAAGATGCCTTGTTACTAAAAGAAATTCAATTGGCCGGCAAGCCTAGAATGCCGATTGGAGAACTCATGAAATCGCGCTCAGAGCTGTTTGCTAACGGGAAATTACTTGGCCTATAACGCATCAAGCACAAGACAAATGCCGATTCGTGTAGCGGCCGCAGAAGTCATCGCTAAGGTGCTTCGTGGCCAGTCGCTGTCGATGCTACTCCCCGAATACGCGGCTCGTGTTGATGAAAAGGATCGCGCGCTATTCAAAGAAATCTGCTTTGGCTCTCTTCGTTGGTACCCGCAAATTTCAATCTTACTAAAGCAGCTAATCCAAAAGCCACTACGCGAAAAAGACCTAGAAATTCAAGGCCTTATTGTGTGTGGGATATATCAGCTATTGTATATGCGCATATCAGAGCATGCTGTGGTCAATGAAACCGTTTCCGCTGTAAATGGTCTCAATCGTAAATGGGCAAAAGGGTTGGTTAATGCTGTATTGAGAAGTTTTCAGCGGCAAAAAACGACTTTGCTAGAAGAGCAGGCAAATAACGCAACATTTCAATCTGCTCATCCAAAATGGTTAATGAAAAAACTCATTCATGCGTGGCCTCAAGCTACCATTGATGACATTGTTGCTGCCAATAATGATCGCGGTCCAATGACTTTGAGGGTTAATCGACGGCATGGCCTCCGTAATGAATATATACAGCGTCTAGAAGTCGCAGGTATTACTGCACTGCAAACAAGACACAGCGAAGATGGTGTGGTCCTAGATTCACCTGTCGATGTTACTGCTCTGCCCGGCTTTTCTGAAGGCGATGTAAGCGTGCAAGATGAAGCCGCGCAGCTAGCCGCTGGGTTGCTATGTTTAAAGCCGGGTCAGTCAGTGTTAGATGCCTGCTCTGCGCCAGGAGGTAAAACCTGTCACATTCTTGAAGCTGAACCTAGTCTAAGCTCTGTTTTAGCGATCGACTCTGAGGCCAGACGCATGCCTAGGGTGGAAGAAAACCTTTCAAGACTGGGGCTCAGCGCGCAGCTCAAAGTTGCTGATGCCGGTGATCTCGATAGCTGGTGGGATAAACAAACTTTTGACCGCATTTTATTAGACGCCCCCTGTTCTGCAACTGGTGTTATACGACGCCACCCAGACATCAAAATACTGCGGAAACCCGCGGATATTGATAAGCTAGCCGTTATTCAAGCAAGGTTGCTAGAAATACTCTGGCAAACTCTGAGCAATGAGGGTATTTTAGTCTATGCAACCTGCTCAATCTTGCCGGAGGAGAACGATCAGATAGTAAAAGCTTTTGTGGCTAGCCACAACGAAGCAGAAATAATGACCATTGAGGCTAGTTGGGGGGTGGCTACAGATTGCGGCCGACAATTATTCCCCACCATAAACGGCTCTGATGGGTTTTACTACGCAAGACTTTGCAAAAAACCATCTGTCGACAAAGGCGTCGATAAAGGCCCGGAATAACAATGAAAATAATTATAGTAGGTGCCGGTCAAGTTGGCGGAACGCTCGCCGAAACTCTAGCTCGTGAATACAACGATGTGACCTTAGTCGATATCGATGAAGGAGTATTGCGCGCGTTACAAGATCGCCTCGACATTAGAACGGTAGTCGGCACAGGCAGCTACCCAGATGTTTTGGTTCAGGCCGGGATCGAAGATGCAGATATGCTGGTCGCGGTGACTAGTAGCGATGAAATTAACATTACCGCTTGCCAAGTGGCCTATTCACTGTTCCAAACGCCGACTAAAATAGCCCGAGTGCGAGCATACAATTACACCAACCCGAAATATAAAAGCCTTCTTTTCAATGACAAAAATATGCCGGTGGATGTAATGATCGCGCCGGAACAAGCTGTCACCGATTACATTCGTCGACTGATTGAACAACCTGGGGCACTGCAGGTTCTGGATTTTGCTGACGGCGCTCTTCAGCTAGTGGGCTTGCGCGCGGTTAAAGATAGTCCTCTGGTGGGCCAAGAGTTGCGTACCCTGAAAGAGCATATACCGAAGGCAGATGCGCGCGTTGCCGCACTCTACCGAAAGGATCGGGCCATTTTTCCGGTAGGTGATACGGTCATCGAAGATGGCGATGAAGTGTTTTTTATTGCAGCCAAGAAAAACATACGTAAGGTCATGGGTGAGCTGCGCCGTCTTGAAAAGCCTTATCACCGACTGGTTATCGCTGGTGGCGGCAACATTGGCTTTAGACTGACCAAAGCCCTTGAAGAAGATTACAATATTAAAGTCATTGAAGTTTCCCCTACCCGGGCAGCCTATTTATCTGAAAAGCTAAATCGCGCGGTAGTTTTAAACGGTTCAGCCACGGATCAAGAGCTGCTGTTGGATGAAAACATTGATAAAACCGACGTGTTCTTGGCTC
The DNA here is from genome assembly GCA_028822155.1 of Porticoccaceae bacterium. Classification (GTDB taxonomy): domain Bacteria; phylum Pseudomonadota; class Gammaproteobacteria; order Pseudomonadales; family Porticoccaceae; genus HTCC2207. Next base: position 3,737 of record JAPKEJ010000061.1, read on the forward strand.
TAACCAACGATGATGAAGTCAACATCATGGCCTCTCTTCTAGCCAAGCGTCTTGGTGCCAAAAAAGTCATGACGCTAATCAGTAATCCGGTGTATGCAGATCTAATGCAGGGTGGGCAAATTGATATCGCTATATCTCCGCAACAGGCGACAACAAGCTCACTGCTGACCCATGTCCGCAAAGGCGATACTGTTACTGCACACTCTCTGCGACGAGGTGCTGCGGAAGCCTTAGAATTCATTGTCCATGGTGATGCAAAATCATCAAAGGTGGTAGGCCGCGCGATTGGTGATATTAAGTCGCCCCCAGGATCTACGCTAGCGGCGTTGGTCCGAAATGGAGAGGTCATCATTGCTCATCATGACACCGTAATAGAGACCGACGACCACGTTATAGTGTTTGTCGTCGACAAAGAAAATACTAAGGCCGTTGAAAAACTCTTTGCGGTCGGATTCACTTTTTTCTAGGACGTGCCCCTTTATGCATATTGCTGTTATATCGCGAGTTTTAGGCATGCTGCTGATGATATTCAGCCTAACAATGCTCTCACCAATCCTCGTCGCGCACATCTATGAAGAAAATACTACGCCGATGTTCTTGGCAGCTTTTGCCATCACACAACTCGTTGGATTAGTTTTCTGGCTCCCATCTAGAGGCCGCACCGGAGAACTGAGAACGCGGGATGGCTTTTTTGTCACTGTGTTTTTCTGGCTAGTACTTAGCACTTTTGGGACCTTGCCTCTCATGTTTTCTGAGGCGACTAACCTGTCCTTTGTTGACGCATTATTTGAATCAGTCTCTGGATTAACGACCACCGGAGCAACGGTTTTATCGGGTCTCGATGAATTGCCCCGCTCAATTCTCTATTATCGGCAGCAGTTACAATGGCTGGGCGGTATCGGGATTGTGGTTATTGCCGTGGCTATTTTACCTATGCTAGGTGTCGGCGGCATGCAAATATACCGGGCGGAAACACCTGGGCCCATGAAAGACTCCAAGTTAACCCCGCGCATTGCTGAAACAGCTAATGTGTTGTTTAAAATCTACCTAACACTCACCATTGTCTGCGCGCTAGCCTACTGGTTCGCGGGGATGAGCGGTTTTGATGCTATCGGGCATAGCTTTTCCACCGTCGCTATTGGTGGATTTTCGACCCATGACGCGAGCATTGGCTTCTTTGATAGTGATTTAATCATGGCTATCTGTACCTTTTTCATGATCGTCTCGGGGCTGAACTTTGCTCTGCACTACCACGTTTGGCATAACCGGCGCCTTACTTTTTATTGGGCAGATGCAGAAGCTCGGATGTACATTTATCTCCTATTATTCGGAATATTGATTACCTGTTCATATCTTTATTTTAGCGGCACCTACGGCTGGGAAGACAGCTTCAGTCTCGGCGTATTTCAGCTAGTCTCAATGCTAACCACCACCGGATTTACCACAACTGAGTTCAATAGCTGGCCAACCTTTTTACCCTTCTTTTTAATATTTTTAAGTTTCTTCGGCGCTTGCGCGGGTTCTACAGGTGGCGGCATCAAGATTGGTCGAATGCTGATTATGGCGCAGCAAGGCATTCGAGAGGTTTATCGGCTAGTACATCCTAATGCACTACTGCCCATTAAAATACGCAACCGCCGGATTCCAGACAGAGTAGTGGATGCGGTCTGGGCTTTCTTTGGGGTTTATTTAGCACTGTTTTATCTAATGGTCCTGCTGCTGTTGGCTTCAGGATTGGACTACGTAACAGCCTGGTCAGCCACTGCAGCTGCACTAAACAACCTTGGTCCCGGGTTGGGGGGCGTTGCAACTAACTACGCAGAAATTAGTAGTTTTGCCAAGGTAGTCCTGAGCTGGGGAATGCTCTTAGGACGACTGGAAATATTTACTCTGCTGGTGCTGTTTACCCCCACTTTTTGGAGAAATTAATACCAGCACTTTTAAAGCTGGCAATAACTCTCGCCTATACTTCGCTCATATAAGCGTCTATTTCTCTTTGCGAGCTTGATAATACGCCTCTTCAGAAATGCTGTGATACGCTGTGGCTTGCTTTTGGAAGGCTTTAGCTGACTCAGCAATACGTCGGGACAGCTCTGAGTCTTCCGATAGTTCCTCAAGCATTTCACCAGAAATTTTTCGCAGCTCTCGAATAACCTCATCGGGTAATTTCTTTAGTTGCACACCATGAACATCAACCAACTGCACCAGCGCCTCGTTGTTACGGGCGGTATATTCATCGAGCATATCTTGATTAACGGCCCGGGCGGCGGTTTCAACAATCGCCTGTAAATCCTTCGGTAAGGTCGCCAAAGCATCTTTATTAACAATCAACTCTAGGGTGGGACCCGGTTCGTGCCAACCAGGGTAATAGTAGTATTTGGCGACCTGATGAAAGCCAAGTGCGATGTCATTATATGGACTCACCCATTCAAGAGCATCGATAACGCCAGTCTGCATCGCAGTATAAAGTTCACCCCCAGCGATGGTCACAGACACTCCGCCGGCGCGAGTAATAACATCCCCTCCCATTCCTGGGATACGCATTTTCAATCCCTTTATATCATCCATGGAGTTTATTTCTCGATTGAACCATCCGGCCATTTGCACGCCAGTATTGCCTGCAGCAAAAGGAACCAAGTTGAAATCAGCATAAAGTTCACGCCACAACTCCAGCCCACCACCATAGTGCAGCCATCCGTTCATCTCTTGAGCGTTAAGCCCAAAAGGGATCGAGGTGAAAAATGCAGCAGCCTTTGCCTTTCCGGTCCAGTAGTAAGAAGCACCATGTCCCATTTCGGCAGTGCCTTGAGACACAGCATCAAAAACTTCAAACGCAGGGACCATTTGACCCGCACCGAACACCTTAATCTGCAATCTACCGTCACTCATCGCATTAACTTTTTTAGCGAAATTTTCCGGCCCCGTGCCCAATCCCGGGTAATTTTTAGGCCACGTGGTGACCAACTTCCATTTAAAAAGTTGTTGTTTCTCAGTGACGCCAGTGGCGACTGTCTTATCCTCGCCCCCGCTACAACTAACCAAGAACAAAGCGAACAGTACGGTTACTATAATGCGCATTTTTTACCCTCTTTTGCAGTGTTTTCCACTCTTTTTATACGGCGGCCAAATTTGCCGACGCAAGAATTAAAATTTTAGTCCCAACGTCCTCAAAGCTTACATGCACACGCGCTCGCGGGCCATTACCTTCGAAATTCAAAATCACCCCTTCGCCATAAACATTATGATTGACCTGCTGGCCCAACTGAAATCCAGTTTCATCACCCTGGTCACTGCGCATAGCACCCGCAGCGTAGCTGGTGGGCCGAGCGATGGTATTTTGTATGCGGACCTCTTCTATTACCTCTTTTGGAATGTCACGCACAAACCTAGACACTGAATTAAACGATTCAGTTCCGTAAATGGAGCGAGTTTCAGCGAAAGTCAGATAAAGCTTCTCCATAGCGCGTGTTATTCCCACATAAGCCAAGCGCCTCTCTTCTTCTAGCTGTCCAGACTCGTCCAATGACCTCTTGTGCGGAAACAAATTTTCTTCCATTCCGGCAATAAATACCAACGGAAATTCAAGTCCCTTTGCGCTGTGCAAGGTCATTAACTGCACAGCATCTTGATCTTCATCAGCTTGGCGATCGCCAGCATCTAAGGCCACTTGATCTAAAAACTGTGGCAGAACAGGCAAGTCCCTGTCTTCCGCTTCAAAGTTTCGGCAAGCGCCAACGAGCTCCTCGAGATTTTCAACGCGGGCCTGTCCTCGTTCGCCTTTTTCCCGGCGATGCATGCTTATCAGACCACTGTGTTGTATTGCATTATCCGCTTGTTCAGCCAACGGCAGCTCATCAAGCTGTCCGCTCATTTCATTAACTAGCTCAATAAAAGCGGCAATAGCGTTGGTTGCTCGCGCCGCCATGCGCTTTTCAGTGACCATCGCAACTGCTGCTGACCAAAGTGAAGTCACGTTATCTCGAGCCAATTCTCGGACTAGCTCTAGGGTACGTTCACCAATGCCACGAGGTGGCACATTGACTACTCGCTCAAAAGCCACGTCATCGTGACAATTCAACATGAGGCGTAAATAAGAAAGAGCATTTTTGATTTCCAGCCGTTCATAAAAGCGCTGTCCACCATAGATACGGTAAGGGATTTCCGCCTGTAATAATGCCGCCTCTAGCACTCGTGATTGTGCGTTAGAGCGATAAAGAATCGCCGCGTCTTCACGTCGATTCCCTTCATTACTCCAGCTATGCAATCGATCTGCGATATAACGGGCTTCGTCGTGTTCATTAAAAGCAGAATAGAGTGCAATAGCTTCCCCTTCTCCTGCATCAGTCCAAAGATTTTTCCCAAGGCGACCGGCATTCTTTGCAATCACCGCATTAGCCGCTAGCAAGATGTTCGACGTCGAACGATAGTTTTGCTCTAGTTTTACTGTCTCAGTGTCAGGAAAATCTCGTTCATAGCTAAGAATATTTTCTACCTTAGCGCCACGCCAACCGTAAATTGATTGGTCATCATCACCTACTGCGGTGACGGCACTCACTTTCCCCGCCAGCAATCTCAACCAGGCATATTGAACCGCGTTAGTGTCTTGAAATTCATCCACTAAAATATGCTTGAAGCGCTGCTGGTAGTGCTCTAATACCGAAGGATTATGCTTCCATAGCTCTAAAGCTCGCAGTAGTAATTCGGCAAAATCAATCACGCCTAAGCGTTCGCAGGTTTCTTCATAGCCTCTATAGATCCGCAGCATAGTCGCCAGGTAAAGGTCTCCACCTTCTTGAATGTGGGCAGACCGCAAGCCCTCATCTTTTTGACCGTTTATCCACCATTGTGCCTGCTTTGGCGGCCAGCGTTGCTCGTCTAGGTCCATACTGCGCATGACGCGCTTAACCATCCGTAGCTGATCATCGGAATCTAAAATTTGAAAATTTTCTGGTAATTTGGCATCCCGCCAGTGGGACTTTAACAATCGATGCGCCAAACCATGAAAAGTCCCTACCCACATCCCTCTCAATGACATGCCCAATAACTCATCGATCCTCTCACGCATTTCACGGGCAGCTTTATTAGTAAAAGTCACCGCTAGAATGCCGTAAGGCGAGACATTATCCACCTGAATTTTCCAGGCGATACGATGCACCAGAACGCGCGTTTTCCCGCTACCAGCACCCGCTAATACTAAAAGGTGCTGCTTGTCGCTGGTAACTGCCTGTTCTTGGGGTGCGTTGAGATTATGTAATATTGAGGTTACGTCCATAGGCTTGCAGTCTAACAATTTAACGAGCAAAAATCGGGATCAACTTAATTTCTTTTCAGTTTTAACCAAGATCAATCCACCCAACGGCCTATAAAGTGACGAAATAGTCAAAATAAACCCTAAATGAGTCTTTTTTTACTACAAAACTAGCAATATAGGCTGTTTTCTTGTAAATTTTTTACATAAATTATTTTGGATTACTCATGAAACCTGCTCAATTAACTCAAACCATCAGTGACACCTTACCTGCGCTACGGAAATCGGAACGCAAAGTTGCCGACTTTGTTCTCAAATCGCCGCTAAATGTTATCCGCATGCGTATCGTAGATTTGGCCCAACAGGCTTCAGTGAGTGAACCCACCGTTGTTAGATTTTGTCGCGCCGTTGGTTGTAAGGGCTTTCAAGATTTTAAGCTCGCGCTAGCCCAACAACTTGCTTCGAGCCCAAGTTATGGCCAGATTGCAGTTACCGACACAGACTCTACCCGAGAATATACCCATAAGGTTTTTGACTCTACGGTTGATGCCTTGCTAAAGGTTCGCGATAGTTTGGTACTAGAAAATCTCGAAGCCGCTGTTGCTGCAATTTGCGCTGCTGGCCGTGTCGAGTTCTATGGCTTTGGCGCCTCGGCCGCAGTGGCCTTTGACGCACAGCATAAATTCTTCAGGCTTCAAATCACCTCTGCTGCATACTCTGATCCCCATCTTCAAAACATGTCCGCTACTTCTCTCCACGCAGGCGACGTGGTTATTGCTATCTCTCAGTCAGGGCGATCTCAAGCGTTGCTAGATTCGATGGAATTGGTAAAGCAGGCGGGAGCCCTAGTCATTGCCTTGGCCCCGAGCGGCTCACCGGTTGCGCTTGGGGCTTCAATTCCGATTGAGGTGGACGCAAAAGAAGACATTCAAATTTATACGCCGTTGTCATCGCGGATTGCTCATCTGGCGGTGATCGATGTTTTGGCTATTGGCATTGCACAAAAGAAAGGCCCG
>JAPKEJ010000019.1 GCA_028822155.1 Porticoccaceae bacterium
GCATCTAAGGCTTGATGCAGTTCTTCAAGGGTTTCAACTTCTACCTCTACCAGTTTTTCTGGTGCAATTTCTCGCGCTTTAGCCACTGCTAGGGCAATGCCCCCGCAGGCGGCTATATGGTTTTCTTTAATTAAAAACGCGTCATACAGACCAATGCGATGATTACTGCAGCCACCCACTGTGACCGCATATTTTTGCGCTAAACGCAGGCCAGGTATGGTCTTGCGTGTGTCGAGAATCTTTACCTCGCTGCCAGTAGTTAAGTCAGCGTATTGCCGTGCCAGTGTTGCGGTACCCGACAGCATTTGCAGAAAATTTAACGCTGTACGCTCACCGGTAAGTAATACTCTTGCGTTGCCACTGATGCTAAATAAGAGTTGGTCAGGCGCCACCTTATCGCCGTCCTCTACCAACCAGTCAATACTGGTGTTGGGGTCCAGCTGACGAAAGACCTCATCAACCCAAGGGCGGCCACAAATAACCGCATGTTCGCGGCTAACCACTTCACCTTTAGCCTCTTGTTCAGCTGGAATGAGCATGGCGGTAATGTCGCCGTGACCAATGTCCTCTTGCAATGCTCGGGCCACACACAGCGGTATATCGCCGGCGGTGTCTTGGGGTAAATTGCTGATAGTCATGACTCTCCTATGATGGCCTTAGATCTATATCGATAAGCCGGCCAAAAAATGGCTACGGATTGTAGCATTAATTGCGCGATTGGCTTTAATCCACTGATCTGTTTCAATAACTCTAATCTATAGTGGCACGATAAAAGAGAGTCTGTATGAGTATTGATCAGGGTTGGCTATCAACAGCAATGACATTGGCATCGCCTAATGCAGATCTGCGCCCCGATGAGTCTGACATTAGCCTGTTAGTGATTCATAATATTAGTCTGCCTCCGGGACAGTTTGGCGGCGGCCATATTACTGAGTTGTTCACTAATACCTTAGACCCCACTGCCCATTCTTACTTTGCAGAGATTGCCGATTTTAAGGTGTCAGCCCATCTGCTGATCGATCGCAAGGGGATTGTGACCCAGTTCGTACCCTTTGAGCAGCGTGCTTGGCATGCTGGTGTGTCAGAGTTTGATAGCCGCGCAGCCTGCAATGACTTTAGTATTGGTATTGAGTTAGAAGGTACAGACACCCAACCTTATACCGATGCTCAATACATACAATTGGCCGCGGTGACCGACTGTTTGATGGCCAAATATCCGGCACTGACCGTTGAACGTATTGTTGGGCATTGTGATATTGCGCCGGATCGAAAAACCGACCCCGGTCCAGCCTTTGATTGGGCTTATTTTAGAACACTGCTCAGAACCTAGGGCTTATCAGCATTCCAGGGGGCGACCTTGAATAGCAGTAGCATGCCAGGAATAGCAATTAGTGTGCACATATAGAAAAAGTTCTCCCAGCCTATGCTCTCGACAATAATTCCAGTTGTCGCGCTAGCCACAGTTCGAGGTACTGCTGTTACGGCCGTAAATAATGCAAATTGAGTCGCAGCAAACGCGGGGTTTGTTGTTCGAGCAATAAAGGCGACAAAGGCTGCAGTGCCAAGGCCGACCCCTAGATATTCAAAACCAATCACCAAACCCAGTAACCACAAACCTTCACCGACACGGGCCAGCACCGCAAAGCCCAAAATAGATACGATTTGAACCAAGCCAAACAGCCACAGGGCACGATTAATGCCGATCTTGAGCATTAATATACCACCTGCGATACCACCAATAATCATTGGCCACAGCGCTGCCTGCTTAGCGACTATGCCTATTTCACTTTTGCTATAACCCATATCAAGGTAGAACGGTGTTGCCAGGGCGGTGGCCATGCCATCGCCCAGTTTATACAGCAGCATAAAGGCCAAAATCAGCAGAGCCTGCTGCACACCCTGTCGAGAAAAGAACTCATGGAAGGGTTCCACTATAGCGGCTTGTAGGGTCGTGGGGTGTTGATGAGCCCGGGGTGGTTCGGAAATAGTAAGCGTTAATGCTATTCCTGCCAACACAAAGGCGGCGGTTATTAAAAAGACAGTTTCCCATGGTAGGAAGTCTGAAAGTACTAATGATAGCGACCCCGGAATCAGGCCACCGACTCTGTAGGCATTAACATGTATAGAGTTTCCTAAACCCAGCTCGTGATCGGGTAATATTTGGCGACGGTAAGCATCTAAAACAATATCTTGGGTCGCGCTTAGAAATGCGATACCCAGGCATAACCAAGCGATAGGCCAGAGTTGGGTTAGTGGATCTAAAAACCCTAGGGCAGCGATGGTTATCAGCAGTAATAATTGTGTAGAGAGCATCCAACTGCGGCGTAGTCCGGGCTTAAATGTAAATAGAGACAGTGAGTAGCGATCTAACAGTGGGGACCAAAGAAACTTCCAAATGTAAGGTAAGCCTATTAAAGCAAAAAAGCCGATCTCTTTGAGTCCTACACCCTCAGTACGCAACCAGGCAGGTACCAGTGAGATCAAAACATACAGGGGCATCCCCGAGGCAAAGCCGGTGAAAATGCAAATGAGCATGCGCCGGTTAAGTAGCGACTGCTTAATGGTTGGTGAACTCATTGATTGTCCCTAGCGTTGTAACCTTAGCGTTTAGTAAGAAACCCGTTTAAGGTCGCCATTGGTATTCACTTAGTTTAATGCCGTTTCCGCAAACAAGCACTTTTTCTTCAGCTAGCCTTTTCTTTTGTTCAGCAAAAGAGTCACTATTTTGAGGCAGACTAATCTTGCCAGCGGCATTAATAACGCGATGCCAGGGCAACTGGGTATCTGCGGGCAAACCACTTAAGACTTTGCCCACCAAGCGAGCTGCACCAGGCAAGCCGGCTAAGCTGGCAATCTGACCGTAGGTCGCCACTTTACCTGCCGGAATGCCTTGAATAACAGTGTAAAGTCTAATCTCACGATCATTATTGTCCATCAGTAAAGACTACGCTATTCAGTCGGATGTTGAAATAGTGCAAACTACCCCAATAATCATAAGTAGACTTAGTTAAAGGAGTGACCCGTGAAGTATCTATTGCTGTTGTTTATTGTCATGCCAGTATTGGAAATGTGGCTGTTAATCACTGTGGGTAGTCAAATTGGTGCGTTACTGACGATTGGCTTGGTGTTGTTGACGGCTGTAGTTGGCGCAGCGTTACTGCGCGAGCAAGGTTTTTCCACGTTGTGGCGTGGGCGTCAAAAACTGCAAGAAGGCCAGTTGCCTGCAAAGGAAATAGGCGAGGCGATTATTCTTGCTGTGTCTGGCGCCTTGTTACTCACCCCTGGGTTCTTTACCGATGTCATTGGTTTCGCTGGACTCATACCACCAATAAGAGCCTTAATTGTGACGCGAGTTCTCAGCAAAATGGTTGTGGCAGGCTCTCCTGTCGGCGGATTTCATGCAGGTGGAGGCCCAAGCCAAAACTCAGATCGGACCGATAGTTCCGGCAATGTAATCGACGGAGAATCTTGGGAACCTAAGGATCTAGAGTAAAAAGTCTTTTTACCGCAAAAAAAATTACTGTTAGGCCTTGAAAAACAAAAGGTCTGGCACCATATAAAGCAACAATTGCGAAAGTAATCACATCGCAAGTGAACTTTGACAACTTAAGATAGAATAATCGGAGAAGAGAACTATGAAAATTCGCCCATTACACGACCGAGTTATCGTTCGTCGCGAGGAAGAAGAGCAAAAAACAGCAGGTGGAATATTATTGCCGGGCTCTGCACAAGAAAAGCCTAATCAAGGCGAAGTTATTGCCGTCGGCAGTGGCCGTGTTCTAGATAGCGGTGAATTACGTCCGGTTGACGTCAAAATTGGCGATGTGGTCGTTTTTGGCCAGTACGCGGGTAATGACAAGATTGATGTGGATGGCGAAGAATTAATCATCCTCAGCGAGAGCGATATTAAGGCTGTAGTCGAAGCTTAAATTTAAATTGTTTATAACAGAATTTGGAAGGAAAAAATCATGGCAGCTAAAGAAGTAAAGTTTGGCAACAATTCTCGTCAAGCCATGCTTGATGGTGTGAATGTTTTAGCCAACGCAGTTAAGGTAACCTTAGGGCCTAAAGGCCGTAATGTAGTTTTAGATAAGTCATTTGGTGCACCTACCGTGACTAAAGATGGTGTATCGGTAGCCAAAGAGATCGAACTCAACGATAAGTTCGAAAACATGGGTGCGCAGATGGTTAAAGAAGTCGCGTCAAAGGCATCAGATGATGCTGGTGATGGCACTACCACTGCAACCGTATTAGCCCAGACTATTGTTAATGAAGGCTTGAAGTTGGTTGCTGCGGGTATGAACCCGATGGATTTAAAGCGTGGTATTGAAAAAGCAGTGATTGTAGCGACTAAAGAAATTGCCGCGATTGCAAAGCCTTGCGCAGAAAATAAAGAAATTGCTCAAGTTGGTACTATTTCAGCTAACAGCGACAGCCACATTGGCGACATCATTGCCGATGCAATGGGCAAGGTTGGCAAAGAAGGCGTTATCACTGTAGAGGAAGGCAGCGGTTTAGAAAATGAACTGGATATCGTTGAAGGTATGCAGTTTGATCGTGGATATCTATCCCCGTACTTCATCAACAACCAAGAAAACATGAGCACCGAACAGGACAGCCCACTTATATTGCTGGCAGATAAAAAAATCTCCAACATTCGTGAGTTACTGCCGTTGCTTGAAGCGGTTGCTAAAGCGGGTAAGCCACTGTTGATTATTGCTGAAGATGTTGAAGGTGAAGCATTGGCAACTCTTGTGGTGAACAACCTACGTGGCATTGTTAAAGTTTCAGCCTGTAAAGCGCCTGGATTTGGCGATCGTCGTAAGGCAATGTTGGAAGATATTGCTATTCTGACCGGTGGAACTGTGATTTCTGAAGAAGTTGGCCTTGATCTTGAAGGCGCTACTTTGGAGCACTTAGGCACGGCTAAGCGCGTCAGCATGACTAAAGAAAATACCACTATTGTTGATGGTGCAGGCGAGCACGCTACAATCGAAGGTCGAGTTAAGCAAATTCGAGCGCAGATTGAAGATACTAGTTCTGACTATGATCGAGAGAAGTTGCAAGAGCGTGTTGCCAAATTGGCTGGCGGTGTTGCAGTGATCAAAGTGGGCGCAACGACTGAAATCGAAATGAAAGAGAAGAAGGCTCGTGTTGAAGATGCGTTGCACGCTACTCGTGCAGCTGTAGAAGAGGGCGTTGTCGCCGGTGGCGGTGTTGCACTCATTCGTGTCTTACAGCAGATTAAAGACTTGGAGGGCGAGAATACAGATCAAACTGCGGGTATCGGGATTGCTCTTCGCGCAATGGAGACTCCACTTCGTCAGATCGTTGAGAACGCGGGTGAAGAAGGATCTGTCGTGGTCGATAAGGTTAAGCAAGGTACCGGTAACTTTGGTTATAACGCAGCTACTGGTGAGTATGGCGATATGATCGACATGGGTATTCTTGATCCTGCTAAGGTGACTAGAACCGCGCTGCAGGCTGCGGCTTCGATTGCTGGACTAATGATCACTACCGAAGCTATGGTTGCTGATGCTCCTAGTGAGGGCGGTGCTGCTGGCATGCCTGACATGGGTGGTATGGGCGGTGGTATGGGCGGTATGGGTGGTATGGGCGGCATGATGTAAGCCCAAACCCGAAAAATTAAAAAGCCCCGCGCTAACCCGTGGGGCTTTTTTTTGAGTTCGTTTTTTGATCTCCACATATATCTTGCTGACTGCTGCACACAAGTGACGAGCAAATCAATCAGATTAATCGACAAATACAGTGTAAAACTGCTATAAACTTTACAAAAAACCTATCAAAAAATCACAAAAAACCTATAATGATGCTAAATAAACCTAAAGCCTGTAAGGGTATTAATTTCTAGAGGGATTGCTCATGACTGCCGAATTTATCAACCTACTTGCCCGTTGGGGACACCTTTTGTTTGGTATCACTTGGATTGGCATGCTCTACTATTTTAACTTTGTTCAAGGTGGATACTTTAAACAAGCTTCAGCTGAAGGCTTAGCGGATGCTAAAGCTAAATTAGCGCCCAGCGCTCTATGGTGGTTTAGATGGGGCGCTATGTTTACGTTTATCACCGGTCTTCTATTGCTAGAAGGCGTAATGCGCATGAATCAGTTGAATAACTATATTGTTATCGGCGTTGTCATGGGTACGCTGATGGCGGCAAATGTATGGATGATTATTTGGCCAGCACAAAAAATTGCTTTAGGTCTTGTTGAGGGCGGTGATAAGGCTGCAGCGGGCGCTAAAGCGCTTCTCGCATCTCGAACTAATACCTTGTTCTCAGCACCTATGTTGTTTGGCATGTTAGCGGGACCACATTATGCGGGCCATGGTTATGGCACTGCGGTTGGCGGCACTGGGTTAACAGTTGCTTTAGTGATTATTGTAGCCTTAGAAATTAATGGACTAAAAGGTAAGCAAGGCCCAATGACGACTGTTAATGGTGTCATTGGTTCGAGTCTGGCTTTGACTGCGATATTGATTGGCGCGCTTAACCTACTTTAAAATTGCTTAAATTAAAAACCGGTGTTAGGTAACCTTCACCGGTTTTTTTGTGGCTGTCATTTTTATATATTGGCCAAGATCAGCGTATAATTTGGTGTAATGAGATAGTATTGAGTCTGTCGCTGATCAAATATGACAATGGAATCAAAAAAAGATATGGATAAAAAACCAAAAACTTCAATTGTAGCCGAACGTGACGACATGATCGGACGCAACCTGCCAGAGTCTCGTGGTGATACGCTTGGCTCAAAAAATGGTCGCCAGGCGTCTGATTCTGGGATGTCGGGGCTAATGAAGTTTATTCTATTGCTGACCTTTTTCGGTTTGATTGGAGCCGGCATTTTTGGAGGATTGCAGTATCAGGATCTTTCAGCTAAGCATGAGTCTCTTTTGGGGCGATTTGATCTACTAGAGTCACGGCTTAGCAGCACGGATGAGTCTGTTACCCAGTCGGGTGCAGCGATGCAACTCAACATTAGTAAGCAGGGTGAGGAATTAAAAAAGCACTGGAGTGAGATAAGAAAACTCTGGGGCGTCACCAACGATACAAACAAGACAAAAATAGCCGCTAACAAAAAGGATATTGCTTTCCTTGCGACTAAGCGTGTTGCCAGCCAAGAATCCATTACCGCTCTGGTGGCTCGAGTTGACAAAGAGACTGCAGCTATTGGTGAGGTTAGCGTTACCCAGTTAGGACTTTCTGCAGACATAGAAAATACTAATGAGGCAATGCGTCAGTATGCCGATGAGCTTAACCGACTAAAAACATCGCTGTCCCGCACAGGACGTGATCAGGCTAATAATGCCGAAGCTATTGAAGCTATAGAGGGCTTCCGCCGGCAAATCACGCAAAAAATCTATCAGTTAGAGCAGCGTCTGGCGACTCCTGCCCCTAAGCCTAAACCTGAACCTGAACCTAAGCCTGAGGTGAGTCCCGCGAAACCCTTAGTCGAGGGTGGTTGAGCGGCTCAACCGGCATATTAACTCGTATTTACGTGGAGAAAGGCTTTAACCTATGGCAAATACTTTCTACTGGCACGACTACGAAACTTTTGGCGTTGACCCCTCTAAGGATCGACCATCACAGTTTGCTGGTTTAAGGACTGACGAGGATTTAAACCCAATCGGTGAACCTCTGGTTATTTATTGCCAGCCCCAGAAAGATATACTACCAGCGCCTCAAGCCTGCCTTATCACAGGAATCACGCCTCAATTAGCCTTGGAAAAAGGGTTATCCGAGCCTCAGTTTATCGAAGCTATCCACCGACAACTTGCGGTGCCTGGCACCTGTGGAGTGGGTTACAACAGTATCCGCTTTGATGACGAGGTCACTCGTTACGCTCTGTACCGAAACTTTTTTGATCCTTATCAGCGAGAGTGGAAAAATGGTAATTCTCGCTGGGACGTTATGGATATGTTGCGATTGACCAGAGCGTTGCGTCCGGAAGGAATAGAATGGCCAGACCATGAACCGGGTCGTCCGAGTTTTAAGCTTGAGCACTTAACCGCGGCAAATGGTCTTGCCCACGAGTCTGCTCATGATGCCTTATCTGATGTAACCGCGACTATTGCGGTGGCTAAATTGGTCAAGGATAAACAGCCTCGGTTATTTGACTACGTAGTGAACATGAGGAGTAAAAAAGCGGTTGGAGAAATGCTGAACCTGTCTGAGCGAAAGCCTTTTTTCCATATTTCGGGCATGCTCTCAAGAGCCCATATGTACGGCGCTATTATGATGCCATTGGCTCAACACCCTACTAACAACAACGGCATTATTTGTATAGACCTGTCTTTTAATCCCGAAGAGTTAATCGATTTAAGTTCTGAGGAAATTACCCGGCGAGTGTTCACATCAACGGCGGAGTTGGCGGACCATGAAGTACGCATTCCCCTCAAAGTAGTGCATATTAATAAGGCCCCTGTTGTCACGACGCACAAATTAATTGATGACGCTGCAGCGAAGCGCTTGGATATCGATGTTCAGCGCTGTGAATTGCATTGGCAGAGGCTTAATCAGATGGATTTGTCGGGTAAATTACAGGCGGTATTTAATAGCCAATCATACCCCGAAAAGCCAGATGCCGAACAACGCTTGTACGATGGTTTCTTACCCAATGCTGATAAGCATTTGTTAGACGAAGTACGCCTTGCTAGTTGTGCAGATTTGACCGAACACCGCTTTCATTTTAGTGACCAGCGTTACAATGATTTATTGTTTAGTTATCGGGCGCGTTATTTTAACGACTCATTAACAGATTCAGAGCGTGCTATTTGGGCTGAAAACTGTCGCTGGCGACTAACCGATGAGAAGTCTGGCTATTTAACCATGGAACAACAGGGCGCTGAGATAGCTCAGTTGTTGGCCAATGGTAGTTTATCTACTGAAAAAATCACCGTACTGGAGGCCCTAAATGATTGGGCTACGCAGGTTAATGATGAATTTTTGTTATCAAACTAGAGTGCAGCGACGAAAAAGGCTAAAATCCCCCACATCAACTTTTTGCCCCGAGGTTAAATCTTGAACTTTACCGGCGCGCATATCCTATCAATCAACCAGTTTCAACGTGAAGACGTCGATCGTGTCTTTGCTGTGGCTGATCAGATGGAGCCGTATGCTCTCCGTAAAAGGGTAACAAGAGTTCTTGAAGGTGCGATTCTAGGTAATATGTTTTTTGAGGCCAGTACACGTACTCGGGTCAGTTTTGGTTCTGCGTTTAATCTATTAGGTGGCGAGGTTCGAGAAACGGCTGGCTTTGAGAATTCGGCCTTAGTCAAGGGTGAGTCTCTGCAAGATACTGCGCGTGTTTTATCAGGGTTTAGTGACGTAATTTGCATGCGGCATCCTGAAGCTGGATCAGTCGCAGATTTTGCTACAGCGAGTCGAGTCCCCGTGATAAATGGCGGTGATGGGGCTAATGAGCATCCTACTCAAGCGTTGTTGGATTTATATACCATCCGCAAAGAGTTAGCTGATAAAGGACGATCTGTCGATGGAATGAGCATTGCCATGATTGGTGATTTGCGCCACGGCCGCACAGTACACTCGCTTGGAAAATTATTATCTTTGTATGACGAAGTTCATGTGGTGTTGATTTCTCCCGCCGAATTAGCCTTGCCAGAGTCAATTATTGAATCCATGCGCAGCGCAGGGGTCGAAGTGACTGTATCTCATGAAATGACCCAGAGCTTGGCGGATGTCGACATCGTTTATTCAACGCGGATTCAGGAGGAACGGTTCTCGACAAAACAAGAGGCCGACCTTTATCGGGGTAAGTTTCGACTTAACCAAGCTATCTATACAGAATACTGTCAGCCCAATACGGTTATTATGCATCCCTTACCTCGTGATTCACGAGCTGATGCTAATGAATTGGATATTGACCTTGATGATAACCCTAACTTGGCGATATTCCGGCAAACCGATAACGGCCTATTGGTGCGGATGGCGTTGTTTGCCCTAGTGTTGGATGTTGCAGATAAGGTTGATGAGTTCTCTCATGAAGTGCATTGGTATAATTCCCGCCAACGTCCCATTAAAAGCTAGATAATAATAATTATTAGTCGACTAATAGCATGAATGATTTTGAGGATATTCGTCCCTACAACGATAGCGAAGTGCCTAGCGCCTTAACGCGCATGGTAGCCGATCCTGAGTTACTTGATCTTTTACTTACCCGCGAGTTTCCGCGGATAACAAAAGTTCTCCCCGGTATTTTCACATGGATACTGCGACCGTTTCTACGGCGCAAACTGCGTAACCTAATGGTTGGTGTTTCAACTGTTGCGGACTTTCAGGCGCATATGACATCGCGCCTGATGGCTGTGCTTGAAACCACCTCTGACAGTTACGGGTTTGGCGGGCTCGACAACATACCCTCAGAGAATACCTGTTTATATATGAGTAATCACAGGGATATTGCCCTAGATCCAGCGATGGTTAATTTGGGTCTTCACAAGCAGGGTCGACCATTGGTTAGAATCGCTATCGGTGATAATTTACTCAGTAAGCCTTTTGCCGCAGACTTAATGCGTATTAACCGGAGTTTTATCGTTAAGCGCTCTGTGAAAGGTCGTCGTGAAAAGTTCGAAGCCCTCAAAAATCTTTCTTGCTACGTCCGTCATAGTATTGTTCAAGAAAAGGTATCTATCTGGATTGCGCAGGCTGAGGGCCGAGCTAAAAATGGCGAGGATCGCACTGAAACAGCCCTGCTTAAAATGCTTGCCTTATCTAAAGGCAAGGATCAAAGTTTTGCCGCTGCAACGGGCGAGTTAAATATTGTCCCAGTGGCCATTTCCTATGAATATGACCCCTGTGATGCTCAGAAAGCCGGCGAGCTTTATGCCCAGCAAGAGGGCTTAACTTACGTCAAAGATCCATACGAGGACCTAGACAGTATTGTAAAGGGGCTTACTGGCTACAAGGGGCGTATCCAGGTTAATTTTGGTGATCCTGTGGCAGACAACTATGAGGACGCAGATAGTCTTGCCACTGAGGTTGATCGGCAAATTGGTATCAACTATCAACTATTTCCGACCAATATTATGGCTTGGGCAATGCAGGGTAATGAACAAAAAGTAGATATTTTAGAAAGTTTAAAGAGCCTTTGGCCTAAGGAAGACTGGTTACATGCGGAACAACAATTTAAAAACCATATCAATACACTCCCCCTTGAGCATCAAGCCATTGCGGTGGGCGCTTATGCTGCTCCAGTTGATAACCAGCTGCATTATTTGTCACAACAGCAGGGGCACTAACGCTTGTTAGACGCCGACATCAGAGACACCATTCAGCAGGGCTATCGACAATTTCTTAATAGTCGAGATTTACAGGCGAGATTGGGCCAAAAACAGATGATCGCTGCCATTGCTAATAGCTTAAGTGATGATGATGCAGATAAGCGCATATCGGTTATTGAAGCGGGCACAGGCACGGGAAAGACAGTTGGATACCTCATTGCGGCTCTGCCTATTGCAAGAGCATTAAAAAAGACGGTCGTGGTCTCTACAGGGACTATTGCCCTTCAGGAGCAGCTGATTCACAAAGATATTCCTGAGCTTCTTGAGGCCTGTGGTTGGGATTATAGTTGCGCTCTGGTTAAGGGGCGTGGACGTTATGCCTGTAATCTTCGTATGGAACAGTGTTTAGACTCTATCAAGGCAAAAGATGGCGGGCTGTTCTTGTTTGAGGACGAGCAGCAGTTCAATCCTAATGCACAAACAGAAAGCTTGTTTAGAGAGATGTCCGAAGCCTTGGAAGACGGCAGTTGGAACGGCGACAGAGATTCTTGGGACACCCATATTAAAGATATTGAATGGAGTGCTTTAACAGTGGATCGTCGTCAGTGTTCCGGTCGGCGGTGCAGGTTTGTCAATCAATGTCCCTTCTTTAAAGCACGCACTGATCTTGAGGAAAGTGATTGTATTGTTGCTAACCATGATTTGGTGATGGCAGATTTAGCTCTGGGTGGTGGTGCCATTTTGCCGCCACCAGAGGATTGTATTTATATTTGTGATGAAGGCCACAGGTTAGGGGATACCGCTATTCGTCATTTTGGTGCCCAGTGTAGGATTAATACCACGCTGACATGGTTAGAGCGTATTCCCAAGCAATGCAAAGGTCAGGCGCCTATTTTTGCCAAAGATACTGCGCTCGCCGAACAGTTGCCACGGATTGAGAAAGAAGCCGTAAAAATAACTGAATTACTGTCTATGGCCTACCCACTTCTGAAAGAACAGCTGGATAAGTCCGATGATTATGAGGGTATTTACCGGTTTACTCATGGCGATGTGGGAGTGGCAATTCGTGATATTGCGACGCAAATCACTCACCATACAAGTGGATGGCTAGGACGCCTTGAAGTTCTTGAAGATAGCCTTAATGAGGCTTTAAGTGATAAACAATATCCCGTTCCGACGCCCGACATAGAGCTTTTTTATCAACAGGCGGGGACTTGGCTATCGGGTGCTGAGCGTCTATTGGCATTATGGGATCGGCTGCATAAAGAATTAGAGCAGGACCAGATGCCGATGGCGTGCTGGCTAAAGCTAGATGACACCGGCGGCGGTAACGTTGATATCTCGGTGAATGCCAGCCCGATACAGGCTGCTGAAATTCTTCGTCAGCGTCTCTGGGGTAGTTGCTATGGCGCAGTTTTAACATCTGCGACGTTGCGTTCGCTCGGTAATTTCAGCACGCTGCAAAGAGAAACAGGCGTCCCTGATTCTTCGCACTTTTTATCCGTTGCTGGTGCGTTTGACTATCCCGAAGCAGCGACATTAAGGGTACCTTCTGATGCGGTGGAAGGTAATAATGTCGATGACCACACCCAGTATATAGTCGATAATATCGAATCGATGACTGAGAAAAAAGCAGGTACCCTGGTATTATTTTCCTCTAGACGTCAAATGCAACAGGTACATGATGAGTTGCCAAATGATCTGGTCAAGCTAATATTAATCCAAGGGCAGTACTCCAACCGAGAAATGGTTCGACTGCACAAAGAGCGCATTGATCAGGGTCGCACCAGTATGCTGTTTGGTTTGGCTAGCTTTGCTGAGGGCGTGGACTTGCCGGGCGATTACTGTCGTCACGTAGTGATTGCTAAGCTTCCCTTTGCTGTGCCAAATGAGCCGCTGCAAGAGGCCTTAGCAGAATGGATAGAGGCTCGTGGGGGTAATTCATTCTTTGATATATCGCTTCCGCTTGCGTCACTGCGCTTGATTCAGGCCTGTGGCAGACTATTACGCACAGAATCAGACACTGGAATGGTATCAATTCTTGATAAGCGGTTACTGACTAAGCGTTACGGTAAGCAATTATTAGATGCCCTGCCACCCTTTAGGCGAGAATTAGGATAGCAAAGGATAGAAGTCTAGTGAGCAGCACCTATCAACAGCTAAGCGCAATGGTCAAGGCTCTGGAAGAAGGACTCCAGGACGAAGGCCTGTGGTTGACCAAAGAACCCTCTAAGGAGGCTTTAAGTAGCGCAGAACCCTTCGCGGTTGATACGCTATCGTTTTTTCAGTGGTTGCAGTTTTTGTTTCTGCCGCGGATTAAACAGATGTGCGACGAGGCGGCTCAGCTACCCGAGGTCTGCAGTATCGCACCGATGGCTGAGGAGTATTTCAAATCTCATCAGGTCGATGGCGATACTATCGTTGCTCGTTTGATCGATATAGACCAGCTAATTACGAACGCTTAGGTTTCTTTGTGTAGGTCTTTTTCTTTTTCAATGGTGCGTTACCATCGCCACTCGGAGCGCTGCGATCACCGCGCCTTGGCTTTTCATTTTTATCGAACGTTTTTTTACTTCCGGTAAAGACCTTTTTGGCTGGTTTGCTAGGTTCTGCTGTGCGTTTATTCTTTACATCGCGAGAGATAGTCTTTTTGTCATCGCCATCCACAATTTCTCGCTTACGCGGACTAGCCACTTTTTTACTGTAAGGTTCTGCACTGTCACTGTTTCCACCAAGCACGCTTATTCGCATGGGTTTGGCACAAACCCGAACCTTTTTCAAATGATTCAATAAATCAGCTGGCATGCCCTCGGGTAAGTCCACAGTACTGTAGTCATCATGTAGTTTGATTTCGCCAATAAAGCGACTCTCAATATCGGCTTCGTTAGCAATGGCACCGACAATATTACTCGGAGAAATGCCATCATTATTTCCTACTTCTAACCGGTAAGTGATCATTGGAACGCCATCACGATTTGCATCGGCATCTCTTGCTTTCGCCTCACGGTTAGGCTGTTCCGCTCTCTCTCTTCGTGGTTCTGCCCGATCTCTTCGTGGTTCTGCGCGCGCATCCCGCCCTTCTGTGCGCTTACCACGATGCTCTTTACGCTCACCGCGGTCTTTATTTCTGTCGTTGCGATCTCTATTCCGATCTCGACCTGAATCTCTATCGTGATCTCTACTACTAGGCGCGACGATTGTTTCTAGCTTAGGGAAAAGCGGTCTTTCTTTTTGGTTTTCAAAGGCCAATGCAGCCGCGATATGAGCTATATCCAGATCATTGTCGTCCGCTAATTTTTGGACCAGAGAACGGAATTTATCTAACTTAGGTAATTCCATAGTTTTCAGCAGTTGTTCAGTAAACTGTTGAATTCGCTGACCGCTGACTTCTTCATTGCTGGGCATCGCCATTGGCTTGATGGTTTGGCGCGTGGACTTCTCAATAGAGCGCAATAAACGATTTTCTTTGGGCGTAATAAAGAGTATTGCCTTACCGTCTCGTCCCGCTCGGCCGGTACGGCCAATACGGTGGACATAGGACTCATTGTCATAGGGAATATCAAAGTTAATTACATGGCTAATACGCTCAACATCTAGACCTCGAGCGGCAACATCTGTAGCGACAACAATATCAACTTGACCCTTTTTGAGGCGATTAATGGTGCGCTCTCGCAACGTTTGGCTTAGGTCGCCGTTGAGGGCGGCAGATGAAAAACCTCGAGCTTCAAGACGCTCCGCAATGTCGACAGTTGAGGACTTGGTGCGCACAAAGATGAGCATGCCGTCAAAAGACTCAACTTCGAGTACGCGAGTAAGAGCATCCATTTTTTGATGGCTTTTGCAGGTCACATACTGCTGCTCAATACGCTCTACGGTTTTTGTTTTGTTCTGAATACTAACGGAGTCTGCATCGCCAAGATATTTCTGTGTAACGCGGCGAATAGCCGGCGGCATAGTGGCTGAAAATAGCGCTCTCTGACAGTCATCAGGGGTCTTAGCCAAAATAGTTTCTACATCGTCAATAAAGCCCATTCGTAACATTTCATCAGCTTCATCAAGAATGAGTCCTCTCACTTGACTCAGATCTAGGCTGCGTCTGCGCAAATGGTCAAGCATTCGTCCTGGCGTCCCTACGACAACCTGCGCACCGCGCTTGAGGCCGCGCAATTGGCCGCCTATATCGGCTCCACCATAAATAGGAAGCACATGAAAACCTTTAATGTATTTAGCGTAGCTTTGGAAAGCTTCCGCTACCTGAATCGCCAATTCGCGAGTCGGCGTCAAGACTAAAATTTGTGGCGTTTTTTGCTTATCATCCAGTTTGCTCAGAAAGGGTAGAGCGAAGGCTGCTGTTTTGCCCGTACCAGTTTGTGCCGTTCCTAACAGGTTTTTACCGCTTAAAAGAATAGGAATACTTTGTTCTTGAACTGGGGTCGGTTGCTCATAGCCGAGTTGTTGAACGGCTTTAAGTACGGGGGCAGAAATACCCAGTGATGCGAAGTCAATTGACGACATTAATTTACCTGTGGCTTGGGGGTTTTAGGCCCTGGATTGTGAGGCCGCGGAGTATACGCCTAAGTAGTTCATTTTTATAGTTTATTTGCACTTCATTTAAGGTAAATAACGAATTATCTTGATTGTTAGGTACTCATGATTAGAGCAGTTAAAAAACAGTGGTTTAATGTCTAGCAGCACTCCATAAGGTCGCTGTTAGATTGCTCGTATTAGGTGTAATTTCTATTTGGCGATTATCTATTTTTATAAGGTTATCAGGCTGGCCATTGCAAATATGCCGATGTTAGACCTGTTAACCACCGGTGTTTTGCGGTTAAATACGAGCCGGAATAAACGTACATACTTTACTGCTAGGAAAGTCTAATGAGTGAACTCCATCTCGTGCGGCATGCACAGGCCTCTTTTGGGTCGGTAAATTACGACCAGTTATCAGAGTTGGGCCATCGGCAGGCGCGCTTTCTAGGCGACCATTTCAAATTACGTAACATGCGGTTTGATCAATTAGTGGTGGGAGATATGCACCGTCATCATCAAACGATGGATGGTATTTGTGAAGGATTGGGCATAGATGGTACTAATCGTTTAGTGCTGCCCGGACTTAACGAGTACAATTTTGTCGACATGACTGAGGCCTATGGCAAGATTCACGGCGATAACCCATTATTCCAAAAGGTCATGGAAGATCCGACGGATAAGAAAAATTATTATCGTTTGCTGCGCCAAATTCTTATGGCGTGGACCTCTGATAGTATCCCTGGAGTGCCTGAAACCTGGATAGAGTTTAAATCGCGAGTGGAAGATGCACAAAATCAGATTAAAGCGATGGCCGGTACCGGAAATAGTATTTTAGCCATTGGGTCTGGTGGATCAATAAGTACTTTTGTTGGTCTAGCGCTTGGGATCCCTGATGAAAATATCTTTGATCTTAATTTGCAGTACAAAAACACGGCGATTAGCCATTTCTTTTTTAACCAAAAGAAGATGAACTTAACAGGCTTTAATAGCGTTACCCATCTGGATACCAATGAGATGGAACAATATATTACTTATGGCTAAAATTTTTATAACTTAAGGAAACAAACATGACAACAGAATTTAATGTGAGCGGCAAAGTCGCTCTGGTTACCGGCGCGTCCAGTGGGTTTGGTGTACATTTTGCGAAAATATTAGCAGCGCGAGGGGCTAAGGTAGTAGTTGCAGCACGTCGTGTTGATCGCCTTGAGGCCTTGGTGGCTGAAATCAAGGCTCTCGGTGGTGACGCCGTTGCGGTTGCGATGGATGTCACTAGCGCTGAATCAATTGCGACTGCTTTTGATCAGGGAGAAGCGGCATTTGGTACGATTACTTTGGTGGCTAACAATGCTGGTGTGGCAGATGTCAGAAGCGCGCTCAAAATTGATGAGTCGAGCTGGGATACCATGATTGATACTAATCTAAAAGGAGTTTGGCTTGTGGCTCAACAGGCGGCTAAACGAATGATTGCAGCGCGTGTTGGCGGTACTATTGTCAATACGGCATCTATTCTTGGTCTGCGTGTTTCCTTTGGACAGTCTAGTTACTCTGCATCCAAGGCGGCCGTCGTGCAGTTGACCAAGTCTTTAGCGCTGGAGTGGGCCGGCAGAGGCATTCGTGTCAATGCACTCTGTCCTGGCTACTTTTTGACCGAAATGACGGAAGTGGCTTTTGCGTCTCCTGAAAGCCAGGCCTACCTAACCTCGTCTCCTGCTCGCCGCGCTGGTGATATGGATGAGATAACTGGGCCGTTTTTGCTGTTAGCCAGTGATGCGGGTTCTTATCTACATGGTGTTGCATTGCCGGTAGATGGCGGGCAATGTATTGGTACTATGTAAGACTGTTTTAAGGTCACGGATGGAAATGCTATGAGCCTACAAGATAATCGTCGTGAGTATGACTATGGGAAACTGTCTCGTAAGTCATTACTGGACGACCCATTTAACCAGTTTAGGCTGTGGATGGAGCAGGCCCTTGAGTCCGGTATTATTGACCCTACCGCGATGAGTGTCGCTACAGTTGATAGTGTTGGTAGGCCTTGGCAGCGAATGGTGCTGTTAAAAGGGTTTGATGAGCGTGGCTTTGTTTTTTACACCAATTTGGGAAGCCGAAAAGCAACTGATATTACGTCTAACCCTCAGATTAGCCTCCAGTTTCCTTGGTTGCAGTTGGATCGGCAGGTCATCGTGGGTGGTGTGGCAGAGCCTTTGTCAGATAAGGAAGTCAGTGACTATTTTCAGAGTCGACCAACATCAAGTCAACTTGCGGCTTGGGCGTCGAAGCAAAGTAGCCCTATCGCCTCTCGTGAGACGCTGGAGGCACAGTTCGACGCCGTACAACAGCGTTTTGGTTCTGGTGATATTCCTTTGCCAGAGTTTTGGGGTGGCTATAGGGTGGTCCCTGAAGAGTTTGAGTTTTGGCAGGGCGGTGAAGATCGCCTTCATGACCGCTTTTCATTCCAGCGTATTGGAGATAGCTGGAAAATCTCACGGTTGTCTCCCTAAGTATTGGGAGGCTCGTAAGTGATCGCTGTAATGACGAAATAGCGTTGTCCGGCAGGGGTTTCTACTTTTACCTCATCATCTAAGCACTTTCCTACTAGCGCCTTAGCCATGGGTGAATCAATGCTAATCCAATCAAGGGATGGGTCTATTTCATCTGAACCCACCAGCCTAAAAGTTTGCGGCAGACTATTTTCCCGTTCATCTTCAACGGTCACCCAAGCGGCAAAGAACACCTTTGATGGATCCCGTGGCTTATCTTCAATAATCTTGGCATTTTCTAAGCGTTTAGTTAGGTAGCGTACTCGGCTATCGATTTCCCGCAGGCGTCGCTTGCCGTAGATATAGTCACCGTTTTCAGAGCGATCTCCGTTCTTTGCCGCCTCATGAACCACCTGAGTAACCTGGGGGCGTTCGATTTTCCATAGTTGCCGAAGCTCGGCGCGCATATCAGCAGCACCTTTGGACGTTATATAAGGTGAGCTCTTGGGGCTGGGTGGGCGATAACGAGACATTATTTAATTGGCCTCGATAAGGTTAAATACGTCTTGATAAAAGTGTAGTTCGGATTCCATAGCGCGAATAATATTAACGGCTTTTCGAAATCCATGTCCCTCATCATCAAAGGTCACATGAGCGACTTTAATCCCCTTACTTTGCAACAAATTCACCATCATCTCTGCCTGATTGGGCGGAACAACCTTATCTTCAAGTCCCTGCAAAAAGATCACAGGGCAGTTCAGACCTTCGATATGGTTTATCGGCGATCTTTCAATGTAGATATCTTTTCGTTCAGGGTAGGGGCCTATTAGGCTATCTAAGTAGCGAGATTCAAACTTGTGAGTGTCCTTGGCCAGAGTTTCAAGATCACCAATACCGTAAAGGCTTGCCCCTGCTTTAAAGGTGTCGGTAAAGGTCAGCGCTGAAAGCACAGTGTAGCCACCAGCACTGCCACCTCGGATAATACAGCGCTCGGGATCTATTTTCCCTAGGCTTGCAAGGTGGCCTATGGCGTATTGGGTATCTTCAACATCGGCAAGTCCCCAAGCACCCACCAAACCTTGACGATAGCGGCGGCCAAAACCCGTGCTTCCCCGATAGTTAATGTCGACCACAGCAAAACCGCGGTTAGTCCAATATTGTATCTTAAGGTTTAAGCTACTCTGTGTGGCGCCGGTTGGCCCCCCATGACATATAGCGATGACTAGGGGTAAGTCGTCATCATGCCCGCAAAAATAAGTGTTGGCTGGAGGGTAAAAGAAGGCATGCACTTTTTGATTGTTAGCACTGGGGAAAAAGACCGATTCTGGCTCAGATAATTCGCTACTATCTATCGGCAGTGACGCTGGCGCATAAACCTTATTGAGTGTGCTGTCTAAAGAAAAACTAATCAATTCTGTTGATAGTCCCGGGGCGCCAGCCATCATAAATAAATTGCCCTGATGATTACAGATGCTATTCATATTGCTGTAATAGCAGGCGATCTTGCCAAGCGTTTGAGTGGGTATATCAATAAAGCCGGCAAACCAAACTCCAGATTCAGTCCATGTGCAGCCTATGGTTTGACTGTCAATAAAATCGTAGGTTGATGCACCTAATTGCCATAGAGGTGCACCAAACTCTGCCTCCATAGGGAGTACAGTTTCTCGATGCCCCTCTCTGAAGCGATAGATATTCCACCAGTTATCGATGTCTGATACAAAATACAAAACATTGTCCGGTGACCACTGAGGTTGAAAAATAGCCTCGTCTTGGTTCGTGCCTGCTACTAGATATTTGTTCGTTAGTCGCGTCCCGCTAACAGATGCTTGCCACAACTGCGTGTTATCCCAAGGCATATGTGGGTGTTGCCATTCAATCCAGCAGATCGTCGTTTTGTCCGGACTGAGGCGCGGATAGGCATAGAAATCAGCCCCTGAGACTAAGGGCTCTACCTCAGGTTGCTCTTGATCCAAGGCAATACTGGCGATGTAATTAGTCGGCTCTCGGCCGTCAGCATGCTCCTCACAGACGGCGATCAGACGATGATTACTCTTATCTGCAACAAGGTCGGCAAAGCGAAAAGGTCCTTCAGGACTTATCGGCGAGGGGATATTAGGAAAATCTAAATCGAGCTGATAAATACGTTGATCTAGGGCGTTCACAAAATAAAGCTTTTGGTCGGCTACTGTATAGGCCATTCCACCGTACTCGTGTACTTTACTATTACAACTGTACCCAGCGGGTAAAAGGTCTTTGATCGTTCCATCGAGAGTCTGACACATGATCACATTGCGGCCAGCTTCCCAGGGACGATTTTCTACCCAAAACAGTGTATCTCCGCTAGATTGAAGGTGATTGAGTCCGGGCGCGGCGCGAGTGATCATCTCTGCGCTAATTTGTGATGGCCAGCTACCGAAGGGCTTTATCGCCTTGGGCATCATTGCCTTGGTGGTATCAATGTTCAATGCATCAGCCTCCTGCTAATTTGACCTTGTGGCCGAGCTTTTCTAGCTCTGTTCTAAGTAAATCACGATGATCACCTTGGATTTCTATGGTCCCTAATTTAACAGTGCCGCCAGTGGAGCATTTTTGCTTTAACTGTTTTGCTAAGGCCTTCAAGTCAGCTTCTGGTAGTTCAATACCAGAAATAGTCGTAACCCCTTTACCTTTACGACCCTTAGTTTCGCGCCTAATGCGCACAGTGCCATCTCCTGAGATCGTCTGTGGTTGCTCGCCTTCTTGAATGCGGCCCACATCGGTGGAATATACTAATCGTGATTGTTTGTTAGCCATTAATTACTCTCACTTATTAGCAGTAATTTACCAATATGCTTATTTGATTCCATTAGCTCATGAGCTTGGCTGGCCTGTGATAGAGGAAACTTGCTATTAACAACGGGTGTGAATTTTCCCTGTGCAATTAATGGCCAAACCTGAGATTCAACACCCTCAGCAATTCGGATTTTGTCATTCAGTGGTTGCGCCCTTAGGGTTGAACCTGTTAATACTATCTGTTTTAGCATTAAAGGCATGAGATCTATTTCCACCTTGGAGCCGCGTAAAAAAGCAATATTAACGATTCGCGCCTTTGGTGCGCAGACGGCAAAGTTTTGCTGAACATAGTCTCCACCGACCATGTCTAGCACTACATTAACGCCGCCCTTAGTGAGGTCTTTACAAATATCGACAAAATTATGCTCGCGATAGTTGATAGCTTTGATCGCGCCTAGATTTTCACACACCCTACACTTTTCATCCGACCCCGCGGTGGCGATAACCTTAATACCTAATGCGCTGGCCATTTGAATGGCGGTGGTACCAATACCACTGGAACCGCCATGGACTAACAACCATTCGTTGGGTTTTAATTTGGCTCGTTCAAAAAGATTATGCCAGACTGTAAAACAGGTTTCCGGCAGTGACGCGGCATCTTCAAGACTTAGGACACCGGGGATGGGTAGACACAAAGATGCTTCTGCCACGGCGTATTCAGCGTAACCGCCTCCTGCTAATAAAGCACATACCTGGTCACCTACTTTCCAGCGCGTGACCTCACTGCCAGCAGCCACCACTGTGCCAGATACCTCAAGGCCAGGAATGTCTGACGCCCCAGGGGGTGCCGGGTAAAAGCCGAGGCGCTGAAAAACATCGGGCCGATTAACACCTGCCGCCGCCACTTTAATGAGCACTTGACTGTCATTGTGTGAGGGCATGGGGCGTGAAGCCGGCTGTAAAACGCCTGGACGACCGGGCTGCGTGATTTCGATGCTGATTTGGTTGATGGGTAGGCTCATCAATGACCTCTCAATGGTAAAGTTAGAGTTTAGCTGTAAATTGCGTCACTTCTCAATAATGAAAACAAGCCATTATATTTTAATGGCGTTTAGTCAGTTTTTTAGCCTTGCTCCACAATCGCCCATCGATTGATGCGAGCCCTAAACCAATGAACACCATGCCAATAAAATATTCAGCATGTAGTTTCTCATTTAGCACCAGCCAGCCAAGTAGACTCGCAGTGACGGGGACGAGAAAGGTAACTAACACGACGTTGGTGGCGCCGGAAGTGGCTAATATTTGGAAAAATAGAATATAGGCCAAGGCTGTTGAAAAAATAGCCAATGACAAAACCGCTAGCCAAACTTTTAAGCTTGGATTTGCCAATTGATAAGGTTGTTCAATGAACAAGGCCAAGGGCAGTAAAATAATGGTTGCTGCAGTTACCTGACCAACAACGGTGGTAAAAGGACTAATACCCATGGTTTTGAATCGTCTGCCATAGACGGTGCCAAATCCATAAGATGCGGCGGCGGCCATGATAGCAAATTGAGCGGCCGTATTAGTGCCGGTATCTATCAGTGATGCCGGACCAATTAATACGATCACACCCAGTAATCCAACTACTACTCCAGTGATTTTTGCGGGTGTCATGCGCTCGTCAGTTAAAACTGCCCCAGCAATAAGGACGGTAAATAAGGGTGTTGTAGCATTGATTATGGAGGCTAGGCCAGATGAGATGTGGGTTTGGCCCCAGACAATAAGAGAGAAGGGGATGGCGTTATTGAGTAACCCCAAAACAAAAAATGATCGCCACAGTTTAAGAGATTTAGGCACCTCATACCCAGCGACAAGCAAGATGATCCATAATGTCGCGGAAGCTAGGCCAACTCTCATTGTGACAATCGTTAATGGCGGTAATTCAGATACGGCTACCGCGATAAAAAAGAATGACCCACCCCATAGGAATGATAATAGCAGTAACATTAACCAGTCTTTAGGGGACATTGTCTGGTTGATCATTGGAGGGCTTCCGAAATTATTGATAGTTGATTTTTAGAGGCAGTAAGATTTAGGTGCAATACTAACATTGCCCGATAGCCTAGACGATCTCTAATATAAACGTTTATTAGATTTTAAAGCTGGATGGATAAAGATAAGAGAATAGTTTAATTGCACATTACTGCCTACAATGAGTTCATCTATTTATATCAAGGCAAGCATTATGGTTAAAGTATCCTTAAGAGAGAGAATGTATAGGGTTATTTTTGGAACTGATACGCCGGCTGGACAAAAATTTGATATAGCCTTGATCTATGTCATTTTGCTTAGTGTGCTTGCAATCGTTCTGGATTCGATCGAATCCGTTAACGGCCAGTACGGTCTATGGTTGTTTCGGTTGGAATGGTTTTTTACGTTGTTATTTTCTGTTGAATATTTACTGCGAATCTACTCATCGCCGAAGCCTTTACACTACATGTTTAGTTTTTATGGATTGGTAGATTTACTGTCTATCGTGCCGACTTACCTGGCGCTTATCGTGCCGGGCGCCAATTATTGGTTGGTGATACGTTTATTAAGAGTGCTGAGAATATTCAGAGTATTTAAGCTAGTACGCTATCTGTCTGAGGCTAATATATTACTGCGATCAATGTATGCGGCACGACGGAAAGTGCTGGTTTTCTTTGTAGTTGTTTTGGTTCTTAGTGTGATTTTTGGCAGTTTGATGTTTTTGGTTGAAGGCCCTGGTAATGGCTTTACTAGTATTCCTCGCAGTATCTACTGGACTATTGTGACTATCACCACTGTTGGCTATGGCGATATTACTCCGCAAACACCCGTGGGGCAGATTTTATCTACCATGATTATGCTAACAGGCTATAGCATTATTGCTATTCCGACTGGTATTTTCACCGCCGAAATTGCTCGCGAGATGCACTCTGAAGTCAACAATCGCCAATGCAATGTCTGCGATCGCAGCGGCCATCATCCAGATGCTGAGTACTGTCATCAGTGCGGCGTAACCTTGCCCGAAAGGCTAGTCGAAAATTAACCACCAGTTCGCCTATCCATTGTTGGTCGATAGCTTAAGGCTTCTTGGTAATGAGGCATTTCTGGATAGTTAACCTTTTCAAGGTCTGCAAGGCTCCTGGCAACTTTTAGAACTCGGTAAAACCCTCGAGTAGATAAAGCGAATTGATCAATTGCCTGGTTCATCAAAGACTTCTGCTCTTTGTTTAAGGGGCATACTTCTTGAAGCTCTTGGCTGTTTAAGTCAGCATTAATTTTCCCCTGCCTTTCTATTTGCAAGTAGCGTGCGGCGCAGACTCTAGACTGTATTTGCTGGTTAGTTTCGTCTTTGCTGGTAGTCTCTTGGCTTAATAACTGATGGTTGGTAATGGCAGAGACCTGTACTTGTAAATCGATGCGATCTAACAGGGGGCCTGAAATTTTATTTTGATAGCGAGCAATCTGATCTAGAGGGCATACACAGCGGTTCGAGCCAAGGTGCCCACAAGGGCAGGGATTCATCGCTGCAATAAGCTGAAATTTTGCGGGGTATAGAGTTTGGGCGCTAACCCTAGATATCATTATTTGACCTGACTCC
The DNA here is from genome assembly GCA_028822155.1 of Porticoccaceae bacterium. Taxonomy (GTDB): domain Bacteria; phylum Pseudomonadota; class Gammaproteobacteria; order Pseudomonadales; family Porticoccaceae; genus HTCC2207. Next base: position 24,652 of record JAPKEJ010000019.1, read on the forward strand.
AAAGGCTCTCTTAGTACCTCTAAAACACTTCTGGAAAACTCTGGTAGCTCATCGAGAAATAATACCCCATGGTGCGCCAAAGATATTTCCCCAGGCTTTGGGATTCCTCCACCTCCCACCAGAGCGGCCGCTGAGGCTGTGTGATGGGGCGATCTAAATGGCCGAAGCAAGATATTTTGACGGAGGCCTTTGCCCGCGACTGAGTGTACCGACGCTACTTCCAGGGCTTCTTGATTCGACAGCGGCGGTAAAATACCAGCTAGGCGGCTAGCAAGCATGGTTTTACCCGTCCCTGGGGGTCCGTAAAATAGCAGATGATGACCACCCGTGGCGGCTATTACCATGGCACGTTTTGCGTGCTGCTGGCCGATGATGTCACTTAATTCAGCGGTCGACTGATATAGTACTCTGTCTTCTCTCTGCCAGAGCTCTATAGGCTCTCGGTCATGGAGGTGCGCAGAAACTTCCAGCAAGTGATTTGCCGGCAAGACGTCTAATGACTCAACTAGAGAGGCCTCGTGGGCGTTTCCCTTAGCAACAATCAGCTGGTTGTTGGCTTCAGAACATCGTTGAGCAGAAGGTAGTAGGGCATCGACTGGACGAATATCGCCAGTTAGCGCCAACTCTCCAATAAATTCATAATCGCTAATATGGTCGTTGGGCACCTGGCCTGACGCCACCAAGATGCCAATAGCGATAGCCAAATCAAAGCGACTTCCCTGTTTGGGGATGTCCGCTGGTGCTAGATTTACCGTAATGCGTCTAGCGGGAAATTCGAAGTGTGAATTTATAATCGCACTGCGAACACGATCCTTACTTTCTTTGACGGAGGCTTCAGGTAATCCAACAATGTTAAAGGCTGGAAGGCCGTTAGAGAGGTGAACCTCTACTGATATGATGGGCGCTTCGATACCCAATTTAGCCCGACTTTTAATAACAGCAAGTGACATTTAACATACCTCCGTGTATGTAGTTTGTATTCCTTTATATTCACATTGATCTATTTATCTTGACTGGTTAGTAGAGTTTCCAGCTCAGCGAGTTGCTGTTCAAGGATGTCAATTTTTTTCCGAGAGCGCAACAGAACTGCTTGTTGTGCATCGAACTCGTCACGGGACACTATATCTAATCCGGCGAGAGTCTTAGTCATTGAGGCGCGGAGTAAGTGTTGCAATTCCCCGCTAATCGATTGAGCGCCAGAAAGGGCCTCAGTGACATTTTTTTGAAACTGATTATATAGATCGTCCGAGTTCATTTGGTTACTCCGCAGTGAAGCCCATTATTCAGTGTTTGATTGTTTCTGTCAGTTTTTTTTGCGTTAAAGGCCGCTGTTTTAAAAATCATCCTTTTGATCATTCTGGTGCGCTAGGGATCATAAACAAATAAGTCTGCGCACCAAAATGGCGCAAAGAACCTCTTTTTCATCAACGAATCACCGTTGATGTAGATATTTAATAGTTGGCACGCAATATGCATTCTTAAAGATACCTGTAGGAAGGTGAAAGCTAAATTCTTTATTTTTTAACGACCATAACTATCTTAGGAGACGAGTAAATGAAAGGAATAAAAACTGCGATATGTGCTGTAACAATGATGGGTGCTGCTACTGGAATGGCTGCTGAAGTATCTGGCAACGTTGCCATTGGATCGGATTATTTTTTCCGCGGGTTTGATCAATCACTAGGTGAGGCGCTTTCTGGTGGATTTGATGTGGCCTTTGATAATGGATTTTATGTTGGAACTTGGGGTTCTTCTGTTGATGATTTCACATCTACTGGAGGTTTAGAGCTTGATTACTTTGCAGGATATGGTGGTTCTATCTCTGAAAGCCTTAGCTACGACATTGGCTACATGATGTATGGCTACCCAAATGACACGCAGTGGGATTTTGAAGAAGTATATGGCAGCGTTTCTTTTTCTGATGTGACTGTTGGCTTCGCTACTTCTAGCGATTGGTATGGTAGTTCAGGGAACTATGACTATTTTTATGCAGACTATGGAATGGCTCTGAACGAAACATTTAGTTTGGGCGTGCACTATGGAGCGACTCGCGCTGATGCGGGTGATTATGAAGATTATTCACTGTCGCTAAGCACTGAAGCAATAGGTCTTGGTTTTGACCTTAGTTGGATCTCCACTTCTGAGTCAGGTGAAGATTATTATGCGGACAATGAATTTGTTCTGACTGTTTCGAAGGCACTTTAAGTTTTAGAGAACATTAACCTATTAATCATTATGGGTGGCAGTGGCCATCCATTGGGAGGAAAAAATGAAACTGATAACCGCAATTGTTAAACCGTTCAAGCTGGACGAAGTGCGAGAGGCCTTGGGAGAACTTGGAGTTTCCGGCGTAACAGTTACCGAGGTAAAGGGATTTGGCCGTCAAAAGGGTCACACCGAGTTATATCGTGGGGCTGAATACGTGGTTGATTTTCTGCCAAAAGTAAAAGTTGAAGTGGCGCTTGCCGACGAAATGGTTGAAAGCGCGGTTGAGGCAATTACTAAATCTGCAGCAACCGGTAAAATTGGTGATGGCAAAATTTTCATTAGCCATCTTGATGACGCAATCCGCATTCGCACCGGTGAAACCGGCGCTGAAGCCATTTAACCCAAGGAGTTAATGATGAGTGAGATTTTTGAACTACAGTACGCCTTAGATACCTTTTACTTTTTGATGTGTGGCGCCTTGGTCATGTGGATGGCTGCAGGCTTTGCCATGCTGGAAGCAGGCTTGGTAAGGTCTAAGAATACCACCGAGATATTAACCAAAAATATCGCGTTGTTTGCTGTTGCTTGCACTATGTATATGGTCTGCGGATACTACATTATGTACGCTGATTTGGGTGCTTTTTTCCTGAGTGGTATCACTGGTGATGGGGTTACTGGTGCTCAAGAACCTGCTACCTATGCACCCGCAGCTGATTTTTACTTTCAGGTGGTATTCGTCGCTACTGCCATGTCGATAGTGTCAGGTGCAGTCGCCGAACGAATGAAGCTTTGGGCATTTCTGGCTTTTGCAGTTGTTATGACGGGTGTTATCTATCCAGTAGAAGGTTCCTGGACTTGGGGTGGCAACGCAGTTTTCGGCTTATACACCCTAGGTGACCTTGGTTTTTCTGATTTTGCCGGTTCAGGTATTGTTCATATGGCAGGTGCCTCTGCGGCTCTAGCAGGCGTTATGTTGCTGGGAGCGCGAAAGGGTAAATATGGAGCTAATGGAGTAATCAACGCGATCCCAGGTGCTAATCTACCAATGGCAACATTAGGTACATTCATCCTTTGGTTAGGCTGGTTCGGTTTTAACGGCGGATCTGTTCTCGCGACGGCATCTGTGGAGAGCGCAAACTCTGTTGCAGTTGTGTTCATGAACACGAATGCTGCTGCTTGCGGTGGTTTAATTGCCGCTTTAATTTTGGCAAGAGCGTTGTTCAAGAAGGCTGATTTAACGATGGCTCTTAATGGCGCATTAGCTGGATTGGTAGCTATTACTGCTGAGCCTTCTACACCAACGGCTCTGGAAGCAACGTTATTTGGGGCGATGGGTGGAGTGCTAGTCGTATTTAGTATTGTTGCTCTGGACAAATTCAAAATTGACGATCCTGTCGGCGCTATCTCTGTCCATGGGGTGGTCGGTTTTTTAGGTCTTATGTTGGTGCCAATCACTAATGATGCCTCTAGCTTTTCTGGCCAGTTAATTGGCGCCGCGACTATCTTCGCTTGGGTATTTGGCTCGAGCACCGCGGTTTGGTATATTCTCAAGGCAACTATGGGTATTCGTGTCTCCGAAGAAGAAGAATTTACCGGTGTCGACATTGCTGAGTGTGGAATGGAAGCTTATCCTGAGTTTGTCAGTTAATGGTCTAATAGTAGTTAGTCGAGAAACCGGGGTCACGAGCCCCGGTTTTTTCGTCTACATAAAAAATTAAAACTCATAAATACGCGGGTTTTTCGGTATCCATGGATGCAATTTTAGTAAGAAACAGGTATCTTGGCTCTTGATAACAACATGTATGGAAATGAGACATTATGAAACTAATTACTGCAGTGATTAAACCGTTTAAACTGGACGACGTTCGTGAGGCGCTTGCCGATATTGGTGTGCAGGGGATTACTGTGACTGAAGTAAAAGGCTTTGGCCGCCAAAAAGGGCACACTGAGCTCTACCGTGGAGCAGAGTATGTTGTGGACTTCTTACCCAAGATTAAGTTAGAGATCGCGGTTTCAAGTGAGATGGTTGATAGCGTCGTTGAGGCTGTCACAAAATCCGCGGCAACCGGTAAAATTGGCGATGGAAAGATATTTATTTCCTCGTTGGATGAGGTTGTTCGCATTCGTACCGGTGAAACTGGTGTAGAAGCTATCTAGGTTGTTTTTTAGGTGTTCTTGTAGATTATATAGTGAAAAGTAAACAATTTAAGGTTGCATCCATGCCCAGGTTATTCGTTGTACTGTTATCAATGGTAGTGGCGTTGAACGCCTACGCTGCCGCCAGTGAGGGCGATAAGTCGATCGCCAGTACTATTATTGACAAGCTTAAGTCTGGGCGTTCTGATTTGGAATATGACGTTCTGGGCAAGGCGCCGGTTGACGGATTTTATCAGGTACAGGTAAGAGGTGGTCCTGTCCTTTATGTGTCAGCTGACGGCAATTTCTTCTTTGACGGGACTCTATACCAGGTCAAGAATGGACAATTTGCTGATGTCCGTGATTTGCGTTTGGATGTGGATCGGCGACAAACGTTCGCAACAATGCCTACTGATAGCATGATTATCTTCAAACCCGAGGGTCGCACCAAAGCTATAATTAACGTTTTTACAGATGTTGATTGTGGATATTGTAGAAAGTTACACAAAGAGGTTTCCCAGCTTAATGCCATGGGTATCGAAGTAAGATACCTTGCGTATCCACGTAGTGGCATTCCTTCCGCGTCCTATGACAAGATGGCTACGGTTTGGTGCTCAGATAATAGGAAGGATAGTCTTACCCGCTCAAAGAACGGCGATGATGATGTCATCTCAGTCTGTAATAATAATCCTGTAGCAGAGCACTTTGCCCTTGGCGGAAAACTGGGTGTTACTGGCACACCCGCAATAGTATTGATGGATGGGACTATGGTGCCCGGTTATAGAACTGCGGCTGACTTTTCCAGGCTGCTTGGTCTTAAGTCTGAGGCTCAGGGAACTTAGTCAAAACTCGTCAAATAACACTGAATAATTCTGCAAATAGTATAAAATTATCAACCGTGAAAAAAGGTGAGTTTTTTGCGAGTTTGGTTTAGTCAAAATTCTGAGGTGTTAAGGTGAGAGTCGTCAACATAGGTTTGTGTGGTTTAGGCACCGTCGGATCCGGCGTGTTTAATGTGCTAGCCCGAAATTCGAGTGATATTAACGCCCGTTCAAACTGTCAAATTAAGGTGGCTCAAGTCGGATGTCGTCGCGATAATTCCAGTTGTGACCTGACGGCAGTGGATGTCACTCGAGATATATTTGATGTTGCTAACAATCCAGACATTGACGTAGTAGTCGAGCTAATCGGAGGCACTACGGTCGCTTTTGACCTGGTTATGACTGCGCTCAAGAATGGCAAGCACGTCATCACTGCCAACAAAGCTCTAATAGCTGATCATGGATCGGCTATTTTTTCCGAAGCGGAATCTCGTGGTCTAATCGTTGCTTATGAAGCAGCTGTCGCTGGTGGTATTCCCATCGTGAAGGCTTTACGTGAAGGACTATCTGGCAATCGTATTAATTGGTTGGCCGGTATTATTAATGGGACTACCAACTTTATTTTGTCTGAGATGGATAGCAAGGGAAGAGAATTTTCTGATGTATTATCTGAAGCTCAAGAGAAAGGTTATGCAGAAGCTGACCCCACTTTTGACGTTGAGGGTATCGATGCAGCTCACAAGCTGGTGATTTTAGCGTCAATTGCGTTTGGTATTCCGTTGTCTTTGGACGGCATTTTCACCGCTGGTATTACTCAGTTAGAACCTCAGGATGTCGCCTATGCGAGAGAATTGGGCTACTCGATTAAACATTTAGGTATGGCTCGTCAGACAGAGGCAGGCGTTGAGCTTCGTGTGCACCCTACGCTAGTACCAGAGAGATCTTTGATCGCAGGTGTGAACGGCGTATCAAATGCGGTGATGGTTAATGCTGACGCGGTAGGTACAACACTATTTTATGGACCTGGAGCTGGTGCAGAGCCGACAGCATCTTCTGTGATAGCTGATGTCGTTGATGTGGCGAGACTGATGAATTCTAATGCTGATTCTTGGGTTCCGGCTCTTGGTCGAATCTCCAGCGAGCTTAAAGAACAAACGTTATTAAACATTCAAGATGTTGAAACAGGTTTTTATATACGCTTCTCGGCATTGGATCAGCCAGGCGTGCTATCCAATGTCACCAAAATAATGGGAGATGCAGGGATTAGCATTGAGGCTATTATTCAGCGCGAGCAGCCTGCTGGAGAAAGTTATGTCAATGTCATTATTCTGACCAACGTGACTAAGGAAAAATGCTTAGACGAGGCCGTTGAGCGCATTGAGCTGCTAGACACGGTTCGAGGGCAGGTCAATTTCATTCGTGTTGAATATTTGGACCAACACTAACAACCGATCAAGAATTAAAACCAATAGTTGCCAATCATGACCAGGAACACAGTTAAATGAAATACATCAGTACCCGTGGTGGTGTAGCACCAAAGAGTTTTGAGGACGTTATTTTAACTGGGTTAGCGCCTGACGGCGGACTATTTGTGCCTGACCAACTTCCGCAGTTCAGTCATAGCGAAATCAGCTCTTGGCAGAACCTTAGTTATGAAGAACTGGCTCTAAAGGTCATTAGTCCTTTTGTTGATGACGAGATTCCTCAATCTGATCTTAAACAACTTATTGAAAAATCATATTCCACCTTTAGGCATAGTGAAATTGCACCTTTAGTGAAGACCGGTGAAAACGAATGGATCCTCGAACTCTTTCATGGGCCAACATTGGCGTTTAAAGATTTTGCGCTACAGTTTTTGGGCAACCTACTCGACTACACGCTAGAGAAGCGACAACAAAAAGTGGTTATTATGGGTGCCACTTCGGGAGATACTGGTTCTGCTGCCATAGAGGGCTGTCGCCGTTGTAACAACATTGATATTTTTATTCTCCACCCTTATCAAAGAGTTTCAGATGTTCAGCGACGTCAAATGACCACCGTTCAGGCCGATAATATTCATAATATCGCCTTGCATGGAAATTTTGACGATTGTCAAAATATGGTTAAAGCGAGTTTTGCTGATCAATCATTTTTGCCTGATGGACGCCAGCTTGTGGCGGTTAATTCCATTAATTGGGCGCGAATTATGGCCCAAATTGTTTATTATTTTTGGGCGTCGTTACGACTGGGGGGGCCGGATCAAGCGATATCGTTTTCGGTGCCAACGGGTAATTTTGGTGATATTTTTGCTGGTTATCTGGCCTCTAAAATGGGTCTGCCAATCAAACAGTTAGTGATCGCCACTAATCAAAATGACATTCTGCATCGATGTATTAGCGAAAATGACCATACTACACGTCCGCTTGAACAAAGCTTGGCCCCAAGCATGGATATTATGATTTCAAGTAATTTCGAGCGATTACTATTCGATCTCTATGACAAAGATGGTAAAGCGATAGTGGATTTGATGACAGATGCAAAGGCTGGTCATATGCGCCTCTGTGAAACTGTACTAACCAAGGCACGCCAGCTCTTCTCTAGTTATCGTTGCGATGATAAAGAAATGGTTGAGTTGATTCGCGATACCTTCCGAGACCATGATTACCTTCTCGATCCACATACGGCTATAGGCTTGGCCGCCGCAAGAGAGTGCCGCGCGGATCTTCAAACGCCTATGGTGGCTCTGGCCACAGCCCATCCCGCGAAGTTTCCTGATGCTGTAAAGCAGGCCGGTTATCCTAGTGATCCCGAATTGCCCTCTCATATGGAAAATCTATTCGAAAGGGAAGAGCGGTTTACGATATTGGACAACGACCAATTAGCGGTACAGAGTTTTATATCCGATAATATTACTGCGTAGAAACCGTAATGATGGGGAATACGTAAGAGTAGCTGAACAGTCGAAACTATCGAGACGCATTTATGAGTGAAGAAAATAAATTATCTAAAGAAGATCAAGACAGAGTTGATAAATACCTGAGTAGTGGGTTCAACACGATTGAACGTAAACCCTTTAACGGCTGGCGACTGCTCGGTGGAATTTGGATTGTGGTGGCGGCTTTGGGTTGGGTTAGTTGGTATATTGGTAAAGAGGCCGGATACCTGTAGATTTTGACATTGTAAGCTCACTTTTCGGGAGATTCTTAATGCACGCTGAGTCAATGCCAACAGCCACTATGATCAGTACCAATGGTGTTGAGCTGGAGGTTTTCCAAGCCGGACACGGTGGCATTCCAATAGTGTTGTGTCATGGTTGGCCAGAGTTGGCATACAGTTGGCGTTATCAAATTCCCGCCTTAGTCAGAGCTGGTTACCACTGTATTGTGCCCAATCAGAGAGGCTACGGCCGTTCCAGTAGACCCCCTGAAGTAAATGCCTATGATATCCATCATTTAACTGACGACCAAAATGGGCTCTTAGACGCTTTGGGTATCGACAAAGCTATCTATGTTGGGCATGACTGGGGTGCCATTATGTTATGGCAGCATGCGTTGCTAAATCCTGAACGTGTAATTGGCATGGCCAATATGTCAGTGCCCTTTAAGGCGCGCGAGCCTTCAGAGCCCGTGGCTTTTTGGGAGAAGGTGCTGGGCGAAGATTTTTATCTGGTCCATTTTAATCGCTATCCCGAGGTGGCGGCACTCTCATTTGAAACCAACCCGAAAAGGGTTTTAACCAACCTCTATCGAACGAGACATTGGTTAGATGATGGATTGTCTCAACCTGATGGCTACTCGATTGTGCGGTCTGCAGAAATTGATAATCAACGCGGGGAGTTAATGCTTAGTGAAGAAGACCTAATGGTCTTCGTGGAAGCTTTTAAGCATAGTGGATTTGTCGCGCCATGTAATTGGTATAGAAATATCACACGCAATTGGGAAACTATGGGTCATGTTAAGCAGATTATTGAGCTGCCATGTCTTATGATTTATGGTGAGCATGACATGGTGCCAAAAGTTGATATGACCGATACCGTGCTAGATTTAGAGGTTAAAACCTTGAAATGTGGCCATTGGATTCAGCAAGAGGAGCCAGAGCAAACTAATCAAATTTTGCTGGACTGGCTACAGAGAAAAACGTATCCACTTTTGAGCTTGTAAAATGCAAATCCAGAGCCGATCCTATGACTTAAATAGCTGCGATTTCCCTGAGCAGATAGACCCACTTCTGCAGCGAGTTTATGCCGCTAGAGGTGCCAAAAACGAATTAAGTTTGGATCGCCACCTTTCTGGCCTTCCTTCACCTCATCTAATGCTAGGTATGCCGGTTGCAGTGAAGCGTCTTATTAGCGCCCTGCATAACAATGAGCATATAGTGATCGTGGGTGATTTTGATGCCGATGGTGCAACTAGTTCAGCTTTAATGGTGCTAGCCTTAACTGCTATGGGCTTTAAAAAGGTTAGGTTCTTGGTACCGAATAGATTTGATTATGGTTATGGTTTAACCCCAGAAATTGTCGATCTAGCCGCACAGAATAAGCCCCAATTAATAATTACTGTCGACAATGGTATATCCAGTGTTGAGGGCGTTGCGCATGCTCTCACCCTTGGCATAGAAGTAATTATTACTGATCATCACTTACCGGGTAGAGTGCTACCCAATGCAGTTGCTATTGTTAACCCCAATCAGCCCCTATGTGAATTTCCAACTAAAAATCTTGCTGGTGTTGGTGTGGCTTTTTACCTGTTAAGTGCCTTGCGTGTTGAGCTTCGAAAGCAGAATTGGTTTGTAGAGAATAATCTCATTGAGCCCAATATGGCCGCATGGCTTGATTTGGTGGCGTTAGGAACCGTCGCTGATGTTGTGCCCCTAGATCAGGTCAATAGAGTATTGGTTTACCAAGGTTTGTTGCGTATTCGTGCAGGCCAATCCCGTCCAGGTATTCAGGCTCTATTGAGAATTGCAGGAAAGAATCCTCGACGTTTAGCCTCTGCAGATCTGGGCTTTGCTATTGGTCCACGCTTAAATGCCGCCGGGCGGCTAGACGATATTTCACTAGGTATTCAATGCCTGCTGACGGATGACCATCAACTGGCGATGCAAACTGCTCAAGAGTTGGACCAACTCAATAAAGACCGTCGATCAATTGAACAAAGTATGCAACGAGAAGCTATGGTTGAGATGGATAAACTGTCATTTGATTCAGATGAGGTTCTCCCTGCAGTTTTATGCCTTTTTCATCCAGACTGGCATCAGGGTGTGGTGGGGTTGTTGGCATCTCGGTTGAAGGAAAAATATCACCGTCCAGTGGTGGCTTTTGCGCGCGGCGATGAAGGTATCTTAAAAGGTTCGTCTAGATCGATCCCAGGGCTACATATCCGTGATGCTCTAGACGCAGTGGCTACCCAACACCCTGGTTTGATAGACAAGTTCGGAGGTCATGCCATGGCAGCGGGGTTGAGTTTGCCGGAGAACAAATTTGAACAGTTCACTGAGGCCTTGCAGACGTATGTTGAAAAAGCGCTTAACGACGATGATTTAGCCGCTAAAGTAATCACAGATGGGAGCCTTGAATCTAATCAATTAACGATGCACACTGCCGAGCTTTTGCGAGAAGCAGGCCCTTGGGGTCAGCAATTTTCAGAGCCGTGTTTTGATGGGAATTTCGAGCTAAAACAGCAGCGTATCGTCGGGGAGAATCACCTCAAGTTAGTGCTAGCTCATGAAGCGACACCGGAGATTAATATTGATGCAATTTACTTCAATATAGATACTGATTTATGGCCGAACAACCAGGCTCAAAGAGTTAGATGCGTTTATCGTTTGGATATTAATGAGTATCGAGGTCAAGAAAAGTTACAGTTCTTGATTCAATATATGGAAGCTATTTAGTAACTATTACAAGAAAATAATTATGAGTTTAAAATCCGATCTTCGTGCAGATATACTTCTGTTGACGACTGCATTTATCTGGGGCTTTGCTTTTGTGTTTCAAAGTACCGGAATGGAGCACATTGGTCCTTTTACTTTTGTCTTTGGTCGTTTTGTCATCGCCACTATAGCTATAGTACCCATCTGGTACTTTATGGAGAAGCCGAAGAAAATTTGGGTTTCGCATCCAATGGATATTAAGGCAGTTCAGTTGGGTATTATCATGGCAGTTGGCATGTTAGTGCAGCAGTCGGGTCTTTTATATACAACGGTAGCTCGGGCAGGGTTCTTAACCGGTGTATATATTATTTTTGTACCCTTAATTGGTCTATTTATAGGTAGCCGGACTGATTGGCCAACATGGATTGGCGTTGCGCTTTCGTTAGTTGGCTTGTATTTTCTTGGACAGATTCAAACTGACCAGTTTTTGATTGGCGATGGGTTGATCTTGATTAGTTCGGTATTGTGGGCCGTGCATGTTATCTACACCGGGAAAGTAGCCAATAAAACATCAGTATTTAGATTGATGTTTCTGCAATTTGCTGTCGCAACTGTACTTAGTGGGTTCGTAATGCTCATCTTCGAGAACTGGGATTGGCAAGCAGTGAAAGACGCTGCTGTGTCATTATTGTTTGTGGGTGTTTTATCATCCGGTATTGGATTTTCCTTACAGGTGGTGAGCATGCGCACTGCGCCACCATCACACACTGCCCTTATTCTTAGCTTCGAAGCGGTTTTTGCTGCCATCGGAGGGTGGTGGCTACTTGATGAGTACCTCACTACTCCCGAGTTGATTGGTTGTGGCTTGATCTTAAGTGGCGGGCTGGTCTCGCAGCTAAAGGTGTTACTTAAAGTCTCAGGTGATGTTATCGAACATCCCCGAGGAGTTAATTAATAGCCGGTATCTCTAGAGATTCTCGAGAAGAGCACTGAGTGTCGTTAGGACGACTGCTTTCATCATGGGCTGGGCGAGCTCCGTTGGATGAAGGCCGTCTTGCTGAATCATTCCCTCAGTAACGGCTAGTTCTTCAAGCGCGAAAGGAATGAGCTGAACGTTCTGTTCTTCCGCTAAGGCGGGATATACTGCGGCAAAGGCTCCGGTGTAGCGGCGGCCATAATTCGGAGGGATACGCATACCAAATAATATGGGCACAGCTTTTTTCTCACGGCACAGCGCGATCATCAAGCTTAAGTTCTTTTTCATTAGGCTAAGAGGATGGCCGCGCAAACCATCATTGCCACCAAGTTCGAGCACGACGAAGTCAGGCTGAAATTTCTCTAAAAGCAATGGCAGTCGTTCTAAACCGCCACCAGTGGTATCACCGCTTATGCTGCCGTTGACTATTTTGTGCTCAGGGTGCAAGTCATTTTGAAGAAGATTGACCCAGCCTTTCGCAGGATTTATACCGTATCCTGCGCTCAAGCTATCACCAAGCACCAGTATGGTTGATCCATAAGTGTTGGCGCCGAGTAAAAGAAACAGGCAACATAGGCGTTTGAAAATAGTGAGCATAAAACTTCCCGATTATACTTTCATTAAAATAAGTAGCGGAAGTGTAAGCGATTTTGCAGGCAATGGAACCCATCAATGATTAAAGTTAATAATGTAGGTAAGCAGGTAGTTACAGCTGAGGGTACTCTGGAGATTTTAGAGGGCATCAATCTTTCACTGACAGATGGCGAAACGTTGGCTATTGTTGGGCCATCTGGGTCAGGTAAGTCCACGCTGTTAGGTATTCTCGCGGGTCTTGATTTACCCAGTTCTGGTTCGGTGGCACTTAACGGTCAAGATATTACAGCCATGGATGAAGAAGGCAGAGCTCAGGTTCGGGCTAAAGATGTCGGCTTTGTCTTTCAGTCATTTCATCTGTTGCCGGGGCTAACCGCATTAGAAAATGTTGCTTTGCCGTTGGAACTTAATGGCGATGCCAATGCTTTAGCAACTGCCAAAATCTATTTAGATCGAGTAGGCTTAGATCACCGCACCACCCACTACCCACGTCAGTTGTCTGGCGGAGAACAGCAACGTGTCGCAGTAGCCCGTGCTTTTGCCTGCAAACCGACCATATTATTTGCCGATGAGCCAACGGGTAATCTAGATACAGCGACGGGCGAAATTATCAACGACCTGCTTTTTGATCTTAACCGAGAGGAGGGGACCACCCTGGTTCTGGTCACCCATGAGATGAATTTGGCGGCGCGTTGTCATCGTACAATGCAATTACAAGCAGGTCGTCAGGTCGATAGCGCTGCCACCGCAACTGCGAAACAGGCGAGTTGATGCTATCTCTCCGTATGCTAATTCGCACCTGGCGTGGTGGTGAACTTGGGCTCATCCTGTGGTCGCTGATTCTAGCGGTTGCTGTGGTAACATCCGTGTCATTGCTGGCTGAGCGCATCGAAAAAGCGCTTACACAGGAGTCCAGTAGCTTCTTAGCCGCTGACTTATTAGTCCGAAGTAGCAAAGAGGCGCCTATAGAATGGGTTGACGAAGCCGCTCGGCTAAATGTCTCGACCGCTAAAACAATTGGGTTTGCGTCGATCGTATTCTTTGGTGATGAACTTCATCTAGCGTCAATCAAGGCCGTACAAAGCAACTATCCGTTGCGCGGTGAGATCAAGCGGTCGACAACACCGTTTACCCGAGATCCCAGTTTAATTGAGTCTGTGAATTACGGCCCAAGCAAAGGTGAAGTCTGGGTAGATGCGCGTTTATTACCGCTACTTAGTATCCAGCTAGGCGATGTTATAGAGCTTGGCGATATATCGCTCAAGGTCAGCCAAATTTTAGTAGAAGAGCCTGATGGTAGCTCTTATTCCTTTCTTGGTGCGCGGGTACTAATGAATTATGCCGACATACCCGCCAGTGGGATTATCCAGCCGGGTAGTCGAGTGACCTATCGTTACCTTATGGCCGCTAATGATCAGCGAACCTTTGCAGACTATAGGGCTTGGCTAGAGCCCCAATTAGACGTTCATGATCGACTGATTACACCTGATCAGGCGCAGGCGAGCATTGCGGACACGATGGACAAAGGCCGTCGGTTTCTTCTGCTAGCGGGCAGTATTGGTGTTGTCCTTGCAAGTATTGCCTTGGCGCTAGCCAGTCATCATTTTGCCAGTGGTCAAACAAAGACCGTAGCACTTTTAAAAAGTTGGGGCGTTCCAGCATCTAGAGTTCGTCGTTTGTATTTTCAGCAGAGTTTGTGGATGGGACTCTTTGGGTCTTTGTTAGGACTCGCTATGGGGTTTCTGTTCCATCATCTATTGCTGGCTATCGTCAGCGAATGGCTGCCCATTGAATTACCCACGGCAGGATTTCGTCCTTGGATAACTGGTGCAGCAACGGGATTGTTGTGTCTGGTAGGGTTTACACTACCGGCACTATGGCACCTTCCGTCGCAGTCACCGCTGGCAGTGCTGCGTCAGGATATTATCTTGAAGCCGCTAAGTTCTGCGGTCCGCGTAATACTTGGTGTATTAGCAATTGCTGGGTTACTGTTTTGGTATAGCAATAATATTTATCTGACCTTGGCTATTCTTATCGGTTTTGGAGCTACTGCGCTTGCCTCGGTGATCGCTGGTTTGTCGCTGCTGCGAGTAGCAATGAACTATGGACAACGCATGGGCAGTGTATGGCGTTTAGCCTTGACGAATTTATGGCGAAGGCGATCACAGAGTCTCATTCAGATGGTTGGTTTTTCTGGTGCCATTGCGTTGCTAATGATTATGGTAGTTGTGCGTACCTCACTCATTGACCAGTGGCAGTTTCAGCTAGCTGAGGATGCGCCCAACCACTTTTTAGTCAATGTAGCCCCCTATGAATTAGACGATGTTAGGCAGTTAGTTGATGACAACCAACTGGAGACAGCGGGCTGGTACGCCATGGTTCGAGGAAGAATGACCGCGATAAATGATGAGTTGATTAGCGAAGCTCAAAAAGATAATCATGAATCCTTCCGACGTGAACTCAATCTGAGCTGGACCACTGAACTACCTGAGGGCAATAAAGTTGCTCAGGGGCAATGGTGGGATACTGATATGCTCTCCGAATTTAGTGCCAAGACCAATGCGCAAGGTCAACGCATAGCCCCAGTGTCTTTAGAAGATGAGCTAGCCGGTGAACTTGGGCTAGAGCTAGGTGATCGCATCACCTTTAGTGTGGGAGGGTTAGTTTTTGAAGCCGAGATGATTGGTACTAGAACCTTAAACTGGGACAACATGACACCCAACTT
>JAPKEJ010000020.1 GCA_028822155.1 Porticoccaceae bacterium
GCCATATCTGACAAATGTCGCTGGCGATGGTCTTTACTATCAAGTCTCTTGGGATTCTCAGGGAGAATTAAAGGTACGTGGTGTACATCAATTTGGTTCGGCAACACTAGATGAAAGCTCTCCTCACTATGCCGATCAAGCGGAAGATTATGCCAATGAGATTCTTCATGATCCCCTATTTGATTCGATCCTACGTGAGCCAAAAATAGAGCGACGCTACAGGCCTGGAGAATAGAGCCAGGTTCTATTTTTACAGCGCATAAATCATTTAATCTAACTCTTAGTGGCGGGTAACGCTTGCTTTTAAAGAGTGACACCCCGAAAATACTGGTCTTCCAAAAGAATTCGCCGTCCACCAAAAGAGTTAATCATGTCTATCCATTGGTACCCCGGCCACATGCACAAGGCCAGCAAAGAAATGATCGAGAGTTTACCTCTGGTAAACCTCGTGGTTGAAGTTCTCGACGCACGCATTCCTTTTAGTAGTTCGAACCCCTTCATACAGGAACTTTGTACGGAAAAGCCTTGCATTAAATTACTCAACAAAACCGATCTTGCAGAATCTGAGGCTACTCGCCAATGGCAGGATCACTTTGAATTGCAAGACAATACCAAGACCATGGCACTAGATCTGCAAAATAGTGATCCCAGCAAACAGATTATTGCTCTCATTAATAAATTGTCCCCACAAAAAGAAGGCCGCAATACACTAGTGATGGTGACTGGTATTCCCAATGTGGGGAAATCTTCGCTGATCAACTGCTTGGCGGGTAAGCACATTGCCAAAACCGGTGACGAACCAGCGGTTACCAAAGGTCAACAGCGGATAAACCTGCGTAATGGCATTATGCTATTGGACACGCCAGGAATCCTTTGGCCGAAAATAGAAAATCCTCAAGGTAGCTACCGTCTAGCCACAACTGGGGCGATAAAAGATACCGCTATGGAATATGATGATGTCGCTTTTTTCGCTGCAGAATATCTACTCGCTGCATATCCCAATAGACTGCGGGAACGATTTAAATTTGACCAACTACCCGAATCACCTCTTCAGCTCTTAGAAATCATTGGTGCCCAACGCGGCTGTCTCCGTGCTGGTGGGCGAGTTGATCTAGAGCGTGTCTCAACTATTTTCATTAACGAGTTACGTGCTGGAATACTAGGTAAAATTACCTTCGAAACACCCGAGGTTATTGACTTAGAAATGCAGCAAGTGCAGATTATTAAGGCAGAAAAAGCCGAACGCGAGAAACTGCGTTTAGATAAAGCGGCAGCCCGGCGCAGAAAAGCTAAGTCAAACCGCAAATAGCGCTATACGTAGGTTCCTGCTGCATAACCAGAAGCCCAGGCCCACTGAAAGTTATACCCGCCCAAATGGCCCGTTACATCCAGTACCTCTCCTATAAAGTACAAGCCAGGTTGACTCTTGCACTCCATGGTCTTTGATGAAATATGGTCGGTGTCAACGCCACACAGGGTTACCTCGGCGGTTCGATAACCTTCGGTACCTGAGGGTCTTAATTGCCAGTTGTTCAGCGTATCTGCAATATACTGCAAAACCCCGTGGGGAATTTCAGCAATCGCAGTGTCAGCATACGTACCCCAATAAATAGTTTCCAATGAATGAACAAGCCCTTTTGAAAGTATAGGTGCCAGCAGACTTCTTAACAGACTCTTTGGGTTAGACTGTTTTAATCCAAGTAATAGTGTCTGAGCATCCTGACCAGGTAATAAATTCACACTAATAAATTCGCCTGGCTTCCAATAACTGGACAGCTGCAAGGCTGCTGGGCCACTGATGCCGCGATGAGTAAATAATAAATTCCCTCGAAAGCTCATGCCATTGACCGACATTTCTACGTCCAGGGACAATCCCGAGTTTGATTCGCTCAGATCTTTTACCCAATCGCTAAAGGTAAAGGGCACCAAGCCGGCAGTGCGTGGCAGTAAATTAAGGCCGAATTGTTCCGCAATTTCATAGCCAAAACCCGAGGCGCCCAAGGTTGGAATCGATAGGCCACCAGAGGCGACGACTAAAGACCGACAATGAAAACTCTTTTCTTTTAGCGATAAGGTAAAGCCACCCTCATCTTGAACTTTAATTTGGCTAATGATCGACTTGGTCTCAATAACCACTCCGGCGGCCGTGCACTCATCAAACAACATTTTTAAAATATCTTTAGATGAATTATCACAAAATAATTCACCATGGCTTTTCTCATGGTAAGTAATTTGGTGCTGCTCAACAAGATCGATAAATTGCCACTGGTTGTAGCGCTTAAGGGCTGAAATACAAAAATGAGGGTTGTTTGAAAGATAGTTTTCAGGGGTAATATCCAAGTTGGTGAAATTACAACGCCCACCACCTGACATAAGTATTTTTTTACCCACTTTATTACTACTATCAAGTACCAATACTGATTGGCCGCGCTGGCCTGCCGTAAAAGCGCAGAATAATCCAGCAGCACCGCCACCAATAATGATGACATCGTAATCTTTCATTCTGGATTAGGTCCTGTTAGCTGGGCCCAACGTCGCTCAATATCCTCTCGACCGATAGATTCTAAAATATTGATATTTTTTGTCGGAATTGTCTCTGGATTAGGAAAGCTACCTAAGGCGCGAGCCATCATATCTTCGCGTAAAAAGTGTATTAGCGGATAGGGAGAGCGGTTACTGAAATGGCTTGCCGACTCGGCTGGTTCTTCAGCAAATTGGTAGTTGGGATGAAAACTGGCTAACTGAATAATCCCCTCTAGACCCGCATCCGTTAAAAGTGTGTCAGCAAGATCAACAACATCAAGATATTCTTCAAAGTCATTTAATGCATTAGGGATAACTAACAAAGTAGTCGCAATATTCAACTCCGAGGTACTCTGAATAAGATCCAACTCAGCCAGAAAGGTATGCATGATCTGCTCTAACTCAGTTGACTCGCATATTTTTATTCTTAGCCCATCCGACGATACGACGGGTGCCGCGAATGGGCATAAGTTGAGGCCCACAACAAAGTTTTCGAGCCAAGCTCGAACCTGCTGTTCTATTAAGGACACAACCACCGCGGCCATAGTAAATCCAAGTTGGATAATAATAGGCGCAGGATACCGATTACCATGAACCGGAACAAGGAATGACTGAGAAGTAAGGTAGGGGATTTTCCCTAATCAGGGCGCTTTCCTCGTTAAATAGGCTTTAATGGGTAGGGCTAACTCATTGCTAAACCAGCCTTCTTGTAGATGAGTGTCTAACTGTTGTAAAAAGACATCATGACCCTGCTCTTGAAACAACTCAAAAGGTCCTTTTGAAACACTCATAGCGACCTTCCAAGCACCGTCTATGTGGATTCAATCCTCACAATGAAGATGTCATCGAAACCCATGCTGACATGCTTGTGGATATGCTTTTGGGCAATGCAAAGTAATCGCAACAATAATCAAAACTACGCCTAATATCTAAGGCTAATCACACAAACAATTAAGCCCTAAAACTGAGTCGAAATAGGCGGTAAAATAATCATCTTATTTTTGTCTATAAGACACAAATAATGCTTTGAAATACTCGTTTTTAAGAGTACATTGGCGCCAAATTATTAGAGCTGTTTTTGTCATGCCCGTTCGTACCGTTGTCGCCATTTGGCCTCTCTTTGCTGGCCTCTCTCTTATCGGTCTCGCTGTTGGCGTACAAGGCAGTTTGTTAGGCGTGCGCGCAGCTTTAGAGGGTTTTGACGACCTACTGATTGGACTCTTAATGTCATGCTACTTTGCCGGATTTTTGGCGGGATCACTACTAACCCCAAAGATGATTCAACGCGTCGGTCATATACGTATTTTTGCCGCACTGTCTGCAGTGGCATCAGTCACTATTTTGGTACATGCGCTATTTGTTAATCCCTGGGCTTGGGCACTGATGAGATTACTAACCGGTTTTGCATTTTCAACCATCTATGTGGTCTCAGAAAGCTGGCTCAATCAGTCATCCAATAACGCTAATCGTGGCCAGATCTTATCCGTGTATACAACTATTTTGCTCGCTGGGATTTGTGCCGGTCAATTTATGCTTAATGTGGCGGACCCCACTGAATTTACCTTATTTATTCTAATCTCTGTGATGGTCAGTGTTGCTGCGGTTCCGATTTTGTTGTCAATCGTACAAACACCGCCTATTGAAGAAACAGAGCGAGTGACCATTAGCCACCTGTGGTTTCGCACAAGGGTTGGTGTGATTGCCATCGTAATGTCGCAATGGGTATCAAGCATTCTGTTTAGTATGGGCGCAGTCTATGCAACAAAGCTGGGATTCAGCGTTTACCAAGTCGCCAATTTTATGGGTGCCATGATGGCCGGCGGAATGATCCTACAATGGCCGCTAGGGAAGCTGTCAGATAGCATTGATCGGCGCTGGGTAATCGGCTTTTCGAGCTTAGCTGCTGTTTTTCTTGCCGTTATTCTTAGTTTTATGGATAGTGCATCCCCATGGCTCTATGGGCTTGTATTCTTATTTGGCGGCTGCTCTCTTTCGCTATATTCGATTGTGGTGGCTTTCACTAATGACCACTTGCGTCCGGCAGAGATCGTCCCTGCCAGTGGTACTATTATTCTGATCAGTGGCCTGACATCTATCACTGGTCCTATCACTGCGGTATTTTGGTTACAAATTTTTGGATTAAAAAGCTTTTTTATACTGATCGCGGTGAGTTTGCTGGGTATGGGAGTAATGAGTATTTGGCGTGTTCTGACTATTCCGGCTCTACCTGCTGAATACAAGGTACAGAGTACGCTACAGGCAGCAGCAGCACCTGTTGGTACTATTTTGCACGCAGAAGAGGAGATACCTGCCGCGACCTAAGATATTTAACGAACATATCCAATAATTGCAATGAAATGGGCGGTTGAACCAGCCAATACAGCGAAGTGCCAAACACCATGCGCATGTTTCAAATGCCAGGTTTTATCTACTACATAAAATATAACGCCCGCAGTGTAGGCGACACCTCCGGCCACCAACCAATTAAAACCAACTACATTCATCGCGTCTTTTAATCCAGAAAAGTCTAGTGCGCAGGCCCAACCCATGGCTAAGTAGATGATTAATTGGGCAACCTTGACCCGACGACCTGATAAAAATATCTCGCTCAAAATACCAATCAGCGCGAGCGTCCAAATCACAATCATGATCCACCAACCACTACCATCCCTCATGCTAACAAGCATAAACGGAGTGTAGGTTCCTGCTATCAGAAAATAGATAGCAATATGATCCAATAACTGAAATAGGCGTTTTAACCCATCAGGTCGGAAACTGTGGTACAGGGTCGAGATGGTATAGAGTAAGACCAGCGACACACCAAAAATAGTAAAGCTGGAAATGATCCAAGGATCTGCAGTCTGAACACTAACCGTCAACAGTGAACCTAGTGCGATCAAGGACAATGCAGCCCCCACTAGGTGGCTAATACTATTAAGTCGCTCCCCGTAATACATAATTGCCCTTAATCTTCTAGTTAATACTGAGTCTCACGCTAGCTTCCGACAAGATCTGCCGACATTATGTGCGCAGTAATACGCGTCAGGAGTTTGGGTAAAACCTCATCTGGAATATTGTGGCCCATCACTGGAAAAATTACTAACTCCGAGCCTTTGATAACCTCCGCCGTATGCTGTCCATGTGCAGGCGGTATCAGGCCATCTTCTGCACCGTGTATTACCAATGTACGGACTTTAATGGTTGACGTTTCCGCGGTGCGATCCCCTGCATCTAATATCGCCATATACTGCCGAGGCATTGAATCCAGATAAAAGCCACGCTCACTCAACGCTTTGGCGCGCTCATCTGCCGCTGCACCAGATGCCAAGCTCGCCAATGCCTTTCGAGCCTCCTTGGTTGGTTTAGGGAGATGGTTGGCACCAGTCGTTGACATTACAGATGTTAAACTACGCACTCTTTCAGGGTACTGCGCTGCCACCTTTTGCGCGATCATTCCCCCCATGGAAAACCCAACGACGTGCGCATCTTTATAATCAACAGCATCCATAAGACCCACGGTGTCTGCTGCCATATCATCCAGTGTATAGGGTGTATTAACCCTTAAACCCAGTCTGTTTTTTAGCAATTGCAGCCATATGGTAGGTTGCCCCCAATCATCAAAGCGCGTTGAACCGCCCGTATCACGATTATCAAATATTAAAACGTGGTAACCCGCTTGCTCAATGCCTCTCACCAAATTATCACCATGAACCAGATTAGAGGCTCCCAGACCCATAATCATGAGTACCTTGGGGTTTTCTTTTTGCCCAATCTCGCGATAAGCGATCTCAATGTTATTGACTGCTACCGTTTTTAAGGGATATTGGTCTATATAAATGTGCGAAAAATCAGCATTAGCCAATGATGCGCAAAAAAATAGTATCAAAGAGAAACTAGCTTTGTTCATCGGTATTCCTTTATCAGTTTAGCTTGGCAAATTAGTGTTATTTCGGATCATCACATGCGCCATATACAATATTAGGACTAAGCTCACAAATCTACAGCCAAATACACGCAATTAACGACCCTTTAGTCATAGCGGTGCCATCCATGTCCACTAGTCGATCCAAAATCTAATACCAAAATCAATGATGTCTAACGAGTCAGTTCTTTCTGCATAGCCATAGTCTTTTTCGTTGCTGCAAATACTGTTAATTGAGGGTCTGCCAGTCCGGTGCGGCCGATAGAATCGATCTGACCATAGAACCAGTACTGCACTGCAAAGCCAGCCAAAGCCTTGAGTACTTTTAGATTCCCTAGCCATGCTAACCACCCCGGAAATAATGATAGCGAATCCTCATAGCGCGGTAATTCACCTAAACCTGCCATAAGTTGATTAGGCGCGTCAGTCATAACGCACATAGGACGTCCCAGACCAATGATGTCAGCACCACCGCTGTCAAGAGCCTGTTCCATTGCCGCACACTGCCTAAAGCCGCCAGTGACCATCAATGGTACGCTCACCTTTTTACGCATAGCAATGGCAAAATCCATAAAGTAAGCCTCGCGCATCATTGTCGATTGTGCCACGTTTTGTTGCTCTTCCTCTTCCATACCAGTCATACCCAGTAATTTGGGCTGTTCGTAAGTACCGCCAGAAATTTCGATGAGATCAATACTTGCTTCTTGCAACCACTGCGCGACTTTAAGGCTCTCTTCAAAGGCAAACCCGCCCTTTTGAAAATCGGCGCTATTGAGTTTAACAGCCACTGGAAAGTGTGCCCCCACAGCCGTTCTAACTGAAGCCACCACTGCCAATAAGGCCCGCGCGCGATTAGCAAGGTCACCGCCATACTCGTCGCTGCGCTGATTACTGCGTGGACTAAGAAACTGTGACAACAAATAACCATGAGCGGCATGAATCTGTACTCCTGTAAACCCAGCCTCTTTAACAGCTGCAGCACAAACACCAAAGCGGCGTACAATATCTTCTATTTCGAGTACCGTAAGCGCCACCGGCTGACCAAACTGACCTCCAGGCAGACCCAATTTGACCGGCGACGGCGCCTTAGGGTTTGGGTTAATTATTTTTTGTGTCTGTCGCCCCGCATGACTTATCTGCGCCCAAAAATGATTTCCATTACGGGTTCCGGCCGCTGCCCAAAGGGCTAGCGCATTATGCATTTGTGGGCTAGGCGGTCTATCAATGACCACGTTACCTGGGCGCTCGAGATGATCGTTGTCGACAATAATATTTCCCGACAGCAACATACCAGCGCCACCGTCACTCCATAACCCATAAAGACGCTCAAGTTCTTCTGTCGGCATTCCTTCAGCGGTAGCCAAACCCTCAGTCATCGCAGCCTTAGCTAAACGATTTGGCAGCACAGCACCACAAGGCAAGCTTAGCGGCTGAGAAAATAGTGTAGTCATGGAAAGGCCTTAGAAAGTAAGTTTTGGGACTATCATTATACGATCATTATTTAGTCAAGAGTGCATGAAAAAACGTGATAAAAAGTATAGGTTTTAACTGTTTTATTGTTATCCTTCGCCGCTGCTGATTTTCCTCATAAAACAGGACTGACAATGAACTTTGAGTATTATCAAGATCTAGTAAAACAAGATTTACCTCTCTCTATTGATAGTAGCTGGGGGCAAGGACGTAATGCCTTTGGCGGACTGACCTCAGCTCTAGTATTAACCCATATCGAACAACAGACCGGCCTAACAGATGCTGATCTGCGAACCATTAACATTCACTTTTGCGGAGCGGTTATTTTAGAGCAGCCCTGTCAGTTTACTCATAGGGTGCTTTCGAAAGGCAAATCTGTCATACAAGTTGAAGGGCAATTGTTACAAGATGATCAAGTAAAAACCCAAGTCGTCGCCTGCTTTGGCGCAAAACGGCAATCCTCTATTCAGATAATACCCGCGCCGAAAAGCCCCGCTAAAAGTGTCGCTGATGCTACCAAGTTTCCACGAAACCCTAAGCTAACGCCGCAATTTGCTCAATATTTTGATATGCGATTTACCAATGGCAGCCCACCATTTAGCAGCGCCAGTGAAGGCGTAATAGGTGGCTGGATGCGATTCAAAGAACCCACTGAGGTTTTAAATGACAGCGCAATGCTCGTACTTATCGACGCATGGCCCCCGGCTGTGTTACCTATGCTAACCTCTCATGCACCCGCCAGTACCATTACATGGAACCTAGAGTTTATCCAACCCCGTGATGCTTTAAAAATACAAGATTATCTTCACTATGAATGTAAAACGGTCCAAGCAGATATGGGTTATGCTCACACCGAGGCAACCATATGTCACCCCAACGGCCAATTACTGGCACTAAGCCGGCAGTTAGTGGGCGTTTATGATAAAAGAAGTTAAAACTAGATTAGATAGCCCGATATAAAGGGCAGGAGGTTTAGGGTATTAAAAACCAAGCGAAACCAAGTGCGCGACAGCCCCTTGCGGGCCTTAAAATTCTCGAGTTATCTTCTATGGTAACTTGTGCCATGGCTAGCATGACTATGGCAGCCCAAGGAGCCAGCGTCATCAAAGTCGAGCCCCCAGGTATGGGTGATACCATGCGTCATCTGGGTCATCAAAAAAATGGTATATCTGCTCTATTTCATAGCTGCAACCGGGGTAAGCGCTCACTGGCCATCGATTTAAAGTCCGCAGAAGGTGTTGCAGCAGTAAAAGCTATTGCCTTGGATGTTGATATTGTGATGCACAATTATCGGCCCAGCGTGATGGAACGCTTGGGCTTAGGTAGTGAAGTACTGCGCGCTATTAACCCGCGTCTAATCTATGTTGCCGTAACGGGCTTTGGTACCACCGGCCCCAAGGCAGGAGAGCCGGCCTATGACCATGTAATTCAAGGCATGACCGGATTTACCGACCTACAGGGTGCCGGCGACGAATTCAGTTATATTCGCACCTTGTTATGCGACAAAATTACAGCCTACACCGTGTGCCAAGCAGCGACCGCAGCACTGGTAGCAAGAGCGACCACCCAAGAAGGGCAGCACATCGACATATCTATGCTGCACGCCTGTTTAGCCTTTATGTGGCCCGATGGTATGATGCACAAAACTCTGCATGACGATGACGTAGTGCCCATGTCACCCATGTCAGACTACTACCAAACCTTAAATTTGCACGACGGCTCCATTGCCCTTGCACCTCTGCGTGACCCGGAGTGGAAAGTGGTGCTTGACTTGGTCGGTTACCCAGAACTACTTGATGGCCCTATCTTTGCCACTATGGGCAGTCGGTTAAGCAACATGGACAAGGTTAACCAGATAATTAAGGCACCACGACAAGACGTCGGTGTGACCAAAGCTCTTAAAATACTAAAAGCCGCCGATATACCCTGTGCGCGCTGTGAACATCGTGATACTTTAATGGAAAATCCACAAATACAAGCGATCGGCGCCTTAGAAACCTATGTGACTGAAACTCTAGGCCGACTAACGCTTCCGACCCCGCCAGTGCAGTTTGCCGGTGCGGCTACCTCACAAGCCCTACCCAGCCCAACTCTTGGCGAGCAGAGCCGAGATATATTAAATGAGCTAGGTTGGGATGATGCACGAATCGATACTCTGGTAGCAAAACAGATCGTGCAGTGTAGTTGAAGCCGGAGAAAAAATTTGGATGCCTCTAAGGCCTGCCAAGCTCTGTAATATAAAAGTTCATTGGTCATCGATGCAAGCCTATTTTCACAAAATCCATTTCAAGAAGTATCAGTTGCTCGAGGGGTTTAGCACGCGATTAGGTGCGCTCTAAACCTCGCCGAATAAGATGATTGACGTAGTTACGTGAAGCCTTTGTCGCAGGATTGCCACTTCCACTGTAACGGTTCATCCAGGTTTCAATACGCTCGATTTCTATCAAAGCCGCTGAGCGTGAGCGATAGTCGTAAGGATTTTCTTCACCTACTGCAACAATACTGAGTAATCTATCAACATATTCAATCTGTAAATTCTGACGAAACGAATTAGTATCCTCTCGTAAGTCATCTTCAAAAATAGCCTGAGTTAGATCTGATAATACAGATTCAAGTGAATAAGTATTCCCGTATAGCCCGGTATCTGTGATGCGCGCCATGACCACGGGATGCAGTAAATGATTCAACACATCTTGCTGTGTCTGTAATGCACGAGCATGTATCTTTGGGTCCTCTGTTTCACCCCAATGGTCAAAACCACGACGCTGCATCGCCAAATGACTGACCAATTCGTCGGGCAGCTGAAAGGCGTTGACGCCAAAGACCGATTCATGGAGTACGTCCATCGCTTCGCTTTGTCGTGTTTCAGGTACCGGAGTATAGGGCACAGGCGTCTCAGTATTGGCGGTGGGGAGAGTTCGATCGATGTAAATACCGCCGATATAGCGAGAAACAACTCTCGCTTGCCGTTGGTGCTCGCTTGCAATGACCTTGTAAGCATTGCGTAATTCAGCCCAGCTTTGATCCGGACGAGTCATTTTTTCTCGTAATGTTGCCAGAGATTGGTTTAAAAGAGCAAAGCGGCCTGATGCATAACCGATGGCATCAGATGACATATCGTTAATGTTAATCAGAGGGTCAATGGCTCGGCCCACTGAACGCATATCGTCGGCGTCGTTACCAAATGCTAGCTGTGGTTCTGCTGACCGAGCCAGATGAGATTTCCGTCTGTCTCCCTCAAGATCTGGATCATAGCCAAATTGAATAGCCCATACGTCATAGGGACCAGGCCGAGTTGTATAGAAATCACCCTGTTCACGGCCAGGAGGCGCTAGGTTAACCGCACTGTAATCCATAACGGATGCGCTGATAATTCCCTTAGTTTGTTTGGCATCATGAATCTTATCGTTACCGACCAACTGAGAGCCACGCATATTGTGATTTAGACCGAGGGTATGACCAACTTCGTGCAGAGTAAGCTCGTAAAGAGATTCGTGAACCATTCGCCCCATAACAGCTTTATCACTTGCGAGTGCAGCACTTACACGGGCTAATGCGTTTCCATGGGCAATATTAAAGCTTGCAAGACAGTGCCTAGCCGATAAGCCGCGTTGATTTACTGATGTGATCGACGACTCGTTTGACCTAAAGATGCTTTCAGACCTCACCCGATTACTAACGTAGATGTCTTCGAGCATAATATCTGCACCTAAAATTTGTCCTGTTCTTGGGTTGGTAAAAGACGGTCCATAGCCACCAAAGGGTGGATTCGGAGATGATGTCCAGCGAATAACGTTATAACGCACGTCACCCGCATTCCAAGTCGCATCGATAGGTTGATCTTTTACAACAATGGCATTCTTAAACCCAGCTTTTTCAAAAGCTTCATTCCAGGCAAGTACGCCTTGTCTGACAGATTCGCGATAAGCGTCCGGGGTGGTATTTTCAAGCCACCAGACAATTGGTTCAATAGGCTCTGAAATTGCCAGGGAAGGGTCTTTCTTCTCCAGATGCCAACGATTAACCAAATCGCGATAAGGCGTGATTGAGTGGCTAGTAAGATCAGTTATTTGATCTCTAAAATAACCTACACGAGCATCATCAAATCGAGGTCGATAACTGTTTTCTGGCATCTCCAGAAATGTATGCTGGAGTTTGACCAATATCGAACGGGGATCAGTGATTTCATCGCCACCTGACACGTAAGGCTCATCATTTTCGTAAGCGTAGATCACCCTAATGTCGATATTTTCAGGGTAGACTTTTAGATCATCGTAGCGTGTTTTTTCTTCGGATAATCTGCCTAGCGAAAACTGTTTGTGAGCTGGTTCATCAGGATCCGCTAGAAAATTAACCTGATGCAATGCTTCCTTCAACAGCACCGTATCCATATTAATTAGATAACGCTGACCGTCTTCACTAGTCGCATCAATCTTGACACTGGCCAGCAGCGCATTGCTAATATTTGCCTCACTGGCGCGCGATAAGGCGCTATCAGGGTCGAAATAAAAATGAGTGTTTTCTTCTATGAACTCGATTCTGTCATAGTACTTATGCAGTTTAAACACCGCCTGATCGCGATAATTACCGCGAAATAGACCTGCTTGAGCAACACCATTTTCAGAGTATGCGGAGTAGATGTATTCCTTATTAAACTGATCATCGGAAATTTCAAAAAAGACCGAGCCGTTATCAGGATCACGATATAAGGTGAAAAGGCCAGCGCTCATCTCAAATTCAGCTACCATTTCTTCTAATACTTTCGGTACTTCTTCATCGGCGGCTTCTTCATGTTCACTCGCTAAAATCGGTGCCGACGGCATCACAAAACTTAAAACCACCAAGAACAAATAAAGCCATTTTGTAGATAAAAACATAGTAGTAACTCCGCTACTGAATAAAGTAATCAAACTGACGGTGGAAGATAGACGTCAAATTAATGATAAGCAAGTAAAGTCTGGGGCTAACTTTGATTGATTTAATATCCACGCTATAAACTTTTAGGGATCTAGGGTTTATATAAGCTCCATTGTTGCCTTTAGCCTCAGATGTTTGAGGCCAAAGATAATTCATAAAGCCTATATAAGTTTGTATTTCAAACCGGATAATCTAGAAGCTTTTGAGTAGCTACATCATCCTATATTTACCCAACAACCACTAAAGCTTTATGCACTGACCTATGGCAATATAGTGGCTGACTAACACACGACTTGTCCGCCAATAGAAACAAGCGTAATAACAATAAAGACTCAGGTCTAACAATGGGTAAAATGTTCCTAGAGAAAGTCCAATATGGTGCTTGGCTAATCGCCCGAGTGCTGTTTCTTTGCTGTATTTTTTCCGTGCCTGTCGCCTCTGCCACGGAACTCGGCGCTATTGAGTTAACTGACACCTGCCCACCCAGTTTTAGCCTGAGTGATGACAATCGTTGTTCGCTTCGCCACATGTATCAGCTTTATGACTCTCTTCAAGATAGCGGTATTGGTGGGCTGAAAACTGCATTGCCCGAAGCTCGGGATGGCTTTAGCCCTCAGCAAATTGATTTGGGCCGCTTGTTGTTTTTTGACCCTATCTTATCTGCCGACAACAGTCTTTCTTGTGCGACCTGCCATAATCCTAATCAGGGGTTTAGCGATGCCATGGGTCGTAGTGTGGGTATTAAAGGTCATGTCCAAAAGCGCTCAGCACCCACCTTATGGAACAGCACGTTTTTATCGTCTTTCTTCTGGGATGCACGAGCTAGTAACTTTGAAGAACAGGCCCTTGGTCCGCTGTTTAGCGCCCATGAAATGGGAAACACGCCAGAACAGTTGATGTCTAGCATGAACAGTGTCAGCGCGTATAAGCGACTTTTTAAACAGGCCTTTCCCAAGCAAGCTGCAGCTATTTCAGTTGCCAATATAATCACGGTATTAACCGCCTTTCAAAGCTCTCTTGTCTCCCTGAATAGTCGCTATGACCGGTATGCCCATGGCTACCATGACGCTTTAAATGACGACGAGATTGCTGGCTTAAATGTGTTTAGGTCTTTTGTGGCCCGTTGCTCCCAGTGCCATACACCGCCGTTGTTCACCAACCAACAGGTAGCCGTTATTGGCACCCCCGAACCTGCAGGGCTACCACGAGATATTGGCGCACAGGAAACATTTAACTCCAAGGTGTTACGCGGTGGTTTCAAGGTGCCGACTCTGCGCAACATAGCGCAAACAGCGCCTTATATGCACTCGGGCCGTTTTGAAACCCTACGTGAGGCGGCGGAGTTTTACACCGGTGGCCGCGGTCATGCGGTACCCGAAGATGAAGACTTATTGTTACACTGGCACATATCAGAGCCCAATTTAACCAGTAATGAAATTGATCAACTGGTAGACTTTATGAAAACACTCAGCGATGAAAGCCTGATTCCTGCCACGCCCAAGCAGTTACCGTCTGGCCTACCGTTTAAGCACATGGAGAATACGCATGAAAAAACTTAATATCTTGGCTATTAGCCTCGCCGTCATCACCTTTGCCATCGGCTGGTATCTCGGTAGCAGTAATGAGCCACTAACGATTACCAGTAGTCAGGGGGGTAAAAGCTACAGCGGTGGTTATGTAGCAGACCCACAGGCAAATACTGCGTCGACCGGTGCAGTTAAGATGCGGACCACTGAGGGCACAACTCATGTAATTAACCCCGGCGACTCTATTCAGGCTGCGGTTGAGTTAGCACAGCCAGGGGATACTATTCAGGTCATGCCAGGTACTTATTCAGAGACAGTTTATATAGACAAAGACGACATACATTTACTTGGCGTTATCGTGGAAGGAGAGCGTGCAACCCTTGATGGTTTGAAAAAACTTAATGACGCTATTCTCTATTCAGGCAACAACATTGTTATTGAAAACTTCAAAATTATTGACTACAAGGGCAATGGTATTATGAGCCAGGCTGGGAATAATTTTGAGATTCGCAATAATCTTATTATCGACACAGGCATTTACGGCATTTTCCCCCAGCTAGGTAAAAACGGTTTAATTGAACACAACATAGTGTCTGGCATTGCCGACGCGGCAATCTATGTGGGCATGAGCGATAACATTCATGTGGCCTACAACGAGGTTTTTGATAGTGTGGCTGGCATTGAAATAGAAAACAGCCGCCATGCTATTGTTGAACACAACAACGCCCATAATAACACCGGTGGCATTTTGGCCTTTATTACCCCGGGCCTCCCCATCAAAGACACTTATGATGTGATTATACGTAACAACTTTATTCTTGATAACAACACCCCGAACTTTGGTGCACCAGGTTCGACTGTTTCGGGTATTCCCGCTGGCACGGGTATCCTAATTATGGCCGCAGATGACGTCGTGGTCGAAGGCAATATTATCAGTAACCACAAAACCGCTGGCATTTTAATTACCGACCATGGCAATGCAGCTAATCTAACTCTTGACCCTGAGTCTGATCCCAATCCTGATAGAGTGATGATTCTCGATAACGTGATGCTCAACAACGGCTATGACACTATTGATGAAGTCAAAGCCTTTGCCTTAACCGAGCTACATACGGGAGATATCGACATCTTCCAAATGGGCCCCACCGAAGACAGCTGTATTATCAATCGTCATCGCTACAAAACTGTCGGCATTGGTGACTTTAAAGATTGCGACTTTACCAATACCGACAATATCGACACCTATCTCTTGGCTGGAGGTGCGGAACCCAGGGTTATCGACCCCACTGAGCGCGGGGAGATTGCCTACCTTGGTGTTTGTACTGGTTGTCATGCCTATGCTGGCCGGTTAATTGGCCCATCGGTTACGGAGATTCAGGCGTTATATGCTAACCGCCCTGAGGCCCTAGTTAACTATATTAATGCACCAACCGCTATGCGTGCAGACTACCCTGAGATGCCGGCACAAAATTATCTGAATGCCGAAACACAGCTAGCTGTAGCTAATTATATTTTACAGGTAGGGAATTGATAACCAACAGGTTTGATCAGCCTGTTAGATAATAGTCCAGAATCCCTGTACTGTGGATAGACGATTCTTCAGCATTACAACGCAGCAGTTCCTCGCGCACATGAAGTCTTGCCTTATCCAGGCGCTTCATTGATCTAGCCGTAAAGGGACCATAGCCAACATCTAAATCAAAGAACTTTTCACCGCGTTGCGCAGCGCCAATACTGCTAGCAGCAAACTGTTGGTAGGTGCGCTGGGCATAGTCAAATAATGGGTAAATTGTATCTGGGAGCTTATCCTCGGCTAACCATTGGGCGTCGTCTTTAGCTTCCTGCCAAACGCGATCGACATAGCCTTTAAATACAGCCAAGTTATCACCCAGCCAAGCTTTTGGCTCTGGGTCGAGTAAAAAATGTGCTTTGAAAGGTCCTACCAAGGCAAAATCGGCAAGACAGGCGCGATTACCCAATAAAAAGTCATGTTTGTTAAAGTGACTCACTAAAAGGTCCACAAAAATACCAAAGTCTTTCTTTATGGCCTCTGCCTGGTCATCTCCCGCCCCCTGAACCACACAAGCATTGGCGCCAAAGGAGTTGTACATCATCTCACCAACATCAGCGATCTGATGTTCTTCCGCATCGGTGGTAGGACTGTCTATGGAGCGCCCTAATAAGAGGTTCATGCCAAAATTTTTACCCGCGGCAGTGACATTCTCTGGATAGCACCAACGCGAATGCAAGGCGTGACGAGGTAGCCAGTGGTTAAAAACATCTTCAAGCACAAAGCAGGCGCTACGCTGGTTTGGGCCTTTAGGTATTACCGGATACCCACTAAAGCGGTCATGAAGCACAGGGCCAATGCTGATAGTGTCGTTTAACAGCCAGCCATCTGGAGTTTGCAACAGGGGGACAAAGCGTGTTCCGGCCCGGGCATCAATAGCGGGTGCACTCTCAAGGGTTTTGTATTGCCATTGGTAGGGAATATTTTGATAAAGCAGTTGTGCCTCGAGCTTGCGGGTAAACATGCTCAACTCTTGCCCGATTAGAGTATAGATTCCTTGGTACATAGACTGACCTTATCTGCATTTTAACTTTAATCTTTTAACGCCCTAGCTCGCCCCTGCGTCTAAATGCGTTGTCGCAGCAACTCTCATTTTATCCGTTATTGGAATAGCCGACCTTGCCGTTAAATCAAAGAAGACGCTGGTACTTTCTAAGGTCGCAGCTGTGGTACCTTTGCCAATATTATGCATGGTATACAAGGCTGTTATTGACTTAGTACCTACTCTAACCAGAGTCCCAGTGATTTCAAGCAAGTCTCCCTCAGCCACTTCGTCAAGATATTCAATGACATGTCGCACATCTGCCCACCCCGTATTTTCGATTTTGGCCTGCTCACCAGACCATCCAAAAATAGCATAAATTAGGTGATAGGATGCGTCGTCAAACATGGCAACGTAGTGACGTGTTGTCATGTGGCCCATCACATCGCAAAGTGACGGGTGGCTAATGCCTTTATATAAGATCATAGCAATGAGTCTCTTTTATCTGTTAATTTAATGTAGGCGACAAAAATGCACATAGTGGCTCGCTCGGATGCTTAGATGCTAAAAGCGTATCACCAATTGACAGGACATTAGGTGATTCCTGCGAAAAGGCTGGCCAGTGAGGTAAATCGACCTGATTAGGATTGCCTGTGCTAGCAAAGTTTACCCAATAATTCTGCAAAACTTCAGTGAGACTTCGATCAGCCTCCGCAGTAGGTAGCCAGTCATCATGGGTGTCAAAAATATAGGGCAATTCAGCACCATGATAGGCGCCCATAGAAGCAGCCATTTCACCCTCTCGTTGTCTCGTAAAATAATAAAACCAAGATCGTCCCTGCATATTAGATAGTCCTTTTGCCAAGGTCAAAGAAGGGCAAAGAAATGATTTTGCCGTGCTAAGGATATTTAATTGCTCTCGGACGGTTAATCCATTTTTTAGCAATATTTTTACGTCCGCCACATCAGATTTATCGACCTCAGAATCCAGCCAACTATCAACATTAATATCATTATCCAGATACATTAAGGATTCATCTTTGTTTGATCCAATTAATAATTCAATCGCATGTAAACTTTTAGATTTCAGACTATCCATAAGCGGTTCATGAACGCTTTGACCATCAACTGCTATGTCAAAATAATGGTCTTTATATACCTCATCTGCTGTCTCTAAAACTTGCTTGGCTGAAATCTTCCGAAGTTGTCTTTTGATATCTTTTTCCTGACCGACGACTAACGTTGAGGCAAACTCAAGGCCCAAAGTAGAATGATCTGCTTTAGTACTTTTATTTAACATTGAAGAGCCCGAACTTTGATGAATGGCTCGGGAAAATAATCCCGAGCTAGCGGGTATGGCCATTAAATAATCTAGATTGCTCGCTCCAGCCGACTCTCCCATTACAGTAATTCTTGCTGGATCTCCGCCAATAGTGGCTATGTTGCGATTAATCCACCGTAAAGCTTCTACTAGGTCGAGCAACCCAAAATTTGAATGCTTAAATTCGGGATGGGAGAAAAACCCAAACACACCCAATCGATAAGCGACAGAAATTACAATTACACCTTTTTTGGCCAAGTTATGCCCAATATAATTTGGCTCATAAGACCATCCAGCCTTGTTAGATCCACCATGAATATAGACGATAACCGGCAGTGTATCTTGACTGTCACCATTCTTAACAGGTCGCCATATATTTAAATAAAGACAATCCTCGCTTAAAGCTGGCGTCTTAATTACTTGGGGATCGCCTCCAAATTCCACCACGACATTTTTGTACCATTGGGTTATGCGATCTCCCTGCATACAGGCCGGTGCAAATTCA
The DNA here is from genome assembly GCA_028822155.1 of Porticoccaceae bacterium. Lineage (GTDB taxonomy): Bacteria > Pseudomonadota > Gammaproteobacteria > Pseudomonadales > Porticoccaceae > HTCC2207. Next base: position 18,737 of record JAPKEJ010000020.1, read on the forward strand.
TCCGCGTAATGTGATCCGTTTAAGCTATTCATTGATCTTGGTGGTGCCCATCGAAACTCACCAACAGGGGGCTCAGCAAAAGGAATACCTAAAAAAGACTCTGTTCTTCCATCTTCATTAGTTTGTCCAATAATAATTGATGTCGAGTCTAATTGAAGCTGCGGTTGATCCATCAGAGTTGAGTCGGTTTTTGACTCACAGGCGCTGAGGATCAGCACAAGAAAGCCTGCACAAAACTTATTAATTAGCCTTTGGCCTAAGATCATTCTAGTTACTCCATTGAGATGACGACACAGCCACCAAATCCACCCTGTTCAATAAGTTGATGTCCGTGGCTCAAACTATCTAACGGCACTACATGGGCAATTCTGTGCTGTAATTTTTCTGTTTTTAAAGCATCAGTAATATCATCTATTGCCTGTACTTTTGCTGTCTCAGGCATGGCATAAACAATAATCATGCGAAGAGTAAGGTCCATGTACATCATCTGTAAAAAAGGCAGTGACGGTTGTTGAACCTGAGTAGATGAATAGGTTGCAATAACGCCATTAGGCGCTATACAGCTTAAAACTTCAGGTAAGTTAGCACCAAATTCAACATCAACCACCCGATCAACTTTTTTACCCTCAGTAGCTTGTAGTACCTGCTGAGCCCAATTTGGCTGCCGGTGATTTACCACCTGACTAGCGCCCATTTCAAGACACAGTGCCTTATCTGCTGCATTACTGGCAGTAGCAATCACTGTTGCTCCGGCTATTTTTGCCCACTGTATTGCATAATAACCAACACGCCCTGCGCCACCAGTCACCAAGATAGTCTTACCTCTAACATCTCCGTCAGCATGAACACACCTATGTGCAGTCATTGCTGGAATACCTAAACAGGCACCAACAGTAAAGTCTGTATTGTCGGGTAAGGCCACCGCTCGATTTGCGTCCAGAGCTATGTACTCTGCTGCAGTACCTAGCAATCGTCCATATTGGGCCTGATAAACCCATACTCGCTCTCCTACTCGCCTGTCAGTTACACCTTTGCCGACGGATGCAATGGTTCCGGCACCATCGCTGTGCGGAATCACTAGTCCATTATCGAGCAAGTTGGGGAACGCTCCAGCGCGTTTTTTAACATCTGAAGGATTCACTCCACTGGTGGCGAGTTTCACAAGAACCTGCCCAAAACCAACACTCGGTTTTGGCTGCTCGCCTACCTTAATAACGTCTTCCGCCTCACCAAATTTTTCAAACCATCCTGCTTTCATAAATTCTTCCTAAAAATAGTGTTAATTTCTGTTGCAGATCAATCCAACCAATTAGATAAACTTTCAGTGTGTCCATCAATAGGAATCGCCTGCCCACTTATATGCTGTGCGGCCTTCGAACACAGAAAATCAATAGTTTCAGCAATGTTTTCTGCCTCCACAAAAACTCTTAACGAATTCTGACGCACGTAAACATCGCGAATTGACTGCGGTGAGACGCCCCTGGTCTTTGCGTCTAAATCAATAACGCGTTCAATACGCGGGCCATTGACGCTCCCCGGGCAGATAGCATTGACTCTCACCCCATGAGGCCCAAGCTCCATTGCCCAGGTTTTGGTTAATCCAACAATCGCCCACTTTGCAGCAGCATAGGGGGAGCGAAGAGGCATACCAAATAATCCCGCATTGGAAGACATATTAATCATGTTGCCCTTAGATTCTTTCAGTAAGGGAACTGCTTTGCGAGTGACATAAAAAATACTATTTAAGTCGATATTAATCGTATTATCCCAGTCTTCAGGGAGAATATCTTCGACAGCCGCAGTAGGGCCGGCTATACCAACATTGTTAACTAATATATCAAGCCCGCCATAAAGCCTCTGAAGGTCATCAAAAACTTTGTCTACCTGCGTTACTTGGGAAACATCGGCGCATGTTGCAGTAATATCAGGATGCTCGGATTTTAAAACGTCAATTGCTTGCTGTGCGATATCGCAGATATGAACCCTGCACCCCTTAGACGCAAAATGCTTTGCGATAGCGAGCCCTATTCCAGAGCCACCAGCGGTCACTAGCACTATTCTCGACAAATCACTCATATACGGGCCACTCTTCAATTAATTCTAATTATTTTTTAGACAAAGGCTAAAAACACCTCAACACTCAATATGTCGACTCAACATAATAAATCGACCGCACAGATACGCAAATCTACCACGAATTTTCACATATTCGTCAGTAATTCTCACCACTACTCTTAACAATCCTTTATGCTTGCGCCCAGAATATAAAATCCATCCGGTAAACTCTCATCAAAGGACACAAACTGTCAATGAATAGACCGATTTTAGAGACCAACAATATACATCCCAGTATCCAAAAAGTGGTAGCAGAAAATCAAGCCGATATCGTGACTGAGGTGCAACAAGCTATCGCCAATAATACCATTGTGGTCATTGGCATGACGCAAAATCCTGCACCCAAAAGAGCACGCAAGGTCTTAGACGAACTAAACATAGAATATACCTATCTTGAATACGGTAGCTATTTCAAACTATGGCGGCGGCGCAACGCACTTAAGATGTGGTCCGGATGGCCTACTTTCCCGATTATATTTGTAAAAGGTATGTTGATAGGTGGATCTAGCGACCTAAGAGCCTTGATAGAAAGCGGCGAGCTTCAGGCTATGCTGGCAGCAACAAATGATTGATCTCTCCTAACCGGTAGATCACTCCATTAAGCCAGCACCGTATTGATCTAGCTTGTTGATTCTTATGACGGCCTGAATTTCATGAACATAGACTTCTCTAAGCTCCGAATATTCAAGCAAATTTTCGGCCAAAAGATGTCCGCTGACAAGATTGTCTTGGCTAAGTAAACTTGATCGATGCTCACGCAAGTCGCTATACGCTCTGTGAGTGTTTATATTGCGTAGGTAAGACCTAATTGCATCACTAACGCTGTCAAACTTGGCTACCTCATGCTTGGACCCTGGGTTTCGTCTAAGCGGAACCAGTCCACAACCCTCTTGATAGCACCATTGACCAAATAAATTATTAGCCTGAACAGCGAAGCGTGAGGTGCCCCAAGCAGATTCCATGGCCGCCTGAGCCAGTGCTAAAGAAGCGGGTACTTCATCGACTCTCAGTAATAGTTCATTAATAACCATCTTGTTAGGCTGCTCAACATCAACTTTGTAATACCCAGACAACTCTTCAATAAAATTCTGATCCTCATTATTGAGGGATTCAATAGTTGTCTCTGCCAAATCTAGAAGCCTGACTCGCTGCGCTCTTATCAGCTGATTCTGCTCTTCAACCAGAGGAAAAATATAGTTAAAAAAAGCAGTTTTTTTCTGTTTAACGTCTGTATAAATACTGAAATCTGGCAATGGACTAGAATCACCCCTATCAGAACAGGCACCAACACCTAGGGCGGACAATAATAAAATTGTTAGTAAAGTCGCGGTTTTTTTGATATTAATCATAAATCTATACTACAGCCCAACCTATGTCGGGCTTGCCTTATTTTAAATTGTCTGCAAAATTAAACCTGCTGTCAGTAGGTGTTTTATGTTTATATCAACAGCAATACGTCAATGCCGAGCAAGACAAAAATTCCCCGCATCATTAACTTTGAGCGCTTGTCCAACATGGCATATTTTTGAGACAACTTATCAATCTCTTCTTTGGCGGCAGCGCCGCTTTGCTTAATCTGGGACAAACTCTCAGTCATTACAGCCGCGGTGGTGACACCTGCCGCGCCTAAGCCTAGCTTTTTTAGAAACTGTCGGCGCTCTACTAAACCTTGTTTCATTCCATAACTCCTTTTATCTAAAATTGCCGATGCTACCCTGAGGTTGCAATAAAAATCGAACAGCCGCGGCGCCAGCTCCTAAAGCAAGAGCAGGTTATAGTTATTTAACCTCAATTTCGATCACTTCAGACATTACCGCAGGGCTATGAGGAATATGGATGTGATTAGCCAATAGTAACTGCAACCTATGTTTACCGAGCGGCAAACTAATCTTAGTACTAGTTTGACCTTTACCAAAATGCCGCACTTGATCGGTGGCGGGTAAAGGCAGATTCAGATTCGGCAATTGGTCTATATTGATCAACAGATGATGGTGGCCCGAATTAGGCGCCGCCATGCCCGCAGGTGATAACTCCATACCACTCAGACCAAATTTTATTTCAATTTCCTTCTCCTCTTGAAAGGAAAAGACTTGTCCCTTCTTAGGTTCGATAAAGTAGACTCGCGCATCAGCAGGCGCAGCTGAAACAGGCATCTGTGCATGAGCGATGGCTATAAACATCGATCCCATCAAAAGTGGAATTAAAGTTAATGATCTACGTCCTATAAGCCTGTTCAACATCCCAAAACCCCTTCTAACTATTAAGTAAAACTGAAGCGGTCAGTTTATCAGTAAAAATACATATTGAGTCTATTCAAACACCACCTAATTAACATTTAACCTAATTTCGCGTGACCATCAATCTAACGTGGCTCAAAAGAAAAAATAACAATTATTTTTGCTAGTGACTTAGACTCCTGATCTGTTTAACCTTAGACTACAGCTAATTAATTTTCATATAACAAATACAGAGATAATCAATGATGATAAAAAAAATTCTACTGGCTATGTCAATACTGTCTTCCGCCTATGTAACTGGAGCGGACTTAACTACGACAAAACCAGAAAGGGTTGGCATGTCCACAGATCGACTTACGCGTATTGGTACTTTAATGCAGGCGTATGTAGATCAGGAAGCCATAGCTGGAAGTGTAACCTTGATCGCCCGAAAGGGTAAAATTGTTCATTTTGAGCCAACCGGTGTACTGAATTTAGACACAGGTGAGCCAATGCAAAACGATTCTTTATTCCGTATTTACTCGATGACAAAACCGATCACTAGTGTTGCTGCGATGTTACTTTTTGAACAAGGTAAATTTCAACTAGATGACCCCATTGCCCAGTATTTACCGGAATTTTCCAACGTGAAAGTCTTAGTGGATGGCAACCTTGTCAACCCAGATCACGCTCCAACCATTCGAGAATTATTGAGTCATACCGCCGGTCTCACCTATGGGATTTTCAGTAATACTGAGGTAGATAAACTCTACCGAGAGGCCCTCTGGGGCGATCGTGCCATGCTAGATTTAACTAAATACCGAGGGGACGGAATTGAAAGGAGAGTCAAGGATCTTGATGAATTATCCAAGACTATTGCCAGTATTCCATTACTCTACCAACCAGGTTCACAGTGGGTATATAGTATATCTGTAGATATTTTGGGGCGACTGATTGAAGTAATTTCAGGGCAATCTCTGGATCAATTTTTACAGCAAGAAATATTCGATCCATTAGAGATGGAAGATACCTTCTTTGAAATTCCCAAAGATAAAATTGCTCGGTTTGGAACCAATCATTTGGCTGGTAAAGATGGAAAACTGAGAGTAGTTGACCGACCAGAAACGAGTGACTATGTTAAGCCAGTGTCAATTTTTTCTGGCGGCGGCGGGCTTATCAGCACTGCAGGGGACTATTTGCGCTTTGCACAGATGCTCCTAAATGGTGGTGAGTTAAATGGTGTGCGACTGCTAAGCCCAACTACTATCGCCTTAATCCGGCGTAATCAACTCACCGACACTAGCTCTAAGGGTTATAGTGATCGTCCTAATACTGGTGACACTATTGGCTTTGGTCTAGGGGTGGGAGTGGCAACAGGTGAGCAGCTGTTATCTGCAGCTGAAGTTGGCACCTACACTTGGGGAGGGATGGCCGGAACATTATTTTGGGTTGATCCAAAGCATGAATTGGTTGCCATCTTAATGATACAACGGATATTAAGTCCCGAAGCGATTAGATCCAAATTCAGAAACCTGACCTATCAAGCCATTACCGAGATGAACTAAGATAGCGGGTCGCCTTTTATTATGTTTTAGCTAACTCCTCATTACGTTTTTCGGCAGCAGCCCAATCTTTAGGTAATTTACGAGCAACAACTAGAAAGCTAATAATTGAAGGCACAAATATACAAAAAGTTAATGACATTGCATAACGCATTGAATCTAAGTCGTTATAATTTTCTTTAAAGACGTCGATCATCCATCCTGCAAAGGTTGGACCTCCTCCTAGTGCAATCATATTTAGCACAAAGAAAAATAGCGCAGTAGACATGGCTCGCATATTAATAGGAGCAAGGGTTTGAGCAATTGCAAAACTTGGTCCGAGATATATGCCTACGAAAAGTAAAAATAATGTAGAAAGGAGAAGGTTAACTTCTATTGATGACACCCAAAAACTGCCAATCCCTATGGGCAAACATAAGCTAATGGCAATTGCTGGTACCCAGCCGTATGCACGAATGTCTTTGCTCCCCCATTTATCAGCCAGTCTTGCACCAAAAAAGGCGCCTCCAGCATAAGCTGTCCCATTAATAACGCCCAAAAGAATTATAAGGTGTTGGAAATCGAAACTAGGATCTAAGGCTATTAAATATTTAGTATGAAAAGTTGAAAGAGCATAAGATGCAAAAGAGCCAAAGGCTATCCCTAAACACATAGCCCACCAGGCTGGTATTTTAAGTAAGGTTTTTAATGAGTCCATGAATGGCGGTTTCACCATTTCTGCTTGCTGACCAAGTTCCATAGCTCCACGAACAGGTTCACGAAGTACCAACTTAACGATAAATGCCAGCCCTAATCCAGTGACACCAAGAAAGACAAATATTTTTCTCCAATCAACAACTGTAGTTTCATCTTGAGATGGCCCTATAATCCATGCTGTGACAAAATAAGCTGCCATAATTCCAAACGGAATCCCCATTGAATAGACGCCTAATGCTCCTGCTCGTTCTTCTTTAGGATACATATCAGAAATAATAGAATGTGACGGCGGACTTCCACCCGCTTCACCAATCCCTACTCCCATTCGAGCAAGACCTATTTGCATGAAATTTCCCGCCAACCCGGTCAAAGCGGTAAAGCCACTCCAGGTAGCAAGCGCGATAGATATTATGTTTACCCTACTATAACGATCAGCCAACCAAGCAATAGGAATGGCAACGACAGTATAAAAGGCAGCGAATAAGAGTCCGCTCAATAAGCCCAATTGTGTATTTGTGAGTCCAAGATCCTCCTGAATAAAGGGCGCCAAAATACCTACAATTTGACGGTCAACAAAATTAAATCCATAGACCACGGTTAGTAGTATTAAGACGAAAGTACGATAGTTTTTACTCGGTGTTGTTTGACTACCCATTGAATTTACCCGTGCTATTATTATTTTAATGACAAGGGTGGTCGACTTTAGTGTAAGAGGACCGCCCCACAGTGTTATCTCACGACTGTACCCAGATCAGGCTGGATCAGCTTACCTGAAACTGCTGATAATGGATGAGGCGCATCAGTTGGAGATTTAGTGATTAAACCAAACGCAGACGCCGTTACTGATGGGCACGCGCCCGTTTCGATAAAGCCAAGTGCCGCTGCGAGTCTGCCTTCATTCGCATCCCCCAAGGCATGAGACAGGTCATCGGCCACTTCACAGCCAGTAATTTCTGCACCTGAAAGATCCGCGCTGGCAACCGGGAAGAATCCATCACTGTAGTCACCAAAGCCTTTTTCGTTAGAGCCTTTAAACTGGATAGTGCTGTAGGTGGTGCCGCAATTATCGAGAGCGTACCAACCATAGGGTTTTCCGCGCGTCGCTTCTCCTATGAGAATAACGTCTACATCCACACCACGTAGGCCGTTAATAAACGCCTCACTGGCTGATGCTGTGCCACCACTAGATAGCACAAACACCCGACTAAAGCCCAGTGCTGGCAATACTGTGCCGGCAGGTGTGGGGTTGCTAGGCGCATCGAATCCCGCCGCTGTCGACTCAAATCTTGCGGGGTCTATGATGTTATTGTTAATCGGGTCTCGTTCAGTATATTTATCATTAAATGTGAGCTCATCAAAAACCCTTCCCTCAGACATAACGCCCGCGACCATGTACGCCAGCTCTGCAGCAATAGTAAGATAGCCACCACCGTTATAGCGCAAATCTATAACAAGCTCTTCGACATTACTCGCCTTGAGTTGACTAATCGCATTAATAAGCTGAGTCTCAGCGGGTTTGATGTGAGAGTTGAACGTAAAGTAACCGACTTTTGTTCCAGCAACATTAAAGGTAGTGGTATTTTTAACCGGCACTGAAGTTGTCTCTGCACTGACCATTGTAAAAGTACGGTCTTCTGTCGCGTTTAAATCTCTCACCACAAAGGTATGCGTCTCACCAAGTGCCGCAGGAAATAGACCAGCATTAAGCGCATCGACATTGTTGCTGTCTACGATCGCCTCTCCATCTATTGAAATGATTTCTGCTCCACGTGACAGGCTACTTTCTGAAGCAGGCGAATTAGGTTCATTGTAGCCAACAATAATTTTTCTCGGGGGACTACTAGCAATAATGAAAAAGCGAACCCCATAGCCAGCAGATACACCCGAGTAATATTGGTTATATTCTTCAGTATTTTGGCTGTAATGAAACTGATCTTTTGAGTTACCTGAGGGCGATAGGCCGTCAGTAATCATCAAGTCAAAATACTCCTCAGTATTATCAACCGTACCGGGATCAACATCAGGCAGCTCAGAATACCAAAGGTAAGTATCGTTACTATAAGACCGGATCCAAAAGTTTTCGTCAGTCACAGAACCTGAAGAATCGCTGTAGCCATCTGTAGTTCGGGGATTAGCGCAGACATTACGCATAGTGTTTGGACGCCAATCATCGTATTGCCCAGCCACCCAACCGGAGCCTGGATCGACAGTGACTGGGGGCACGCTGGAGTTTCCACCACTACCTCCACCACCACAGGCAGTAAGAATAATTGTCACAATAACGAGACTAGCTTTCTTAATTCGTAGGCCTAGACACCCTTTTTTGTATTGCTCTGAGATCACTCACTGTCTCCGATTAGTAAATTAGCGATAGCTAGCACTATAACGCAATTAATATACGATACTAATGACAAATTAGGAAAAGTATTAGGCCGAAGCGACTTAATTCTGTGCAAAAACGGTATAGATGTTACGTTAAGCGCCTCTAACCTTGAGGCACTGCCCCGGCGCCATCTCGTCGGGTATCAGAGGCACCCATAGTTGAACCGTTGGGGCCCCTATGGACAGTTTGAGTAGCACCTAGAATTCGTGATTTATCGTCTAAACTGTGACCCATTTCCTTTAGCAAGCTTAAAGTGTCTGGCGAGATGCCAGGCTCGTACCCAATTCGGTCAGGCAACCATTGGTGATGGACTCTTGGAGCCGCCGTCGCATCGGCAATGCCCATGTTAAATTCTAAAACATTCAATAACACCTGCAGGACAGCTGTGATAATAGTACTACCACCAGGGCTACCGGTAGCTAATATCGGCGCGCCTTTCTGATCGAACACGATAGTTGGCGTCATTGCCGAAAGCGGTCTTTTACCCGGCTGTATCTCATTAGCAACTCCACCAATTAACCCATAACCATTGGGTGATCCTGGCTTTGCTGAAAAATCATCCATCTCATTATTAAGCAAGAAACCAGCTCCAGACACTGCAATACCGCTGCCAAAAGAGAAATTCAACGTCGTCGTCGTGCTAACCACATTACCCCACTGATCCCAGGTTGAAATGTGGGTCGTTTCAATACTCTCTGCACCCGCCTTTTTGACCCCTTTAACCAAGGTTTTTGGATCTATAGGTAGTCCAGGTGATACATTACTTGAAGAGCCAGCCTGCTTAAGATTAATCTGACGTCGCAATTTTTTCGCGTACCTTTTATCAATAATTTGTTTAACAGGGACAGCATAAAAATCTGGATCACCTAGATAGGCGCTTCTATCCGCATAAGCTCGACGCATCGATTCAACTAACCGGTGGATATAGGCGGCACTGTTATGACCAAGAGATTGAAGGTCCCATTTCTCGAGTATGTTTAGCATCTGTAAAAGATGAATGCCCCCCGACGAAGGTGGCGGCATCGAGCAAATTTCATTCTTTTTAAAATCGACACACACCGGCGCTCGCTCTACAACACGATAATTTTCAAGATCGTCAAAACTTATGAGCCCGCCCGAACGCTCCATTTCATCAACAATTAGCTGCGCGGTTTTACCTTGATAAAACCCAGAACGCCCATTAGCGGCTATTCTGCGCATAGTGTCAGCTAGATCAGACTGTACTAATATGTCGTCCAACTCATAGAAGGACCCGCCGTCTTTAAAAAAATAGCTGCTAGTCGCAGGATTTTTCATTAATCGTTTACCGCGTGATTTTAGCGAGTAAGATAAATCAACATTGACCCTAATACCTTCAGCCGCCAAATTAATTGCAGGCTGAATGACCTGTTTTAAGGTTAACCGCCCGTACTTCTCATGCGCATACAGTAGACCTGCAACAGTGCCTGGAACACCAGAGGACTTGATGCTATTTCTTGCTAATTGATTATCAACCTCTCCATTTGGCTTCAAAAACATATCTCTGGATGCCATCGATGGAGCCATCTCGCGATAGTCAAGTGCAATTGTTTTGTTCTCGTCAGCTAGGTGAACAAGCATAAACCCGCCGCCGGCAAGATTGCCCGCCCTAGGAAGTGTCACTGCGAGGGCAAATCCAGTTGCGACCGCTGCATCTATAGCGTTGCCTCCTAGACTAAGAATATCAGCGCCAACTTGACTGGCGACGATCTCTTGAGACACGACCATGCCCAACCTGCCATGCACCGGATGAGAACGAGACTGTGGATCTATAATGGCACTCTCCGCAGCCAATACTGTCGAATGCGTTGCGCCAAATACAATCAGCATCAAACCCCACTGAACGAGAGATCGAAGGATTCTTTGAGATTTAATTATCAAGGTAATGCCCCATGTATTTAATAATGAAAGCTATAGGCACTCAATTAAAAGGGCTGTACCGCTACCAGCGGCACCACTGGCCGCGACGATACCGGTTTTAAGCTTTCTGCGCTCTAGCTCATCTAATAAAGTACCCGTCATTATGCCGCCTGTGGCGCCCATAGGATGTCCTAAGGCAATACAACCACCGTTAACGTTTAACTTATCATGACTAATATCTAGATCACGCTGGCACTTGATACTAGTCGCAGCAAAGGCTTCATGAAGCTCAAACAGATCAATATCTGTACTACTTAGACCCTGATTGATCATTAATGTCGACGTGGCCTTAGCGCAACCTGAAACGACTTCCAGTGGATCATCACATACGGTGGCGACAGCAACGATTCTTGCTCTTGGCTTTTTCCCTAGCTTTTCCGACAAAGACTCATCGCCAATTAAGATAAGAGACGCGGCATCTGCCATGGCGGGGGAGTTTCCGGCGGTGTGTATATGTCGGATACTATCAAGCTGAGGGTGTTCTCGACATTGCAGTGCGTCAGCGCCCTGCGCTCCTATGTCGGCAAAGTAGGGTTTTAATGCGGCCAACTCCGCCATGGAGATTTTTTCTCTAATGCATTCATCATCCCTGACCATGATGTCTTTAACAGGATTAAATACCGGAATAATAGAAGTAAACCATCCTTTACTTCTCGCATGAGAAGCACGTTGCTGGCTCTGAAATGCAATCTCATCAACCTCTTGACGACTCATATCGAAAAGGGACCCTATGAGGTCAGCCCCACTACCCATCATTAGCATGCGATGACGTAAAGCCTGCTCTGAATCTGCAAAAAGAGTTGCCTTATCTGACAGCATAGGAACCCTAGACATCATTTCTATACCGCCAGCTATGGTGCATTGGGCTTGTCCTGTCATCACTTTCATTGCTGCGATATTAATGGCGTCAATTCCCGATGAACAGTAACGGTTGACCGTTAATCCAGGCACCTGGTCAGGCCATTTCGAAAATAGTAATGAGGCTTTCGCAATATTGCCGCCTTGCTCTCCGACCTGACTCACACAACCAAGAACCACGTCTTCAACCAAATTCCTATCCAGCTGAGTGCGCTTTTCAAGCGCATCATAAAGCACGTTTAATAGTTCAAAGGGTGTTAGGTCTGTTAATCCACCATCGGATTTCGCCCTACCTCTTGGTGTTCGGATAGCATCATAGATAAAAGCCTGTCTCACTCGTTAACTCCGACAATAAAACTCACGCAGGTAGTTGTACTCCCACCCAGGTTAAAAGTGGCCATATTCTTTGCGCCGGCGATTTGGTAATCACCTGCCTGACCTGTTACCTGTTTTGCACAGTCTAGTAGCATTCGCACACCCGTGGCCCCTACCGGATGCCCTAATCCAAGTAGTCCTCCACTGGGGTTGATGGGGAAATCGCCGTCCATATCAATGCGACCTTCTTCAATAGCTTTCCAGCTCTCCCCGGGGGCTGTTAACCCGATGTGATCTATTGCCATGTACTCGGTAATAGAAAAACAATCATGTGTTTCTAAGCCGTCAAGATCTGTAATGGTAGCGAAGCCTGCTCGACCCAAGGCATCCGTCATAATCTGATTGACGTGAGGGAATATAAGGGGATTACCGGCACTTAACTTTAATTTACTTGCCAAGCTAATCGGCGCAGACCTGTGGCCCCAGCCCTTGATCGTTGGTATGTCATCAAGTTTTAAATTATGTTCAGCGGCATAGGTCTTGGCGGCTTTTTCACTCGCTAGAAAAATGCAGGCGGCACCGTCAGTAATTTGCCCACAATCCATTTTCCGAATTTTTCCCTCAACAACTGGATTGTATTCATCATCGTCGCTATAGCATTGCGGTGGAAAATCCCAGTTTCTTGTTTGAGCGTTCGGATTACGGCGACCATTATCAAAGTTTATTTTTGAAATAGATTTTAAATAATCACAGTTAATACCGTGACGGGCATCATACTCATCAATAATTTGGCTAAACATATAGGGCCAAGGATATTCACAATTAGTGGCCTCTTTACCCTTCCATGTCGCTGCGCCAAGGTATTCAGCACCCGTTTGACCATTCACGTTGCGCATATATTCAAGGCCCAGAACACAGGCTAAATCGTAGTGCCCACTTTCTATCTCCCGCATCGCACTTAAAATAGCAATCGACCCTGAAGCGCAAGCCGCCTCATGACGGCTGGTTGGTATCGACGATAATTCAGGGTGCGCCTCGGCAAAAAAACCACCGATTAGCCCCTGCCCAGTAAACAAATCGCCAACGAAATTACCCACATGCCCAACGTCAATCTGTTCAGGATCAATCCCAGTTGACTGTAAAGCCTGATCAAGTGTCTCCCGGAACATATCGTAAATCGAGAGACCTTCTCGCGCCCAGTTGCGGGAAAAATCGGTTTGTGACCCTCCCAGAACATAGATTGGTGCATTCATTACTCAAACTCCTAGTGTCTTTGGCTAACAAGTTCTTCCAATATGAAACGCTGAACTTTGCCTAAAGGGTTGCGTGGTAAGCTTTCAAAAAATTCGACTCGCTCTGGCAGCTTGAACTTAGCCAATCCCTGGTCAGTCAAAAAATTAATGACATCCTTTAGATCCATATTACTTGTATCTGGGGTAAGCACCACACAGGCGCATACTTTTTCACCTAGCAGATCGTCTTGGTAGGCGCAGACAGCATTTTCCACAGAGAAGGGTAAGCCCTCAAGTAAGACATCTATTTCTGCCGGGGATATCTTCATACCACCACGATTAATAATGTCTTTACAGCGCCCTGCTATGCGATAGAACCATGGAGGATCGCCACAAATCTCAACTAAGTCACCGGTATGAAAATAGCCATCATGACTAAACAGTTGGCTATTATCTGTACCCAAGTAGCCATCAAAAACTGTTGCGCCAGCAAATAATAACTCGCCTACTGTTCCAGTTTCGGTAATGATCTCTCCGGTCTCTACATCGACTACCTTACTCAGTAAAGCGTCATTGGCGTAGGAATCGAAATGGTCAATACCACAGCCCAATCTTGGGAACATAGTCGCTCTAATGGCACTACTATCAGTGTGCAGAGGAGTGCAGAACAAGCTAATGCCTTCGTTGGAACCATAAAAATTTATAACGTCTAGACCGTATTGCTGGTTAAATATTTCAATCATCCAGGGTGCAAGTGGCGCCGAACCAGAACCAATTGATCGTAAGTGGGAGAAATCAAATTGATTCCACATGTCTGATGATTTAGCGAGTTGATTTAACAATGCAGGCGGCGCAATAGTAAAGGTGATTTTTTCATTCTGTAACTGGGTCAAATAGAGCGTAGGATCCAAAGGATGGTGCAAAATAATACTGCATCCCACCAATAGCGCTGGAAACAAAAACCCGCCGATTGAGGCCATATTGACCAATGGAAAGATATTTAAAAACCGGTCTCCCGCCCGATAATTTCCGGCCTCACCACAGCATTGAGCGGTTGCAAGCCACATGTTATGAGACCTTGGCACTCCCTTTGGCGTTCCCGTAGTACCGGACGTCCAGCAAATAGTGAGAATATCATCTGAATCAGAGGGATGGCTAAGCTGGTAATCACTAAGTTGTTGAGCGCTGTCTGGATGATTTTCTGTGGTAAAACTCAGGTCAGATCCGAAGACTAATAATTGAACATTACCCTCAGCAATAGTCGCGGCATTTTGCGCTAATTCTAAGGCGCTAAAGTGATCGATAGTGACTATAGCTGCTGGTGAAATAGTTGAGCTAATATGGTGTAATTCATGACTGCCGTACTGCACGGGAACGGGTGATATAATTGCTCCGATCTTACTGATAGCCATGTAACAAATCACAAGCTCAGCAATATTAGGGAGTTGTACGATAACGCTATCTTCGGCGCCAATGCCCCTATTAAGAAACTGACAGGCAACCTGCGTACTCGCTTCATTAAGTTCAGCATAGCTGAGCCGACAAGGCTCATCGCCGGTGAGCTCCTTACGGTTCGGCTGGTCCGCGACGGCTAATAGATCTGGATTTTCTCTTGCTTGTAATTCGAGCAATCCATGCAACGTATCATCACCCCACCACCCCCGCTCATGATAATCATGAATCCGTTGTTGCGATGAAGTCTTCATAAGCAGGCCCTATATTCTTGATCTAACTGTTCTACCACCTCAGCGATTGACTGTAAGCTATCGCTGGAACCCACGCCTTGACCAGCAGCCCATAGGTCTCGCCAACGCTTTACATCACCAGCTGCCTCTAAAAAATTAATGGCTCCAGGCGCGGGCATGTTGTTCACATCATATCCCCCTTTAATTAAGCTATCCTTCAGCCAATTGGCTTTAACACCGGTGATTGAGTCTGAGGTCACTATGTCTGAACCACTGGCTTCGACTATCATCGCCTTATAATCATCCTGAGCAAGGGATTCTTCTGTTGGAATAAATCGGGTCCCCATATAGACATAATCTGCACCAAGAATCTCCGCTGCTCGAATGGCCCTGCCATTACCGATAGCGCCTGAAAGAATTATTTCACCATCAAAGAATTGTCTTACCTCATCAACAAACGCGAAGGGAGATAATTGTCCGGTGTGGCCGCCTGCGCCAGCACAAACCAATGCTAGACCGTCTACACCTGTTTGTGCCGCACGACGAGCAAAATCAATTGTTGTGACATCAGCATACACCTTACCACCATAGGCATGTACTACCTCAACTGCCTCCGCAGGGCTTCCTAGCGCGGTAATTACAATAGGAGCTCGATATTTTATCGCGAGTTTAAGGTCATCGTGTCGGCGAGTATTAGAGCGATGCATGACAAGATTAAAAGCCCAGGGTGCAGCCGTCTCTGAAGACGCCAATTCCTCGGTAATTATCTTCAGCCAATCTTCTAATATCTCAACAGTCCTTGCGTTAGGAGAAGGAAATGAGCCAACAATACCAGCCCGACAACTAGCCACTACCATTTCTGGACCTGACAATAAAAACATGGGAGCCTGAATGATTGGTAAGCGAAGATTAGTCAATGACATCAGTATTTTTCCATTCGGTATGAGCTCTTACTTTTATAGTTAGACCATTTATCGATCAGATATTAACCAACTACACAGCCTCTGGCAAATCACTATCGTCTCTAAAGACGAGTATTTACAAGATACTTGCATAAGTAGACTGTTTTAAGGCATAGTTTGTCAACGTTTTTGAGGTAAAAGATATGAGTGGTAATTTTTTTGAAATCACTGAAAAGTGCATTGGGTCCGCACCACTTTTTGAGGACACGCAAGAGTGGGTCTATGAACTAGATAACCCTTACCTGCATGGGGCCTACGCGCCAACAACTGACGAAATTGCTAGTGAAGACCTTGAAGTGATTGGCGAATTACCCGATGATTTATTTGGCGCCTACTATCGCAATGGCCCCAATCCTGTTTTTAAACCTAAAACGCTCTACCACCCTTTTGATGGCGATGGCATGGTCCATGCTGTTTATATCAGAGACGGCAAAGCATCCTACCGTAATAGCTATATTCATACCGCGGCTTTGCAGCATGAACTGGCCGAGCACAAGGCAGTATGGCCGGGCGTTATGGGGCCTTTCGATTTTTCTCTGCCAGACTTTCCTATTAAAGACACCGGCAATACAGATGTCATTGTGTTTAATGGCAAGCTCATACCAACTTGGTACAACGCGGGTGTTCCCTATGAAATGAATCCGCTGACCCTGGAAAATAAAGGTGTTTTCGATGTTAAGGGCCGCACTCTTCGTAATATGTCAGCCCACAGTCATGTTGACTGGAACACTGGCGAATTAATTTTTATGGACTATGGCGATGAAGCGCCTTTTATGACCTACGGCGTTGCCAATCCAGATGGAACACTTCGACATGAAGTCGCTATAGAGTTACCCGGGCCCAGACTCCCCCACGATATAGGCTTTAGTACCAACTACACCATCCTGCATGATCTGCCTTTTTTCCATGATCTAGATGTTTTACGCAACCACAATATGCGCGTTCTGCAATTCCACCGAGACATTCCAACACGCTTTGGCATTATTCCACGTTATGGTCAAACCGCTGACGTTCGCTGGTTTGAATGTGAGCCCTGCTTTATTTTACACGTATCCAATTGCTGGGAAGAAGGTGATTGGGTCTTTATGGACGGATGCAGGTCTACGAATCCCATGCCTAATGCAACAAATGAAGATGGTGCTTTGTCACATATGCTGGCCTATATGAGATTGGAGGCTAACAACTACCGCTGGCGATTTAATCTAGTCACTGGAGAGGTAAGAGAAGGTGATATTGATGATTTGAATACAGAGTTCAATAAAATCAACCAGATTTACCATGGTGTGAAATCGAAATATGCATACCACCAACGAATCCCACTATTAGAAGAAGGCGGCCATACCCTGCGTTTTAATGGCGTGGTGAAATATAACAACGATACCGGCCAGTCCACTCAATGGGACTATGGCGATGGTGTTTACGGTAGCGAAACGCCTTTTGCCCCAGTTAAAGGTGCTAATCGAGAGAGTATGGAGGACCATGGGTACATAATGTCACTAATCACCGATAGCAATACGTGGAAATCAGAACTACAAATTTTTGATGCCCAAGATATTGCTCAGGGGCCTATTGCCCGAATAAAAATGCCCCATCGGGTGCCCCTAGGATTCCATGCATGGTGGAGCCGTGGCGAGGATCTCTGGAAATAAGCTCTAGGGAACTGACACAATGAAGAATGTACTCAGCACTAAAGCTAGCTCGATAAATCGCGCTCTTGATGAAATCGGTGATAAATGGTGTCTTTTGATTATTCAAGAAGTGCTTTGGGGAATTAATACCTTTACTGAAATGTTATCCGCTACTGGTGCCTCTCGCGGGGTTTTAAGCGATAGACTCAACTGGCTTCAATCTGTCGACTGTCTCCGAAAAAATCGAGCTAATCCGAACCGGCCCACCTATCACATGACCAAAAAATCTATTGAGCTTTACCATAATGGTTTAATGGCAATGAACTGGGAGCGGAAATATTTCTCGACGCCTGAGTTGGACGCTGTAGCACTAATCCATAATCGGTGCGGAAAGGCCTTTTGGCCAATTATGCAATGTGACTACTGCAATCAAGATGTGTACTGCCAAGATGTGTCTTTTATCCCCGGGCCTGGTGCAGGAAAAGATCAACGAGTGACTAAAACTCGTCGCCGATCTAGCTCAATTCAAAGGGGTGACCTAGGTAAGACCCTCTATAGAAATCTTATAAATTTACTGGGTGATCGATGGACTGCAAATCTTGTCGCTCTGGCTTTTCATGGGCTAAAGAGGTTCGACGATTTCCATAAAGAACTACCCGTGGCGACCAACATTCTTGCCGACAGGCTGAAGTTATTAGTCAATGAAGGGATATTCTGCCAACTTCCCTACCATCAGAGTCCCCTGCGCTATGAATACCACCTTACGGACAAAGGCCAAGACCTTTTCCCCTATTTTTCAACTCTCTTAGAATGGGGAGATAAGTGGTGTCAAACGAGCAAAGGAGAACCTATGCTGATGCATCATCGTTCATGTGAGCAATCGCTCAAGACGCAAGTGCGTTGTGACCAATGTGGTGAAACCCTAGTGGCCACTGAAGTTCACTTTAAGCTATGAGCTAGCTGGCGACAGCCACACCCCAATAGTTGTAACCTGCAAATTTAGGTGTACTCGGCAAATACATCTCATCCATAGTTTGGATTTGAAAGCCTGCCGAACGAATCAATTCAGGTATATTCCGATTTAAATGGCAGCCACCGGCAATTTTTCCCCAGAACGGGTCAATACGGCTCTGCCATTTAGATACTCCGACATCTGGCGCTAAACCATGTTCACAGAATATAAGCCTGCCACCGGGTTTTAACACTCTAAGCATTTCCTTATTAGCGCTCAAGGCATCAGGAATCGTGCACATAGTGTAGGTCACCAACACGGTGTCTACTGAGTCATTGGGTAAGTCCATCTTCTCTGCACCACCGACAATAAAATCTATGGCCAAATTATGCTGATCAGCAGTTTTTTTGGCCATGACATGCAGCTCTATGGAGGGATCAAGACCAATTATTTTTTCTACCTTGGCTTGATCATAAAAGGGGATATTCAGGCCAGACCCTATGCCCACTTCTAAAATTATCCCTGAAGCCTGAGGCACGACCTTTTCCCTCTGGTAATTAATAGGCTTTGAACCACACGCACAATTTAAAAAACTGGGTAAGATATATTTATCATATAAACTCATTAATCAGCCCTTATTTTTATTATATTAAGTATTGTTAGTTTAGATCAGTTGCATACTTACGCAAAATATCCATGGGCACAATCTTAAGCGCCTGACTATTGGTTCGCTTTAGGTGAACTTTTGGCGCAAAACCAGCCTCATGAGCTTCAAGCCAACGACTCACACATAAGCACCAAGATTGCCCAGCAACTAAACCCGGGAATTCAAGCTCAGGTCTCGGTGTTGATAAATCGTTGCCTTGGGACTGAGAAAAAACCAAAAAATCATCAGTAATCAATGCACAGATAGTGTGCGAGCCTCGATCATATTTAGTCGTATTGCAAAACCCATCGCGGAAATAACCAGTGATGGGATAATTGCAGCACTCTTCAATGGGTTCACCAAATACATTGGTTTGATTCACTTGATTCTCCCGAATGATTAAAGTGGTTTTGCCTGACAATATTGATTCAAAAATTGTTGATGCGTAGGTAATTGCCCGACGACCTGATCAACCATGGCTTTATTAGTTTTCAAGAACCGTTCTAGCTCAGCATCACTCATCATATCAACGATAGGATGGTACTGCTCTGGCATTAGACCTTGGCCCAGCATAACCTGAGTCCAACTGTTTTCACCAAAAACATCTCCTTCCTCCTGAAACACACGTCCTGATTGTTTAAATAATCTTAGGCGATGATCTAAGGAGTCAGGGATATCCATTGTTTTGCACTGTCTCCAAAAAGCAGTATCGCTTCGCTCCGTCACGTGGTAGTGCATGATAATAAAATCACGAATAAAGTTATATTCATCACTCATTTGACGATTAAATTCATCACGGTCAGCATCCGTTATGCCTGTCTGCGGAAACATCTGCATTAAACGAATGATCCCGCGCTGAATAAGGTGAATACTGGTGCTCTCTAAGGGTTCTAAAAAGCCTCCAGCGAGCCCCAGGGCGACACAGTTTTTGCTCCATTGTGTTTTTCTTTGACCGGTGCGAAACTTAATCACTCGAGGTGTCGTTAAGGTTTCACCTTCCACATTATTTAGCAAAAACTGTGTTGCTTCATCATCACTCATATATTGGCTACTGAAGACCAATCCGTTCCCCACGCGAGACTGTAAGGGAATCCGCCATTGCCAACCGCAATCTCTGGCGATAGATCGAGTATAGGGAATGGGCGATGAGACCGATGCCGTCTGCACCGCGATAGCACTGTCACAGGGCAACCAGTGCGACCAGTCTTCATACTCGACACCCAGAGTCTGGTCGATCAACAAGGCTGAAAACCCAGAGCAATCAATAAATAGATCACCATCTATCATCAACTCTGAATCCAAAACAACACTTTGAATATTCCCATCACTAGCTTGGTTGACCTTAACAATCTTTCCTTCCTTACGAAGAACGCCACTCTCTTCGGCGATTCTCCGCAAAAATTTAGCATATAAACTGGCATCAATATGATAGGCATAATTCAAGCTATTCTGCTTGAGAAGACCAAATTTGTTAGCTTTTGCCGCCATTAATTCAGGGGAGTAATGGCTATATTCTTCACTGAAACCTAAAGCTTTTCCTTTGAGCCAAAAATGTTGGAACCCTGCAGCCCAACATGATTTCCCTGTATATCCAAAGGCATGAATATAATCCTCTCCTTTATTTTTCCAACTTTCAAAGGAAATACCAAGTTTAATGGTGCCCTGCACCTCGGAAAGAAACTCTGCTTCATTGATTTTTAGCAGTTGATGTAGGGCAAAAAAAGTAGGAATAGTTGCCTCTCCAACGCCCACAGTCCCTATTTCATCGGATTCAATCAA
Organism: Porticoccaceae bacterium; assembly: GCA_028822155.1. Classification (GTDB taxonomy): domain Bacteria; phylum Pseudomonadota; class Gammaproteobacteria; order Pseudomonadales; family Porticoccaceae; genus HTCC2207. The sequence continues at coordinate 39,704 of JAPKEJ010000020.1, forward strand.
AGTGATATCAAGATCTCTACCAATTAACCTTGATATAGACGCCGCAGCCATCCAACCTGCTGTACCACCACCGACGATGACAACTTTTTTTACCTTTGTAGAA
>JAPKEJ010000107.1 GCA_028822155.1 Porticoccaceae bacterium
GTCTCTAATGGTGTGATTTAAAAATAATAATAGCTATGAAAATAAAAATTATGAGTCAAAACAACGGGCAAAGTGTTAGTCAAAATCGAATTCCTCTAGATCAAAAAATTGCCTTTGGCCTTGGAATGTTAGCCAACCAGATGTTCCCAGCAGCACTGGGTATTTTTATGGTGATATTAGTTCAGAGCTTGGGAATGAGCCCACTTCTTTGGTCACTCATATTCTTTATCCCTAAGGCCATTGATGCCATAACCGACCCCCTGATGGGTTATATCTCTGACCATACCGTATCTCGCTGGGGTAAACGCCGACCCTATGTGTTTATTGGTGCGATCATATCTGGTCTGTCATTTGTGATGATGTGGCAACTGTCCGCTGAAAATACCGAAATGTATAACTTCTACTACTTTTTGTCTTGGTGCTGTGTCTTTTGGCTTGGGATGACCGTCTTTGGAGTACCCTATGTCGCCATGGGCTATGAAATGAGCTCTGATTATCATGAACGCACTCGATTAATGGCTGTAGCCCAGTGGATTGGTCAATGGGCGTGGGTTATTGCACCTTGGTTTTGGATTATTCTCTACGACCCCGAGTGGTTTGAGTCGGCCACCGAGGGTGCTAGAACACTATCCCTGTGGGTCGCTGGCCTGTGTACCGCCCTCGCCTTAGTGCCTGCATTTTTCTGCACCTTTAATAATACCGACGATGGTATTAGCGATAAAGCCACTGAAAATTCTAGCTTGCGCGAAACCATGGCCGACTTCGTCCAAGGCATCGCCATTACATTTCGGAACAAACCGTTCCGAAAAATTTGCATCGCTACTTTCCTTATATTTAATGCCTTTCAGACAGTCGCCGCGTTCTCTTTCTTCATTGTGGTGTATTACATGAATGATGGTAATACTACGCAGGCTGGTGTTTGGCCAACCCTATTTGGCTCTGTTGGCGCACTCTGTACCTGCTTTTTGGTTATACCGATTGTGAATTACTGCGCCCAGAAATATGGTAAAAAAATCACTTTCCTATATACCCAATCCGTGTCCCTATTTGGCTATGGGCTAATGTGGTGGGGCTTCTCACCGGAGAACCCCTGGATGATCTTCATTCCACTGCCTTTCTTTGCTTTTGGCATCGGTGGCCTTTTCACTATTATGATGTCTATGACTGCTGATATCTGCGATATGGATGAGCTAGAAACCGGACAGCGCAGGGAGGGTACCTTTGCTGCTATTTACTGGTGGATGGTTAAGTTTGGTGCAGCCTTTGCCGGTGCAGGCAGTGGTGTTATTCTTTCCGTTATAGGATTTGATCAGTCAGTGGAACTACAGAGCACAGACACTCTGCTAATGTTGCGTTTGAGCTATATTATTATCCCCTGTGTTGGCACCTTTCTAGCCATACTCGTCATGCGTAATTATGACTTGGATGAACATAAAGCCAATGAGATACGAGCCCAGTTGGATGCTCGGCATGCTGAACAATCGGTAAGCTAATAACGCTGCGACTGCATAAAAAAACCGTCTGATTAAGACGGCTTTTTTGATTCTACTTATATAAAACTACAACTATTCCAAGCCTGGCGTCAGCGCCACCTCAATACAGGTAACGGCGCTCTGTTTATCAAAGATCTGCATCGATAGATCTGCATCTATGAGGTTGCTGGCAATAACCCTGCTAGTTCCATCGGTAAAGTTAACTTTGATCGTTGTGTGCTCGGCCAAGCTGTAAATCACAGGAACCTGACAGTAGGTAAAGCCCAACTGCCCAACAGACAGGCTCAGACTCTGCTGGTCACCATTGAGATCAAAGTAAACGAACGTGTCCGCTGCTGCGAGAAACTCAGATCTTCTAAGAATAAAGGGATTAAAGCGAATACAACCGCCCTCTACAATGACACCCAATTCCATGAGGCGGGTAATCACTTCCTCTTTTACCTGCCCAGTCATGCCTGGCTGTTTCGCACCGGCAAATCCAGGGGTGTGAGAATAAGGATCAGTTGGGAATGCTCCGTAAT
>JAPKEJ010000108.1 GCA_028822155.1 Porticoccaceae bacterium
TTTTTCCTCCGTTTTATTATTAAGTTAAGGCAAGCTTTTGCTGCCAATATTTTAATCTTTAAGTGTTTAAGTCCCTATCATTTCATATTTTCTATAGGTAAAAATTCATCCATTAGTGGCTAGATATTTCTTGTTGTATTTCATCTAAAATACTAGGGTCATCAATCGTTGGAGGGACTTCATAATCTTCACCATCAACAATTTTTTTCAATGTCTTACGCAAAATTTTTCCAGAACGAGTTTTAGGAAGTCGATTAACAATCAAAGTCTCTTTATAGCAAGCGACCGCTCCAATTTTTTCTCTAACCAATGCTACTAGGTTTTTCAAAATCTCATCTTCAGAGATATCGACCCCAGACTTTAATATAACGAATCCAAATGGCAACTGCCCTTTCAGGTTGTCACTTCTACCTATAACTGCACACTCAGCTACCGATTCATGTGAGCCAATAATTTCCTCCATTTCGCCGGTAGAGAGTCTGTGTCCCGAGACATTGATGACATCATCAGTACGCCCCATTACAAACAAGTATCCATCGTCATCGATATAACCACCATCGCCGCTAAGGTAATAACCTGGAAAAGCTTCTAAGTAAGTTTCGTTGAATCTTTCAACACTCCCCCAGATAGTATTTAGACAACTAGGGGGGAGAGGTAATTTAATGACAATGTTGCCTTGCTGGTTTCTATCTAGACTGTTTCCCTCATCATCTAATATTTGCACCTCAAAGCCGGGCACTGGCACTGTAGATGATCCTGGCTTAATAGGCATTTTTTCAATTCCTCTAAGGTTAGAAGCAATAGGCCAACCTGTTTCAGTTTGCCACCAATTATCAATGACAGGTATATTAAATTTTTCCGTCAACCATTCATAAGTAGGTGGGTCAAGCCTTTCACCTGCTGCAAAAAAAGTTTGTAATGATGAGAGGTCATAGTTACCAATAAATTTACCACTAGGGTCTTCTTTTTTAATAGCACGAAACGCGGTAGGCGCAGCAAACAAAGCTTTGACTTTATGATCGGATATCACTCTCCAGAATGCACCTGCATCAGGCGTCATAATCGGCTTGCCTTCGTATAATACAGTTGTACAGCCATGAATCAACGGTCCATAAACAATATATGAATGACCGACTATCCAACCAACATCAGAAGCAGCCCAAAATACATCCTCTTGGCTTATGTCATAAATCGCACTCATGCTATATTTCATGGCTACAGCGTGGCCCCCATTTTCGCGCACAATGCCTTTGGGTTTACCGGTAGTTCCGGAGGTATACAAAATATACAGCACATCGTCGCCGTTAACCTCCACGCAGTTTGCAGGAATTGCCGCATCACAACAACTCTTCCAATCAAAATCACGACCCTCTGTCAATTTTGCTAAATGCTGCTCTCTTTGATAAATAATACAACTCTTAGGTTTATACTGAGCTATCTCAATTGCACTATCTAACAAAGGTTTGTAAGGGATTATATTTTTCACTTCAATGCCGCAAGAAGCACTCATAATTAGTCTAGGCTTGGAGTCATCAATTCTAACCGCTAACTCAGAAGCGGCGAAACCACCAAATACTACAGAATGAATGGCACCCAACCTAGCACAAGCTAGCATTGCTATTGTAGCTTGTGGAATCATCGGCATATATATAATAACTCTGTCACCCTTACCAATGCCATGCTCTTTCAACATACCGGCACATTTTGCTGTCTCGTCTCTTAATTCACGATAACTGTATGTTTTGATAGTATTAGTAATAGGCGAGTCATAAATTAGAGCGGCTTTTTCACTAAGACCATTATTGACATGGTAATCAAGCGCCATATGGCAAGTATTCATCTTGCCATCAGCAAACCAATGATGAATGCCATCTTTATCTTCTGAGAGTATTTTTTTTGGAAAGCTGAACCAATCTATACTTTTGGCTTTTTCACCCCAAAAACTTTCTGGCTTCTGGATTGATTTCTCGTATTCCTCAAAATAAGACATA
>JAPKEJ010000021.1 GCA_028822155.1 Porticoccaceae bacterium
CATAACCAAAACGAATAGCTCAATATTTTATCTGACTTATTTGTTTCGGAATTAAGATTTTCAGAACGAAATCAGGAAGTGGCTCTCTGCACTTTTATTGACGAGCCTGTCTCATCGATGGCGGCCGAGTAAAGACAGTACTTCGGTAAGGGTTAATATCCAAACCGCCCCGGCGCATATATCGCGCATAGACGCTTAATTCGGTAGGCTGGCATAGCGCCATTAGATCGGTAAATATTTGCTCTACGCACTGCTCGTGAAAATCTTGATGCATGCGGTAAGAGACAATGTATTTAAGAAGCCCTTCTCGATCAATTTTGGGGCCCTGATAAGTGATGTAGATAGACGCCCAATCTGGCTGATCTGTCACCGGACAATTCGTTTTTAATAGATGCGAGTATAGAGTTTCGGCAACTAGCTCATCTTGATCAGCGGTTAATAACGAGGCATCAGGCTGGTAGGTATCAATAACAACTGATTGCTGATCAACACAGACACCTTCAGGCTCAGAAATTGGATTAAACCCGGCATACTCAGACAGCTCATAGAGCACTATCTCAACTTGAGACCCTGAGGCCGCTGACAAATCCTTTACCAGAACACGCTGCAACGCTTGCTTTGATTCATACTGGGTTTGAATCACTGAATTGAGATACAGCTTGAAAGACTTGGATTCAATAATAGAATCGCTAATGCAAGGGAAGAAAAACTCACCAATAGCAACCTGCGGTAGGCCATCTGGGTTTAACCAGGAAATTTCAAAAGCGGTCCAAAGGTCTGTTCCCAAAAATGGCAAAGCACCCTGCTTCGACTGCTGACGGGCTGTTGACCGAGGGATAGGACAAAGCAAAGATGGATCGTATTGATCGCTATATAGCGTCTCTTGGCCCAGTTGAGTATTAGAGTAATCTGCCATTAGCTACGCAACCGAGACCCGTTCTCTAGCAGTCTGAGGGCTAAAAAGAACAGCAGTACAGAAAATAGGCCGACCATCGAAAAAGCCCAAACAATATTAATGTCACTAATACCTGCAATGCCATAGCGAAACGCGTTAACCATATAGAGCACAGGGTTAATCATAGACAGATTACGCCAAAATTCGCCAAGGAGCTCAATAGAGTAAAAAACACCGCCTAAATAAGTCAGTGGCGTCAGCACAAACGTTGGGATAATTGAAATATCATCGAAATTAGCCGCAAATATAGCGTTAATAAGCCCTGCAAGAGAGAACATCAAAGACGTCATCAATACAATGGCTATGGTGACAGGCAAACTATGGATACTAAAGTCAGCAAAATACAGCGACAGTACGGTAACGATAAGACCCACTCCCAAGCCACGACTCATGCCACCGGCAACATAACCCAACAAAATAATCCAATTAGGCGTGGGGGACACCAGTAGTTCCTCAATATTACGCTGGAACTTAGAACCAAAGAATGAAGACACCACGTTGGAATAGGAATTAGTGATCACCGACATCATGATCAGTCCAGGCGCCACGAACTGAATATAGGGTAACCCTGACATAGTGCCGATTCGAGACCCAATTAGCTGACCGAATATGACAAAATACAATACTATCGTTATTATCGGTGGCACCAAAGTTTGTGGCCAAATACGTAAAAATCGACGAATTTCACGGCGCACTATAGTGTCAAAAGCGATCCATTTTTGGCTATTATTCATCGTCTTGGCCTCTATCTACATCAATCAAATTCTTTTCCACCATATCAAAAAACAATTCTTCTAAACGATTAGCCTTACTTCTCATACTAATCACATGGATATTTAGTCCGCTAAGTTCTATAAAAATTTCATTAATTGACTGCCCTCTGGCAACATCAACTTCAAGACTGTGGCCATCAACCAAGGTAACAGGATAACTCTCTAGCATTGGGCTCTCAGTAAGCTCTTCGCGCACATCAAGAACAAACGTTTCTCGGTCCAACTGCTTGAGCAAGACTTTCATGCTCGTGTTTTTTACAATAATGCCATGATCTATGATCGCTATATTACGGCACAGACTCTCGGCCTCTTCCAGATAATGAGTGGTAAGAATAATGGTAGTTCCCTGATCATTAATCTGTTTTAAAAACTCCCACATAGACCGGCGCAACTCAATATCAACACCGGCAGTAGGCTCATCAAGCACTAATAACTGAGGTTCATGGATCAATGCTCGAGCAATCATCAAGCGACGTTTCATACCGCCAGAGAGAGTCCTGGATATTTCATTACGACGGTCCCATAAACCCAGTTGCCTCAGATATTTTTCGGCTCGCTGCCGAGCAATATCCGCTTTGATTCCATAATAGCCAGCTTGGGCGATCAATATATCAATAGGCTTTTCAAACTGATTAAAGTTAAATTCTTGAGGAACCACGCCAACAAACTGCTTTGCAGCGGAAAAATCTTTATCAATATCATGACCGAAAATCGTCACTAGTCCCTCTGTTTTTCTAACCAGAGAGCAGATAATTCCTATCGTCGTTGACTTGCCAGCACCATTAGGTCCAAGAAGAGCAAAAAAGTCTCCCTTAGCAACGTCAAGGTCGATGCCCTTTAGGGCCTCGAACTGATCGTCATAGGTTTTACGAAGATTTTTGATAGATAAGGCAGGCTGCATAATGTTCAACTAATAGGTTCCATTTAACTTATAAAAAGGCAGATTTCAAAAACCATATTGTAGCCTGTACCCACAAATAAGTCCCCGTTTAGATACGATTTTAGCTAGTTACCAATAACGGTTGAGGGCATAATAGACGTTATGTTTTGATCTAACGAGAGCACTATGCCGCGCAAAACAATTCGTCGTTTTTTACCCGACTTAAAGGGAATACTTAATCGTCCCTCGATGCGCTGGATTAGTGCCTTGCCACAGGACCCAAATCTATTGCATCTTAATCGCCACTCAGTGTCATTAGCGGTCTTTATCGGCATATTCTGTGCCTTTATCCCTATCCCTATCCAAACCCTGCTGGTCATAGGTCTTTGCTTTTGGTGGGGTGCTAACTTACCCATTGCTATTGTGATTATATGGCTCAGTAATCCCTTAACCATTCCGCCGATGTTCTACCTTACCTACAAACTGGGTAGTTCTATATTGGGAACGGAGGTCGATAGCCTGTCATTTACCTTAAGCTGGGAATGGTTTTCTCAGCTTGGTGTAGATATCTTGCTGCCTTTGTTTGTGGGAAGTCTACTAAGTGGCATCTTGCTAGCCTCAGCAGGTTATTTCTTTATCTTGTTTTTATGGCGATGGAAAGTTATTAGAAATTGGGAAAAGCGCAAAGATTTACGCAATTCTCAGTAGACAGACTTGTTTTCCGGTGACCCTGCACAACACACTACTCGTAGCGTAATTCGTCAGCCGGAACCGTGCGACTTGCGCGCAGTGCTGGATAAATAGTGGCGAGTACATTTAGGACCAAGGCAGACACTGCAATCAAGGTGACATCGGACCAGCGCAGGTCTACGGGAACGTAATCAATGGGGTATACCGAGGTGTCAAGGAAACTGGCACCCAACAATGACTCAGCCCATCCGACCAGGTCAGCAGTCCAATAACAACCGGTCACGCCTAAAGCGACACCGATGGAAATGCCGAACAACCCTATCATCGAGCCCTGCATAAGAAATAAGCTAACGATATTAGACCTCGACAAACCAAGGGTTTGTAAAATAGCAATATCCTTACGTTTATCCATTACCGACATCATCAACATAGAAATGACATTAAAAGCAGCAATAGCAACAATTAAAAAAATCAGCAACCCGACCATATTACGCGATAACTGAATCGCTTTGTAGAGGTTGCCATGGGTCTGAAACCAATCTCGAAAGCCGTAACCATAGGGCAACTGATTGACAATTTCGTAGCCTATATTGCGCGCATTAAATTGATCATCTATCTGTAATCGAAACCCTTGCACTTTGTTGCCTATACCCCCAATCGCCCCAACCTGCTCTAGTGAAGCTAGGGCCAAAGCCTGATCTAATTCCGTATGTGTAGAAAAAATACCCGCGACGACAAGCGAGTAAGCTTTCGTCGGCAGACCATCGGCCGCAGGGATAATGACAGAGACCGCTTGTTCGACCGATACCTGTAATGCCTCAGCAACCACTTCCGACAGCAATATTTGCCCAGTGCCCGGTATACTCAACTGGTACGCCCCAAGCATTTTTGCGATTCCTTCAGGCAGACCTCGGGATGAGAGTCCTAATAATTGAATCGGCCGAGCTTGCAAACGGCTATTAATCAGCCCTTCAACTTGATTGTAAGGTGACACTTCGGTGACATGATTAAATTTAGCTATACGAGATTGCTCTGTTGGCCAATCTCCAACTCCTTGTGGATGGATAAGCTGGACATGAGGAACCACTGAAAGAATGTTCTCGCGTAATTCTCGATCAAACCCATTCATCACCGACAATACGATGACAAGCAACGCAACGCCAAGGACTAAGCCAGTAATCGCTAATAGGGAAATAAAAGACACTAATAGATTAGAGCGCCTACCAGAAAAGAAGTAACGCAGGCCAATAAAAATGGGAACCGGCTTAAACAATAGTTTGCTCCAGCGCTACTAACCGGCCCTCTACCAAACTTACCGTTCGATCCATTTGAGCGGCAATCGCGTTGTCATGAGTGACCAATACAAAGGAGATGGCTAATGACTGATTGAGCTCGATTAATAACTCCAGCATCTGGCCCGCAGTATGGGGATCAAGGTTTCCAGTGGGTTCATCCATGAGAACAATTGAGGGCTCGGTAACAAGCGCACGCGCTACAGCGACTCTCTGTCGCTCTCCTCCAGAAAGTTCAGCCGGTTGATGGTTTAGCCGCATGCCAAGACCCACACGCAATAATAATACAGTCGCACGCTCTCTAGCTTCTGCGACTGAATAACCACCAATTAAAAGCGGCATGGCTACATTCTCTAAGGCAGAAAACTCACCGAGCAAATGATGAAATTGATAAACAAAACCCACATGTTGGTTACGCCACTTCGCGCGTTCAGATGCCCCTAAATCACTCCATTGCTGGCCACATACTGAAATACTGCCAGAGCTTGTATCGTCAAGACCACCGAGAAGATTCAACAGAGTAGTTTTGCCCGAACCGGACACACCCACTATAGCCAGCTTCTCACCTCTCTTAATATCAAGATTAAGCTCCTTGAGAACCGACAGACTGAGGTTGCCCTGCTTATAATCACGGCTAACATCTTTAGCAACAAGTACTGATTCAATGGTCATAACGTAACGCCTCCGCTGGCAATATCTTTCCTGCACGCCATGCCGGATATAGCGTGGCCAAAAAACTAACCATCAGTGCAACACCTACCACCGCTGCAACGTCACTAAAGACTATTTTTGAGGGTAAGGCATTAATCAGGTAGACACTTGGGTCAAATAAATAAACCCCAAGCAAGCTTTCAATAATGCCGACAATATCACCAATAAAGTAAGCGACAAAACAGCCCAACAGAGTGCCACTGAATACACCAATAGCACCCACTGTCATTCCTTGAACAATGAAAATCTTGGTGATTAAGCTGGAGTTTGCACCCATAGTTCTGATCACCGCAATATCTTTACGCTTATCTGCCACCATCAAAACTAAACTCGCAATAATATTAAAGGCAGCCACTGCAATAATGACTGACAGCAGAAGACTGACCACTATTTTCTCCATTCGCATAGCCTGGAATAGAGAGCTCATTGTACTGGTCCATGATCGCCACTGATGGTTAGGTAGTATCGATAGTGCATTGGACTGAAGCCAGTTATCAACTTTATAAGGATCTTCAAATTGTAATTGAAGCCCATGATACCGGTCCCCTAGCCGCATTAATTTCTGCATATCCTGTTGATGCATAAAAGCGACGGAAGCATCGACTTGAGCTCCCACTTCGAAAATCCCTGAAACAGTGACTCGCTTTGTCCTTGGGAAGACCCCTGCTGGTGTTACACTGATCAAAGGCAAGGTAACCTGGATTTTGTCACCAATAAATACACTGAGTTTTCGGGCTATTTGGCTACCTAGAATGATACTGAAATCCCCTGGTGCTAGTTGTTCCACATAACCACTCAGCATGTTCTCTTTCAATAGATCTGCAGTTGGCCATGTTTCATCTAAGCCCTGTAAATTAACTCCAACCTGATCAGCATCTTTAGACAGCATGACAAAACCCTGCAGCATGGGAATTACAGCAGTGACTTGCCCAGTGCTTCCTGCGCCAACCTCACGTCTAATCTTGCCAATTTGATCTGAGGTAAAACTAGGATTTCCTGCAACCGTAGCATGAGGAATAACTCGTAACAGCCGCATTTTTATTTCTTGATCGAAGCCATTCATGACCGATAGCACTACGATAAGTGCAGTCACACCAAGCGCCATCGCTGCAACAGAGAAGCCTGAAATAAAGGATACGAATCCTTCTCGACGCTTACTGCGGGTGTAGCGATATCCAACAAAAAGTGGGAGGTTTTTTAACATGAACAGATTAAACCTGAAAGCCCGATCACAAACAACAAAGAGTCCTGCAGCGATCCAAAATTTTGATGACGCTGAGGGACCTAAAGAACAGCCAACGTTTAACTCTGTTTTTCGTCAAAGTGACGGTGTTGCCGGCTGACTCGATTTAACCCGTTCATAGAGGCTATTCGATAGGCTTCAGCCATAGTCGGATAGTTAAACGTGGTTCGAAGAAAGTACTTAATTGTATTAGCCTCACCTTCTTGATTCATTATTGCCTGCCCAATATGGATAATCTCAGCCGCCTCAGCACCAAAACAGTGGATGCCGAGAATTTCCAAGGAGTCTTGGTGAAAGAGGATCTTCAGCATACCAACTTCTTCACCGGATATTTGAGCGCGGGCGGTATCTTTAAAGTACGCGCGACCAATTTCGTAAGGGACTTTTTGCTCGGTCAATTCACTCTCATTTTTACCGACAAAGCTAATCTCAGGAATAGTCCAAATACCAGTAGCAACATCATTCACACGGAACTGATCTGCCATATCGCACATGTGAGACGCCGCGGACCGCCCCTGATCATAAGCCGCTCCAGCTAGGGAAGGCCATCCAATCACATCACCCACTGCATAGATATGCGGGATGGCAGTTTGATAATCTTGGTTGACCTCCAACTGGCCACGCTCATCAGCATCTAAGCCAATTGCTTTTAAATCGAGATCTTTGGTATTGCCTGAACGTCCGTTACACCACAGCAACGCTTCTGCATGAATTCGCTTACCAGACTTTAACTCTAAAGTAACGCCAGTATCACTAGTAACGACTCGCTCGTACTCTTCATTGTGCCGAACCATCACATTGAGATCACGCAAGTGGTAACTCAAGGCATCTGAGATCTCATCATCGAGAAAATTCATCAACCATTCACGCGTGTTAACCAGATCAACCCGAGTATCAAGACCAGAGAAGATTGACGCATACTCGCAACCAATAACGCCAGCACCATAAATAATGATATTTCGCGGCGAACTATCCAGCTTTAAAATAGAGTCACTATCAAAAATACTGGCATGATTGAAGTCGATGTCATCAGGGCGATAAGGACTAGAGCCCGTAGCAATCAGGAAATGCTTACTTTCAATAATCACCGATGTTCCGTCGTCAGCGCGCACTAAAATCTCGTGAGTATTCTTAAACGAGGCTCGACCCACATGCAGTCGCACTCTATTACGAGCGTAACCTTTTGTCCGGCCTTCGACCTGTTTAGTAATTACATCCTCTGCTGCTTTCATCATTTCAGGAAAGGAAAACCACCGAGGCTCGCCAATAGAGCGGAATATAGGCATTTTATTGTATTGCATCATGCGTCTCACAGAGTGACGCAGAGCCTTAGACGGGATGGTACCCAAGTGAGTACAGTTACCGCCGGGCATTGCACGATCATCAACGACGGCAACCCGCAACCCCTGCTTAACAGCATTTATAGCGGCACCTTCTCCCGCTGGGCCACTGCCAATAACAACTAAATCGTAAGAAAAATCAGCCATCTCTAAAAACTCTTATGTTGGACATCCATCGCGTTATAAGAAGCTGACTCACTAAGTTCAGTAATTTTCTCATCACACTTATTAGGATCGTTACCGCAAATATCACAGGTATAATCTGTTTCACCCAAAGCCGCACCGACACCACCGCACGATCCTGATATAGGCTTACCACCCATCAGAACACCAATCGACATAGCGCCCACTAACAGACCAAACATAACAACTGCTAAAATAATTTCTGCCATATTACTGAGCCTCTATACGTTCGTTGGTTGCTAAGAGTGGCGTAAAAGTTTCACTATAAGAAACATTATAACCTTCATTTTGTCGAGCAATAATATAAACCGGCATCTCTAATTCATTAGCTAAATCGACAGCTTGGTCACTATTCATGACCATTAATGCTGTTGCCCAAGCATCGGCCTCGGCGCATGTGTCTGCCACGACCGTAACTGACGCCAGTGAATGAGTCGTTGGACGTCCCGAGCGAGGGTCAATGGTGTGAGAGTAACGCGCCCCATCTCGTTCAAAATAGTTTCTATAGTCCCCTGAAGTGGCCACAGCACCGACTTGCACATTGAGTACCTGAGCCACCAACTGCTGTGGTGATGGAGATTCTATGGCTAATCGCCAAGGTTGTCCCTCAGGATTTAATCCGCTAACCCGCGTCTCTCCACCGACCTCGACCAAGTAATCAGGCAGTGCATTCATTTCCAAAAGATCGGCAACCAAGTCCACTGCGTAACCCTTAGCTATCGCAGACAGGTCTAAACGTAACGGGCGGCTTTTACTCAATAAAACCTGCTGATTATTCTCCGTCCGATTAACTGCATCAAAACCAATACCGGCAAGGATTTTCTGTATAGCACTATCACTCGGCACGATATCACCGGTAAATGTGGGACCGAAGCCCCAAATATCTACCAAGGGGCCAACGGTAGGATCAAAAGCACCACCACTCTTCTGCCAAACTTCTCGTGCAATCTGCAACACCTGATCAAAGTCATTAGAAACAGCTAAGTACTCTCCAACATCCTGTTGGTTAAACTGACTAATCTCAGAATCAGCCTTATAGGTCGACATTGACTGGTCAACGCGATCAAGGGTCTGTTCAATCTGTTCTGCAAGATCAGGTGGCGCCGGTTGGTCTGCAACAATAGTGACATGATAACTGGTGCCCATCTTACTGCCGGTTATTTTGATAATTTCTGGGCCATGATCACAGCCGCCCAATATTGATACAAAGACGAAAAACAAGGCACAGTTAAACGAAAACGAGGCTTTGCGAAGCCCCGTTAGCGTATTAATGCTCTGCTTATCCACCGAAGTCATCAAGGAAAATATTCTCTTGCTCAACACCCAAGTCAGTCAGCATTTTTACCACGGCTGCGTTCATCATGGGCGGACCACACATGTAAAATTCACAATCCTCTGGTGCCTCATGATCTTTCAAATACTGCTCGTAAAGCACATTATGAATAAACCCTGTTAGACCGTCCCAGTTATCTTCTGGTTGAGGATCAGACAGGGCTAGGTGCCAATCAAAATTATCATTTTCAGACGCTAAAGAGTCATACTCTTGGTCATAAAAACATTCACGCAGCGAACGAGCGCCGTACCAAAAGCTAATTTTACGGTCTGAATTAAGGCGCTTAAGCTGATCAAAAATGTGTGAACGCATTGGCGCCATTCCCGCACCGCCACCGATAAAGACCATCTCATTACTAGTCTCTTTGGCAAAGAATTCTCCAAAGGGTCCATAAACAGGGATTGTATCGCCGGCCTTCAGACTAAACGCATAGGAAGACATCACCCCGGGTTTAATTCCCACCGAACCCGGAGGTGGAGTGGCAATTCGAATATTAAACTTCACCAGACCCTTCTCATCAGGGTAGTTAGCCATTGAGTAGGCTCGAATAACGGTTTCATCTACTGTTGATTCATGGTTAAAAAAACCAAATCGCTCCCAATCACCACGATATTCCTCCTCGATGTCAAAATCAGAATATTTAATATGATGTGGCGGACACTCTAGCTGAACGTAACCACCCGCTTGGAAATTAACATCTTGGTCATCCGGAAGTTTTAACGTCAATTCTTTAATAAAAGTTGCCATATTTGGATTTGATTGAACTGTGCACTCCCAACGCTTAACGCCGAACACCTCTTCAGGAACTTGGACTTTCATATCTTGCTTAACAGGCGTCTGACAAGACAAGCGCCAACCTTCAGCCGCCTCACGACGAGTAAAATGACCCTCTTCGGTAGGCAACATTGATCCGCCACCATCGCTTATCACACACTTACACTGAGCGCAGCTACCACCGCCGCCACAAGCCGAGGGCAGAAAAAGCCCAGCAGCAGACAATGTCTGTAGTAGCTTATCGCCAGCTGGCACCGTAATGGTTTTCTCGCCGTTGATCTCTATATTCACATTACCGGATGAAACAAGCTTGCTCCGAGCAGCCAAGATAAACGCCACGAGAGCGAGAATCACCGCTGTAAACATGCTTACACCAAGAATAATTTCAGTATTCATACTCAGTTACTTCTCCATTATTACAGATCAATTCCGCCGAAAGACATAAACCCAAGGGAAACTAAGCCCACGGTAATAAATACGATTCCCAGCCCCTGCAGGCCTTCTGGAATATCACTATATTTTAACTTTTCACGAATACCCGCCAAAACAGCAATAGCCAGCGCCCATGAGGTCCCTGAACCGAGGCCATAAACAACACTTTCTGTGAAATTAAAGCCTCGTTCGGCCATTAATAACGAGCCCCCTAAAATAGCACAATTCACTGTGATCAGAGGCAAGAAGACGCCTAAAGCGTTATAAAGTGCAGGGACATATTTATCTAAAACCATTTCTAGAATTTGCACAATGGCCGCGATAACGCCGATAAAGCACAGGTAGACTAAAAAGCTTAGATCAACGTCAGGGAGGCCAGCCCAAGCAAGCGCACCATCAGACAGCAGATAGGTAAGCAGCAGGTTATTAACCGGGACAGTAATGGTTTGCACCACAATAACTGCAATGCCTAAGCCTATTGCCGCATCGATTTTCTTCGACAAGGCAATAAATGTACACATGCCTAAAAACATACTCAAGGCGATATTATCAATAAAGATGGAGCGAACTAAGAGACTGAGATAATGTTCCATTAGAGCACCTCACTCGGCTGACTATTAGCGGTAATTTTAAAGTCAGCTTTTTCAATCTGAGACTTCTTCCAACTACGCAACACCCAAATGAGTATGCCGATCAAGAAGAAAGCACTGGGCGGCATCAGCATCATACCGTTGGGCACGTACCAACCACCGTCGCTAATAGGCGTAAACACCTCATAGCCCCACAATTTTCCAGCGCCGAAAAGTTCTCGAACAAAAGCTACGAGCATGAGTATTGCGCTATAACCTAAGCCATTACCAATGCCGTCAAGAAAGCTTGGGATAGGTGGGTTTTTCATTGCGAAGGCCTCGGCGCGACCCATCACAATGCAGTTAGTAATAATCAGACCAACAAATACTGAAAGTTGCTTACTAATGTCATAAGCAACCGCCTTAAGCACCTGATCAACAACAATGACCAACGACGCAATAATAGTCATTTGCACGATAATTCTGATACTGCCGGGAATATAGTTTCGAATCAACGAGACAAAGAAATTAGAAAAAGCCGTTACTATGGTCAGCGCGAGGCACATAACGAAGGCAACCTTCATACTAGAGGTCACTGCCAGCGCGGAGCAAATGCCCAAAATCTGTAATGCGATGGGGTTATTAGCAACAACGGGTTCCAGTAGCGTGTCTTTGATGTTCGTCATGCTAGGCATCTCCTGATTTCAAGTGTCCAATGAGCGGCGCAAAGCCCTCTTCACCAAGCCAATACTGAATGAGGTTATTAACGCCGCGCGTGGTCAGCGTGGCACCAGCTAGTCCATCAATCTGGTACTCGGCGCCTTCCCGGGCCATATCGGCCTTGCCTTTTATGACGCTTATAGCGACTTCGCCAGACTTATAGGCCTGCTTACCGACCCAACTCGCCTTCCAGCTAGGGTTGTCAACTTCACCGCCCAACCCTGGTGTTTCGGTATGCTCATAAAAGCCAATACCCGCGACTGTCTGGAGATCTGATTCTAAAGCCAAAAAGCCATAAAGCGTTGACCAAAGGCCGTAACCTTTAATCGGTAGAATGACTTTCTCTATACCCTGCTGTCCGTCAACAATATAAACAGTAGCAAATTTTGCCCGACGCTTAATCTTTGCTGGATCATTTTTTGGATCCAAAGAAACGGACATAGAGGGATCTTTAGACGCTTTTCGTTGGTCATAGGTTGACGCATCTACAGCATCAGTGAAATATCCCGTATCAAGATCAACAACCCGCGCGGTAATCTGCTTAAATTGTGTCTCAACATCAATGCCTGGCTTTAACAAGCCTGCTGAAGCTAAGATATTTGTCTTCAAGTCTAGCAACTTATTTTCTTGTTGCTGTGGCCGTAAGATAACCGCCGCACTTGAAACAACAACAGCGCAAACAACGCACAAAACCAGTGCAACACCGAATGTTTTTTGAACCGAATCAACTGCCACGGGCCAGTCTCCTTTTAATATTCGCATTAACCACAAAATGATCAATAAGCGGTGCAAACAAATTTGCAAACAAGATAGCCAGCATCATGCCCTCTGGAAACGCGGGATTAACCACTCGAATCAGAATTACCATCACTCCAATCAGCATGCCGTACCAAAACTTTCCAATGTTAGTCATTGCCGCGGAAACGGGATCAGTTGCCATAAAGATGGCACCAAAGGCAAAGCCCCCGATAACCCAGTGCCAATAGAACGGCAGGGCAAACATCGGATTGGTTGAGTCAATATTATTAAACAAAGTTGCCAGAAGAGCAGAGCCAATCAATACACCCCCAATAATGCGCCAAGAAGCAATTTTGGTAATGAGTAGTAAGGCTGCGCCCATCAATATAGCGAGGGTTGAGGTTTCACCAATAGACCCCTGTATGGTGCCGATAAAGGATTGTGACCAGGTAGCCGTCTGCTCTAGGGCGGCAACACCCTGAGTTGAAGCAACCGACAACATTGTGGCCCCTGTGTAGCCATCCACTGCGGTCCAAACCGCATCACCACTCATATATGCCGGATAGGCGAAGTATAAAAAGGCTCGACCTGTTAAGGCTGGATTAAGGAAGTTTTTACCGGTGCCACCAAAGACTTCTTTACCAATCACAATGCCAAAACTAATCCCCATAGCAACCATCCACAACGGTAAATCTGGCGGACAACAGAGGGCAAACAAAATAGATGTTACAAAAAATCCTTCATTGACTTCATGGCCACGTACGCTGGCAAATAGGACTTCCCATATTCCACCAACAATAAATGTGGTCATGTAGATAGGCAGGAAGTAAGCGGCTCCGTGAATTAGGTTGTCCCACATGCTAGTGGCGTCATAACCCGCGAGTAGTCCAATAAACAGGCCACGCAGACCTTCCTGAGACAACATACCCATCTCAGCCATAATGGTGTTAGCCTGAAAGCCAATGTTCCACATACCAAAAAACATCGTTGGGAATGTAGCTACCCAAACTGTGATCATTACGCGCTTTAGATCGATGCCATCACGTACATGAGAGCTATTTTTTGTGACATCTGAAGGCTTAAATAACCCTGTGTCAATCGCCTCATACAAGGCATACCACTTTTCCCACTTACCGCCCTTGTGGAAATGTGGCTCGTATTTATCGAGAAGATTACGCATCATAATCTTAACCCTCCTTCTCAATTTTGGTCAGATTATCCCGAAGGATTCGGCCGTACTCGTACTTTCCAACACAGACGTAGGTGTAAAGGCCCATATCATCTTCATCCAGTTCTAGACAACCGAGCTTTTGCGCCATCTCCGTGTCGCCGACAATAAGTGAGCGCAACAGCTGTATTGGTAAAATATCCAACGCTGTGACTCTTTCATAACCACCCACCGGCACCATCGCTCGCTCGCTTCCGTTGGTGCTTGTGGTCATGCTAAACAGCTTTTTGGTTAGTGATGAGACAAACACTGGCAACGAAGAATGTTTATTCGCCCCCGCGCGAAGATAATGTAAAAATTCTCGATCTCGCCCCTCTTTGATAATAGAAACTTGACTATGGTAACGACCCAAAAAGGCAAATTCTGAGACCGCGTGACGCCCGGAAAGAACTGATCCAGAGATCACCCTATTTTCATCATTTTTAAGCTCACCAATAACCAACTGATTAATGTTGGCACCTATGCGTGTTTCTAGCAGCCTTGGTTGTGTTACCTGAGGTCCAGCAAGAGCAATGACTCGACGAACATCAATACGACCGGTAGTAAATAATGCACCAATGGCAATGACGTCCTGATAGCCTATCGACCAGACTGTTTTATCGGCACTGACAGGATCAACCATATGAATATGGGTGCCGACTAAACCAGCAGGATGCGGGCCGCTAAATTTAATGTCCCGAACACCATCAATATTATCGCCGGAGATTTTCGAACTAGGAGCAACGCATAGGTTGACAGGGCCGTCAGTCAGTCGGGTGAGAATGGCTAGGCCACTACTGAAATCCTCCGATCGCTGTTCGATGATCACCGTGGGGTCTGCCGACAACGGATTAGTATCCATGGCAGTAACGAAAATGGATGAGGGAGCGGTATCGGCGGCTGGCACCTTCGAAAATGGTCTGGTTCGTAAAGCAGTCCATTGACCCGACTTCACCAAATGCTGAATAACTTCTGCTCTACCAAGAGATTGCAGTTGCTTCGCGGTGTATTTGTCAAAAGACTCACTAGCATCGCCATCGATATCAATGACTAAGGATTGGAAAACACGTCTTTCGCCGCGGTTAATGGCGGTTACTGTTCCGGCGGCAGGAGCGGTATAGCGTGCAGCTGCATTTTTCTTGTCCGTAAACAACAGCTGACCCAGTTTAACCTGGTCCCCTTCACGCACTGCCATAGTCGGCTTCATACCGTGGTAGTCCAAGCCGACCAAGGCAACTTGACTGATGACCGGACCATCATAAACCACCTGCTCTGGAGCTCCCGAAATGGGAAGATCCAAACCGCGACGAACTTTAATCATAGAGTTTACCAGTGTTCACATTTATATAATGACTGTTAAGCGAACCTCGAACACAGTCAATAAAGTATTGAATTTGCAGCGACTACGCGATTACTCACCAAGCAATTTTCTGCCCGCGCCATACGGTGGCCTTGAGTGAGAAATTTGAGCGCGGAAGTATAAGGGTCTGCGACGCCAGACGCCAGCTTATCCGTCTTAAAACATCCTTAACAACGGATAAAACAATTTTTTTATCGCCGAGTATTAAAAACCAAGCAGGCACTACAATTTCTAGGCAAAAAAAAGCCCAGTTTCCTGAGCTTTGTACGACACTAAATTAAGTTTAGATTAAGCCTCTTGAGGATAACTTGGCCAAACAACACCGGCAAATTTCTCTAAGCATCTCACTACTTGGCAACTATAGCCAAATTCATTGTCATACCAGCAATATAGTACACAGCTACGCCCTTCCACAATCGTTGCTTGAGCGTCAATGACACAGGCTTGTCGAGATCCCACAAAATCTGTTGAAACCGCTTCTGTTGAAATGGTGTAACCTATTTGTTGCTGAAGATCCGAATGTAATGCCTTTTGACGTAGAAACTCATTCAACTCCTCAACCGTGGTATCTCGGGCTAACTGTAGATTTAAAATAGCCATAGATACATTCGGCGTCGGCACTCTTATCGCATTGCCTGTTAACTTGCCTTTAAGCTCAGGTATTACCTTGGCGACCGCTTTAGCGGCACCCGTTGATGTAAGTACCATATTAAGCGCTGCACTGCGGCCACGACGGCCACCCTTATGGTAGTTATCGATCAAGTTTTGATCATTAGTGTAAGCGTGAACAGTCTCAACATGCCCTCCGCCAATGCCGAATTCATCTAACAAGCATTTCAGCACGGGGACAATTGCATTAGTTGTACAAGACGCCGCAGAAATGATTTTTCTGTCTGGTGTAATCTGATCATGGTTCACACCATAAACAATGTTCGGAATATCATCACCTGCAGGCGCCGTTAAGAGCACTTTACTGGCACCTGGCCGCAGGTGTCCGCTAAGTCCTGCGGTATCCTTCCAAACACCAGTATTGTCAACAACCAAGGCATTAGAAATGCCATAATCGTTATAGTCGATTTCTTCCGGGGAATTGGCATAAATCACTTTGACCGGATTGCCGTTAATGACCAGGGTATTTTCTTCCTCTAGAACCCTAACCGTGCCTTTAAATGGACCGTGGACAGAATCTCTTCGCAGCAAGGCCGCCCGCTTCTCAAGATCATGGTCTAACTTTCCTTTGCGTATAACGATAGCCCGCAATCGCAGCACATCACCACCACCGGTTTTATCAACCAGAATTCGAGCAATTAACCGTCCAATTCGACCAAAACCGTAGAGCACAACGTCTTGAGGCTCAGGTAAAGGTTTAATGTCAGAGCCGATAATTTCATCAAGCTCAGCGGCTAGGAAGTCACTTAGGCTCGACCCATTACCATTACTTTTTTGATACTTGACCACTAATTTGCCCAAATCAATGTGGGCGGGTCCAAGCTTCAATTTTGAGATACCCTCAAGCATTGGATAAGTATCGAACTCAGAGAGCTCATTATGCTCGACCTGACGAACAAATCGGTGCTCCTTCATTAGGTCAGTAACTGACTTGTTGACCATGCTATTACCGTACATATACGTACTAATATTGTGTTTGCGATAAAGATTACCGATTATTGGAATCATTCCTTCTGCTAATGCTTCTCTTTCTTTCCAGTCTTTGAAAAAGTCGTCCGGGAGGGGTCTTTGCTGTTCTTCCACGAATAGAATCCTTATGCAGATATGTTTGGTTAGAGATATTATCGAACACGAAATCAAAACAGGCAACTAATCGAGCCTTAAAATAGCAAGATAAGCATTATTTCTATAACTAATAGCCTTAGGTAAGTAGAATAGCGGCCCGTAATTCAGCATAAATGAGATTAACAGCACGCTACTATGAATATTTTTAATCAAGAACCCGCTCTTAAGCCAGGTGATAAAAGTCTTTGGGGTGGATTATCCTCATCCGGCCGAGCTTTAGCGGTGGTTGAAGCTGCGCTTAAGTATTCAGGTTTAACCTTGGTCATTACCGAAACTGCACGACAGGCGACCGACCAAAGTCGTGCGTTAGCGTTTTTCGCGGCAGAACAAAATCTATCAATTTTCAGCTTCCCTGACTGGGAAACACTGCCCTATGACATTTTTTCACCCCACCAAGATATTGTTTCGGCACGCCTACAAACTCTAGCGAAATTACCTAGTGCTAATCATGGTGTTCTAATCGTCCCCATGACGACGTTAATGCATCGCGTCGCGCCTATTGATTTTGTAGCGTCGAGAACCTTTAGCTATAGCATTGGCGAACAGCTAGACCGCAGCTTATTACAAGATCAGTTATCTCGTGCGGGCTATAAACGAGTAGACACCGTTTTTGAGCACGGTGAATTTGCATTTCGTGGCTCAATCATTGACGTGTTTCCAATGGGCGTTAAAACGCCGTTTCGAATGGATCTTTTGGATGACGAGATTGAATCTCTACGACTTTTTGATCCAGAATCACAGCGTACATTGGAAAATGTCACACAAATTCAGCTTTTGCCTGCCAGAGAGTTCCCGATGGACAAGGAGTCCATTAATCTGTTCTTGAACAATTGGCATGAACGCTTTGATCATGACCCTACCAAATGCCCTGTCTATCGAGATATTAAAGACGGTATTGCGCCTCAGGGAATAGAGTACTACCTAAATCTATTCTTCGAGCAAACAGCAACGCTGTTTGACTACTTGCCAGCCAACTTACAGCTATTTACTAATAGCGGGATAGAAGAGGCAGCAGAACATTTTTGGACAGACATCAATGACCGCTACCAAGAATATGGAGTTGATCCTGAGCGCCCTCTATTAAAACCAGAAGAGATATTTCTTCCGGTAGATCGTGTTTTTCACGAAATCAAAAAACGTCCGAGAACTATTCTTGACAGCCAGCCAGCCGGCCAGCTTTCTCACCAACAGCATTCAGTTATCGCGCCTGTGCCTGATGTCTCGGTAAATGCTAAACAAACAAGTCCTCTTCTAAAGTTACATGATTTTTTATCCGCACCTGATCTCAGCAAGTCAACTCCTCGGGTTCTTTTTTGCGCTGAATCCTCTGGACGTCGAGAGGTTTTAACTGATTTACTAAAGACTATTCAAGTGCATCCGACAGAGACTGTTAGTTGGCAACAATTTGTCGACTCAGATCAGCAGTACGGCATAATTACCTACCCCTTAGATCAAGGAATTGTTTGTCCAGATCATGGGCTGAGCCTTATCACAGAAGGCGAGCTGTTTGGCCAACAGGTTATGCAGCGGCGGCGGCGATCAAAGGCGTCCGAGTCCCCAGACTACATTTTCAAAAGTCTTGCTGAATTGAAGGTTAATGCCCCTGTGGTGCACATCGAACACGGCGTCGGCCGTTACCAAGGGTTGATAACCTTAGATGTAGATAAGACCGCGCAAGAGTTCTTGATGCTCTCCTATGCCAATGATGCAAAACTCTACGTACCAGTATCATCCCTGCACCTGATCAGCCGCTTCGGCGGAGGTGATCAGGTCACCGCGCCACTAAACCATCTTGGCAGTGATAAGTGGGATAAGGCTAAACAAAAAGCCGCCAAACAGGTTCGAGATACAGCCGTTGAACTACTCGACATTTACTCAAGGAGAGCCGCTCGCAAAGGTTTTGCATGCTCTGCTAACGAACAAGACTATCTAAAATTTAGTAGTGACTTCGCGTTCGAAGAAACAGCGGATCAGCAAGAGGCCATCGACGCGGTTAGACGAGACTTGCTAAGCGCTCAACCCATGGACCGATTGGTCTGTGGTGACGTAGGTTTTGGAAAGACCGAAGTTGCCATGCGCGCAGCCTTTACTGCCGTTAATAGCGGCAAGCAGGTAGTCATTTTAGTGCCGACGACCCTGCTAGCACATCAACACCTGCAGAATTTCCGAGATCGTTTCGCCAACTGGCCTGTAAACGTTGAAGAATTATCTCGATTTAGAACAGGTAAAGAACAGACTCAAGTGATTGGTGATACTGAGGCCGGCAAGGTCGACATATTAATTAGCACCCATAAACTGCTTCATGCCGAGATCAATTTTAAACAATTGGGCCTTATGATCATTGACGAAGAACATCGATTTGGGGTGAGACAAAAAGAAAAGATTAAGTCTTTGCGCAGTGAGGTGGATATTTTGACCATGACTGCCACGCCGATACCTCGCACGTTAAATATGTCAATGCACAGCATCCGCGATCTATCGATTATCGCAACACCTCCAGCCAAACGATTATCGGTAAAAACTTTCGTTCGAAAGCAAGAATCAAGGGTGACTAGGGAGGCCATTCTCAGGGAGATACTTCGGGGAGGGCAAGTCTACTTTTTACACAATAACGTCAAAAGCATCCAAAGAGTTGCCGATGAACTCGCCTCATTGGTGCCAGAAGCAAGGATCAATATAGCCCATGGTCAAATGCGTGAACGCAACCTAGAACAGGTCATGTCAGATTTTTATCACCAGCGCTTTAACGTACTGGTGTGCACCACCATCATTGAAACAGGTATTGATATACCTAGCGCAAACACAATTCTTATTGACCGCGCCGATAAATTTGGTCTCGCACAACTACACCAATTGCGTGGCCGCGTAGGAAGATCGCATCATCAAGCCTACGCCTACTTGATGCTTCCACAAGACAAGAAAATTACATCAGATGCAACTAAAAGACTTGAAGCTATATCGGCTGCAGATCAATTGGGTTCAGGCTTTACGCTGGCGACTAACGATCTTGAAATAAGAGGCGCTGGAGAATTATTGGGTGAAGAACAAAGCGGTCATATTCAAGCCATTGGTTTTACCCTTTACCTAGAAATGCTGGATAGAGCCGTTGCAGCGATTAGGAATGGCACACAACCTGATTTCGATGCGGCACTAAATCAAGGTCTTGAGGTTAACATGCACCTGCCAGCCTTAATTCCAGATGACTACCTGCCAGATGTAAATATGCGCCTAACTATCTACAAAAGGTTAGCTGACTGCCAATCAAAATCTGACTTACATGAACTCCAAGTAGAGATGATTGATCGTTTCGGCTTAATCCCTGAGGTATCAAAAACCTTATTTAAACTAGCCGAGCTTAGGCTGGTAGGCGAACAACTGGGATTGAAAAAAATAGAAGCCGGTTTGACCCATGGCCGCCTGCAATTTAAGACGACCACAATCGTGGAACCGATCACTATTATCAAAATGGTCCAAACAAAGCCATCCACTTACCGCTTGCAAAACAATGATCAACTGAGTTTCACTATGGATATGGAGAATCCCGAGCAACGCTTTTCCATAGTTCATAATATATTGCAAGAGCTGTTGCCAAGTGAATGAAAAAACGAGTTGAACAACAACAGATACTGATAATTAGACGGAATATTAATGAACTCTAAAAAGCGGTTGTCCAATAACGCTAAGACTTATCTTTTTACGCTAGCAGCGACCGTTGCCTGCGATTCTGTGTTAGCTCAAGAGAACCAGCAAGCTATACCCTTAGTGCCGCCTGAAAATTGGTATCAAGTAGAGATGATTTTATTTACGCAGCCTGATAACACTAGCGGTGAAATACCTCCCCGGGACTACCAACTAAGGTATCCCGATAATTTACTAGCTCTAATTGATGCTGATGCACGAGCTCATCAATATACGCTATCACAGATAGAGAACGCCCTGCTTTTAGATCCCGAAGCTATTACGATTTTACCTAAAACCCTCATCTGGATACCTATAACAGAAATGGAGGACCCTGCAATTACGCTTAATTCCTCTGACAAGGACGCCATTGTTTTAATGAGCGACCCAGAGACAGAAGCACAGGTTGTCGACAACAGAGCCCCTGCCGAACCCTACATTCCCGAATACGAAGAACCTTTTATTATCTTAGACCCTAGCATGCGGGATCTGAATGACAGCGCAAGGGCCCTTGATCGCCGGAAGTATAATGTGGTATTTCACCAAGCTTGGCGGTTTGAGACGGAGGCTGAAGACAAGGACCCTTGGATTCACATCAGCGCAGGTAAGAGATTAGATGATAGATCTGAGATCGAAGGTAGCCTTCGGTTTTATAGATCACGGTTTTTACACGTTGAAACTGATCTATGGCGCCTCAAATTCGCCAATCAAGATTCACTGGCCGATGCGTTAACGGTCAAGCTTCCTGATCTCCCAAACTTTGAATTAGACACGGTAAACTCATCCAAAAAACAATGGCAGATCTCAGTTTCACCAGAGTATGTCATGGACCTCAATCCTAAATCGGACATGGTAGATATAGACGGTGCCGCTTATGCCATAGAAGCCGTGGATCTAAACCAGATAGAGGATGAGCAAGAGAGTACGGCCATCAACCAATACCCTATTTTAGAGATATGGCCTATCAAGCAATCTAAGCGCATTGAAGAAAATAGCATTTACTATCTGGATCATCCTGAACTAGGTGTTATGTTAACAATTAAAACCTATGAGCCTGAGCCTTTGAACCCGCAGGCTATTAACGAAGTTGAAGACGAAATAGAGTCAGAAAATTAGAACTAATCTGCCGAACTTATCATTACTGGTGCTTGTTATGATCAACGAAAATGAGGTTTTCAGTATCAAAACCCAGGGTCGCAGACAACTCAACAAAATGATTGATCAACTCGTCACTGACCTCAGGCGACCTAGATAAGAACCACAGATAATCCGTATTCATACCCGCCACAAATGCGTATTGATAGTCCACATTATCTAGTTCAAATATAATATATGATCCATAAAAAGGGCCGAAAAAGGACACTTTCAAATGACCAACATCCGGCGTTTCAACAAAATAAGCTTTGCCTTCTGCCTCGTCCCATTCCTGAGAATCATTCGTAAATCCCGCATTAAGAACCGCCACTCCGCCATCCTCTCGCATTGAGTAGGTGGCACTAACCGAACTCATGCCGCGTTCGAAAGAATGATCTAATCGTGCAATTTCATACCATTGCCCCAAATAGCGCTGGAGTTGGAAATTTTGAACAGGATGGACTCCCTCTGGAACACCAAGACAGCCAGCTAAACCGACGAAAACAACGACTAAAAAAAGCCTCTTCAGCAAACTAGTGAGGCCATTATTTATCATACTTTTGAGGATGCCCCGACACTGAGCGCCGATTCTGCTGAATTTTCAAGATGCACCGTTGAGGTGGGAAACGCAATCTCTGCACCAGCACGCTCGATAATATCGGCCACCGTCAACAGCACGTCCTGCTTAATCTGGTGATAAGCTACCCAGTCTGTTGTCTTGGTAAAGGTATAAATAAAGAAATCAATAGAGCTGGCAGAAAATGCGTTGAAATTCACAATTAAAGTCTGAGTTGCATCTATATCATCATGCCCTTGAAGCATCTCGGTCACCTGCTCCACTATCGTAGCCATACTAGATACGTCTGAATAACGAATGCCAATCGTCTCATAAATACGCCTGTTACTCATTCGAGAGGCATTTTCCACGGAAATAGCCGCAAACACTCCGTTGGGAATATACAGTGGCCTCTTATCAAAGGTGCGTATTCGCGTTAACCGCCAACCAATATCCTCAACCGTTCCCTCAATTTCTTTATCGGGTGACCGTATCCAATCTCCCACCGAAAACGGGCGGTCTAAATATATCATTAACCCGCCAAAGAAATTTGCCAACAGATCTTTAGCCGCAAAACCAACGGCAATGCCGCCGATGCCACCAAATGCCAGCAATCCTGAAATGCTATAACCAAATAACTGCATCGCAATGAGCAATGCTGTAATCAAGACCGATATCCGTAATAATTTCGCCACGGCCCTCACAGTGGTGGTATCAACAGGTTTACTAATATAGTCTGGATTAACAAGATTCTGCTCTGCTCTCTTAATAAAATTATTCAAGAATAGAGTCGATAGAAAGATTAGAGACAGGCGGTTAATCGGGTCAATCAACGCTAGCAAGGGGGAATTCATCTTTTGGGCGGCCACACCAGCTGCGAAGTTTATGCCGATTATCCAGATGAACCATATGGCGGGCCTTCGGCAGGCCTCGATCAGGGCATCATCCCAAACTGTTTTTGTCTTCGATGTCCGTTCCTCAAGCCTATCGATTATTTTATTGAGAATGTAACCCAAACTCAAAACAACCAAAACAATCAAAAATAACTCTGCGACCCAAAGAGAGTTTTCTCCACTAAATTCAACCAACCATGTCCGAAAATTATTCATCTCATAATTCCTGCTTTGCTTTAGTATTAATGATGTCTCACACCCTGTTGAAGTAACTAATTTAATCTAATGCTGCCAATGTTTGAGCGATCGCCAATCGTCTGGGCGAGCATTCAAGGTCTGACCAACTGACAGAAAGTGTAGCCGCCATTGAAGCTAATTTAGAGCTTTGCGCAATTCCAGCCGACTCCATGTAAGACAATACCTCAACTACCCCCTCGGGACAATTGCAGACTAGGATCATATCGCAACCGGCATTCAACGCCAGTTTCACTTTGTCCACATAGCCTCCGGCAATATCAGCACCCTTCATCGTTAAGTCATCACTAAAGATAACACCCTCAAACCCTAATTTCTGCCGAAGTACATCATTCAGCCAATACGACGAAAAACCAACTGAATCAGGATCAATGGATGTGAAAGTGATATGTGCAGGCATCACTGCGTCTAGTGTCTTTGCCAGCTTTGCAAAAGGTTGTATATCTCTGTCATACAAAGCTTCCCAGGTACGCACGTCGATCGGCGCCTCCAGATGACTGTCTGCAACAATACCTCCATGGCCAGGAAAATGCTTCCCAGTCGCCGCCATTCCCGCCTCGTGCATTCCGCTAACAAAGGACTCAGCTGCGCTGATGACTATTTCCGGCTGATCGGAGAAAGAGCGATCGCCAATGACACTGCTAGTATCGCGATCAACGTCCAAGACTGGAGCAAAACTTATATCAAGACCACTGGCAATGACTTCAGAAGCCATCAGCCAACCTAAGTCTTTACTCAGAGCCAAACCCTCCTTTGGTGAGCGAGCAACCAAGTTTCCTATGCTTTGCATCGAAGGAATGACACTATATCCCTCACGAAACCGCTGAACCCGGCCGCCCTCTTGGTCCACAGCGACCAACAGATTTGCCGAGCAAGCCCTAATCTCAGCAACCAAATCACAAACTTGATCTCGACTCTCGATGTTACGACTGAACAGAATGACGCCTCCCACATGGGGATTTTGAAGTTGAACTCGCTCCTCAGAGTTAAGTGAGACGCCTTTCACATCAAGCATCAGTCGCCCATACAAACTATTCCCTGAACTATTCAATAGCATTCTCCATATATGTAGCTTTGCACAGTGGCTAATCCCAAGCTGTTTAGGCTAATTTATTATTTAGCGGTGGTTCGGATCAGCCCCCTAGGTATTTTACCCTGTTACTAAATTCTACCCAACGAAAATAATTTGGTCGCCCAATACTTGTCTCCCGCTAGTATTGAATAACCAAATGCTGACCAATATCTTCACCGACAAGCCACGATCTTATCTTTAACGATCATATTTTAGTATTTACCGGACCAACTGGTTCAAAATTGGATACGAGATTTTATTGGGATGATATTTACTTAGGTTTTATAAGAGACCTAGATTGAAAACTTATTGACGCTTCAACGCCGATCTAGAGATGACTTGCTAATTAGCTAACACTGTATATAATCACAGTTAAGCAATCTCGGAGAATACATTGTGCAACGACTAACAGCGAGACAACAACAGATACTCGATTTGATTCGCGATAGCCTTGATGAGACTGGTTATCCACCAACGAGGGCTGAAATCGCTCAGAAATTAGGGTTTCGGTCGCCAAACGCCGCGGAAGATCATCTTAGAGCGTTGGCTCGTAAAGGCGTAATAGAGATGATTCCGGGAGCTTCACGTGGCATAAGAATTGTTGAGCAATTCTCTGGCATTCCAATCATTGGTAGGGTCGCGGCTGGTGAACCCATAATGGCTGAACAGCATATTGAAGATTATCAAGAAGTTCCCTCCAGCACCTTTCATCCTAGTGCCGATTACTTTCTACGCGTGCAAGGCCAAAGTATGGTTGATGTCGGAATAATGGACGGAGACTTGCTGGCAGTTCATCAACAACCAACGGCTGACAATCAGCAAATTGTCGTCGCCAGGGTTGATGGAGAAGTAACTGTAAAAAGACTAAAAAGAACAAGAAGCAAGCATGAGATTCATCTGCTACCAGAGAATCGTGATTACTCACCTATTTTGGTTGACTTAAGAGCTCAAGAATTTGCCATCGAAGGTTTAGCGGTTGGCGTAGTGAGAGTGTCCCTGTAAATTAAAAGTTAGTGCAGGGTTTGATGCTTATCGCCCACTTCAACGGACGACGGGGTTTGGTCTTCGTTGATTTCGAATACTGTTTGAATGCCAGCGTCCATCATGCTTTTGGCAACATCAATATGTTTTCCATCAAGGTATTCTAAAACCGAATCTGAAAAACTTATGCGAACTAGAGGCTCGTCAGATCCGGCGCGCTGCAGAGCAACCTCGCCATCATCAAGCATTACTAGTTCGTATTCAGTAAAAGCCATGTTATAAATCCCTATAATCTGCCATATTATAACAGCAAGCTAGAGCACTATTAAACCTCGCCGAAAAATCAAGCAAAGGTCATGTATCAAATAATCCAGATCAACCGATGCCAAAAACACCCACAATTCAGCTGTCGCCCTTTTGACGAGCTACCCAATTCCCTTGCACATATCGCGCATTCCATCCAGAGGGTTTACCCTCAATCTCGCTGCGCACATATTGTTCTTTAGTTTTTCTATCGAACCGAATCACCGTTTCGTTACCATCAGAATCAGATGCAGGTGCAGTCAATAAATACTGGAGTTTAGGGTCGACCTTATCTTTTACCGAAACGAATTCATTGACCGTTGGAGCCCTAGTTTCTCTATTTCGCGGAAATTGGCTAGCCGCTAAAAATATACCCGACGCACCATCACGCAAAACATAATAATCATCAACTTTAAGGCAACGAAGCTCGGGCATGGCTATGGGGTCTACCTTGGGTGGAGCAGCCTCTCCACTGCGTAGTAATTTACGCGTATTTTTGCACGGTTCTCCCTCACCTTTTTCGCCGGTACAGCCAAAGTATTTACCAAATCGACCGTTTTTAAGCTGCATCTCACTCCCGCACTTGTCGCAATCAAGAACAGGACCTTCATACCCTTTTATCACATACTGACCCATCTCAACTTCATGGCCAACACAATCTGGATTGTTTCCACAAACATGAAGTTTACGCATTTCGTCGATTAGATAACTGTCCATTGAGGTGTTGCAGAGCTTACAACGATGTTTGTGGATCAGGGCCTTTGATTCAGCCTCATCATCCTCTTCGATATTGACAGCTTCATCACCCGCCGTAAGATTAACTGTGTGCTTACAGCGTTCCTTCGGCGGCAACGCATATCCAGAACAACTCATAAACACGCCCGTTCCAGCCGTTCGAATCATCATCGGACGACCACACTGCTTACACTCAATCTCTGTTTCAGATGGTTTGTTAGGGCGCATTCCACCTTCGGAGTCCTTAGCAGACAACACCTTTGCACTAAAGTCCTTATAAAAACGATTAAGTAGGCTCTTCCACTTTAGCTTTCCGTCAGCCACATGGTCGAGTTGCTCTTCCATGGACGCTGTAAAACCGTAATCCATCAAATCGGTAAAACTCTCTGACAAACGGTCAGCCACAATATCACCAATTTTTTCGGCAAAAATCCGTTTGTTTTCGATCCTGACGTAACCTCGATCTTGGATAGTAGAAATAATCGACGCATAGGTTGAGGGCCTTCCTATCCCGCGCTTTTCTAGCTCTCTTACCAATGCAGCTTCAGAAAATCGAGCAGTTGGCTTGGTAAAGTGTTGTTGCGGAATCAATGCCAGCATACGCATGTGATCGCCTTTTTGCAGATCAGGTAGCTCAATATCATCATCACCTTTTCGACTGGCTGGCATGACCGCCAGATAACCATCAAATCGTGTAACCCGACCTTTAGCAGCAAGCTCATACTCTCCTGCACCAACAGTAATCGTTGTTGAAGTAAACTCTGCATTAGTCATTTGGCATGCAACGAATTGCTGCCAAATCAACTGATAGAGCCGTCGAGCGTCGACCTCCATTTCATCGAGGCCGCCCGGAGCTATATCAACATTTGATGGGCGAATCGCTTCGTG
Source organism: Porticoccaceae bacterium (assembly GCA_028822155.1). Classification (GTDB taxonomy): domain Bacteria; phylum Pseudomonadota; class Gammaproteobacteria; order Pseudomonadales; family Porticoccaceae; genus HTCC2207. The sequence continues at coordinate 27,490 of JAPKEJ010000021.1, forward strand.
AGCCTCTTGAGCGCCAGATTTACTGCTATATCCTATCGCAGCATCCGGCAGATACTTGGCCCCGTGACGCAATTTAATATAATCACGACAAGCCGTCACCGCATCTTCACTCAGATTGGTCGAATCTGTACGCATATAGGTAATGTAACCAGCTTCATACAAACGCTGGGCCATCATCATGGTTTTCTTAACGCCATAACCAAGCCTAGTGCTCGCCGCCTGCTGTAATGTCGACGTAATAAATGGAGCTGAAGGCTTTGATTTTGTTGGTTTATCGTCTCTTTTACTAACGGCGTAATCCGCTTCTCTCAACACGCCTAGGGAGGTATCAGCCTCGAGCTTATTAGTAGGCCGAAATGGCTTACCTTGATGCCGCTTTACATCAAAACGTATTTTAATATCATCCGGATCAATGTCTGAACTAGGCCGCCCCTCTAAGTCAGCTTGAACGGTCCAGTATTCTTCAGGAATAAAAGCCCGAATCTCGCGCTCACGCTCAACGATCATTTTTAAAGCGACAGACTGCACTCTGCCCGCGGATAACCCACGCCCCACTGTCTCCCACAGTAAAGGAGAAACCATAAACCCTACCACACGGTCTAAGAACCGCCTTGCTTGCTGGGCATCAACCCGATCTTTATTGAGTTCGCCTGGCGCCTCGAATGCCTTACGTATAGCTTTCTTGGTTATTTCATTAAAGACAACTCGCTTATAACGACTCTCGTCGCCGCCAATCACCTCGGTTAGGTGCCATGCAATCGCCTCGCCCTCTCTATCCATATCCGTCGCCAGATAAACAGTGTCAGCATTTTTTGCCAGCTTTTTGAGTTCTGCTACAACTTTTTCCTTACCAGGGAGGGTCGCATAAACTGCCTTCCAGTCATTTTCAGGATCAATGCCCATACTATTAATGAGTTGCGATTTTGCTTTTCTTGCGCGATGTAAGACCTTATCTTCGGGAGACATTTTACGGGTCAAAGCCGCTTGCCTAGCGCGTTCTTTCGGATCGCTAGGCACTCTATTGGCGCCAGTAGGCAAGTCTCTAATATGACCCACACTCGATTTAACAATAAAATCATCGCCCAAATAACGATTAATTGTTTTGGCTTTGGCTGGTGACTCTACGATGACTAAAGATTTACCCATTGGGAAAAAGTTTCCTTATTACGGCATCAATTTATACTAGCAAAGATGCTCGTTATGATTATGCAACACGTTTAAGACGTGCCCAAGGTTGGCATATATACTTGTTCTACCGCCCTTTGGTCAAGCTTCAATGCGAAATATTTTCTAGATGGTGTTTTAATTTACCTAAATTTCCGGCTATTTTTACCAGATCATCATGACCTCCACGCTCGTCCCAAATAGCCCCAACGTCTGCCTGTGTGGCAATAACTGCTGTCACTCCTGACGGGATTTCCGATAATATTTCCAGCAATATTCCATGCCAATTTACATCAGCCTCATTTTGCACCCAATACCAACCGGCGCAAGGAGATTCCCAGCCTCGCTGACTAAAGCGATGAATCACCCAATTTTTTTGGCGATCCGGACTTTCCCACCGCATTTTGTAACAAACAGACTCCAGAGCAACCTCCGCCTCTCGCGCATCAGGTCTGCGATGCAGAGTGACATGGAGATTTAGTGCTGCCGCACTACCCCGTAGATCCGTCACTCTCTTTTGGTACGGCGATTGTTTGAACCACATTAAGGGAGATAAAACTACTGCAATACCAAATATGATTAACAACCATGTCATTAATGACTACTCTTGTGCTGATACTGTGAAAAATTATTGCTTTTGAAAGCCAGAGTATTCAATACTACAAGCAAACAACCTAGAGGGTATACCACTATGTCGTCCTACAAACATATATTGGTCGGATTAGACTTGGCACCAGAATCTCAGCAAGTGGTAGATCGAGTCAAGTTTCTCTTCGCTAACACCGATACGAAAATATCTATTTGCCACATTCTTGAACCTTTAGCCTTTACATACGGGGGAGACATACCGGTAGACCTGTCCGATGTGCAGACCCAACTAACAGACCAAGCTACTCAACGCCTGGCTAAACTAGGCGCCGAACTGAATGTTCCGCCAGCAGACCAGCATGTCATTTTAGGGCATCCTGCCCAGGAAATGCACAGTATGGCTAAAGCCGAAGATATTGAATTAATCGTTGTCGGTAGTCATGGCAGACACGGTATCTCGTTAATATTTGGATCTACCAGTAACTCAGTACTTCATGGTGCTCAATGTGATGTGCTAGCAGTAAGAATCAACACATAAAGGCTACTTGTAAGAATCAAAATCAAGGTGATGAACCACGATATTTTAACTACTCGTCCATAAATCATTGGGCACTAACTCCTTATTTTATAAATAATGAGGCTCAACCAGTGACTTTGCATTCAGATTATTTACAATACGGTCCTTCTGAATATGAGTTGTAACTGATGCTAATTGATATTGGTGTTAATCTTTCTAATCAACAATTTAAAAACCGTATAGCAGATGTCTTGACTCGAGCTCTGTCAGCTGGTGTTGAAAAGCTCGTCTTAACCGGCACATCTATTAGCGAGAGCCAATCCGTCGTTGCGCTTTGCGACGAATACCAATCTCAATTCCCTAACATGCTTTATGCCACAGCAGGTATTCATCCCCACGAAGCCAACTCATGGAATGCTGATGCTTATAGCAGTCTTAAAGAGCTAGCAAGTCACTCCGCCGTAGTCGCTATTGGCGAGACTGGCCTAGACTTTAATCGAAATCTATCAACACCAAAAGAGCAAGAAATTGCGTTTGAAGCACAACTTGAGCTGTCTACAGAACTAAAAATGCCATTGTTTTTACATGAGCGCGATGCCGCCAAACGTCAATTAGCCATCTTAGTGCACCATCGAGAATCATTATCTAAGGCTGTTGTTCACTGCTTTACCGGTGACAAAAAAACGCTTTTTAGTTATTTAGATTTAGATCTGCATATTGGCATTACTGGTTGGGTCTGCGACGAACGACGCGGCCAAGAGTTACAAAAAATAGTAAAAAATATCCCATTAAATCGATTGATGGTAGAGACCGATGCACCCTATTTACTGCCAAGAAACATGACTCCATTACCGAAAAACCGACGGAATGAGCCCGCCTTTTTAGAACATATCGTTAGGTGTATTTCTGAACATAGAGAGGAATCTGAAGATGTTATTAGCAAAATGACTACTGCGACCGCATTAGAATTCTTTGAGCTAAACTAAACCTAACTATAGGTCGAAGGCTAAGCTATCCCCTACCGATAGGATACCGCTGCCTCTTACCTGGGCACGAAGGCCACCCTTACCAACCAACTCGGGTAGAATACTAACCCCAAGACGCCGCTGCAGGCTAGCGCATGGTTCACATAGCCTGACACCGTAAAGGCTGATCCCATTGATCGTAAAATATTGCCCCTCTAAGTCATTTAAACGCACCCCTTTAGTAATCAGATTGCGACGAAAATCACTCTCATGAAAGCTGTTGCCAGTTTCCTTATTAAAAATTTCAATCACTTCAGACTCTATTAAAGTGAGTTCAAAATCAGGCTGGCCCTTATAAGTCGACCTATTTTTCCCAGTCTCAGAGTAATAACGATCACCGACGATACCCTTCCCCGCCTTCAACGCGACTTTTGCATGGCCAGTCATAGAACCACCCCATTTAGGAGCGATATAAATTCCAGTTATAGATTTATCCAACATCATCCAAAGGCCCTTTAGCTATCGGTGAGAACTTTATAAATACTGTTTTTAGGTTCTCTAAAAACCCGCCTAACAACGGGCTCGAATAAAGACAGAGCCAGTTCTGGCACATTCGGATCGAAGGACGGGTCATCGTATTTAGCAATAAACCGTGCAGTCCGCTTAAAATTGTCATTTTCACGAAACTGATCACGCATATTGCGATCAGCACCAAGAAAATGGAAGAAGTTGTAGCCTTGAAAAATGGCATGATGCTTGACCATCCAATGATTCTCAGCGGATACATAGGGCTGTAAAATTGCCGCGGCCACATCAGCATGGTTTGCACTGCCTAAGGTATCGCCAATATCATGCAAAAGAGCACAGACAATATATTCATCGTCCTCCCCCGCCTCAGCGGCCCTGTGTGCCGTCTGTAATGAATGCTGTAGACGATCTATTGCAAATCCGCCGTAATCCCCGGTTAGTAGCTCTAGGTGGCTAAGAATGCGATCTGGGAGCTTTTTGAAAAATTCCATCTGCTCCGGAACAATGATCGCCCAATCTTCAGCTGTACTCTGTGACATTTTAGTAAAGGTCGCTTTCATTGGGTTTACTCCGAGGGCTCTTATTAATTGTTGAACAGTTTGATACATCAACTTTAATTAAATATTAGCAGTAAGCCCTGTATTTATCTATCGAATAAATCATACTAGTCCGCCCAGCAAGGTACGTGGAGTATTGAATGGATAAATCAAATAATCCTGTGGCAATTATCACCGGCGGCAGTCGAGGTGTTGGCAAGGCAACGGCGATTTTACTCGCAGCAAAGGGTTGGAATATTACAGTCACCTGTACTCGCTCAATAAACGATGCCAACGAGGTGGTAAAGACATGCCAAAACCTCGGCGTTGAAGCCCAGGCGGTAGTGGCAGATGTTTCCGATAATCAGGCGTGCCTTGACACCGTTGATCACACCATAAAAAAATGGGGCCGCTTAGATTGCTTAGTTAATAATGCCGGTACCACTAAGTTTGCGTTCAACCATGGTGATTTAGACGCACTAGATGGAGATGATTTTTTACATATCTATAGCGTCAATGTTGTTGGGCCTTTTCAAATGGTGAAAGCTTGCCGGCAGTATTTAATACACAGCGACGATCCAAATGTAATCAACGTGTCATCCATCGCAGGCATCAAGGGTATTGGTAGCAGCCTGGCCTATGCATCATCAAAAGGGGCCCTTAATACTATGACCCAATCAATGGCTAGAAACCTAGGTCCTATTAGGGTCAATGCTGTCTGTCCAGGATTTATTCAAGGCGAATGGCTACGCAAAGGATTGGGGAACGACACTTATGACGCCGCTTTAGCGAACACCGAAAAAACAACGCCTTTGGGCCTTGCGGTGACCGCCGATCAGGTTGCGGAATCGATATACAATCTAATGTCGCTATCAAAGGTTGTTACTGGGGAAACCATACTGCTCGACGGAGGATTTCATCTTACCGTTTAAAGTTATACGAAAAAAATCTGTAGCGGTAACTGAAGATCCTCTAGCTGCAGCTGATTAGCGATGTTTTAGGCGCATTAGCTACCACTCTTACGTCTCTCAATGTCACCGCAAAGGCCTCAGAACTGACTAAGACAAACGGGGTTGCTACCTTTGTAAGGTTTACCCCAACTTTATTGAAGCACCTAAGGCTTATACCGACTCGAGCCCACTGGCCTTCGGGTAAAGAACGGAAAAATGCACTCATATCCAACGAGCCGGAACAGGGCCAACCGCAATCCATTCTCTGATCCACTCGTCCAATCGGATGTTTATCCACCCTAAGCTCCATCATAAGAGCACCGTTTTCGCCGGCAAGCGCACTTAAATCTGCCGGCACTGCACTCTGCCAGTAAAATTGGCTCTCTTTCTCACCAGACCAAACCAGCGACCTAGAATCTTCTTGCACTTCGCCGTCCACAGTCATGACCGTTAAAGCACCATAAGCCGTCGACGATGATTTACCTGTGACCAGTTTCTGCCAATCACTCGCGTCCCCCACATAGGCCTTCCATGGGTCTCGGCTACTGCCACTGAAAATAACATTTTCTTGTAACTCACTTTTGGAAGACGGCTTTTCATTAAGGCTGTTTGCCATCAAATCTAGTGATCCATAGCTCATGCCTTGTCCTATAGAGACTAAATTATCAACGACCGCGAGAGCATCATCCGCTGAGTTAATTTCTCGATTAGGCCAGTCGAAAGATAAGCGACCGGTAAAATTATAACGAGGCTTATTTTGACGATCAGCCACTAACACGTCAGCGATCCCGGCACCCTCTGTCCCAGGCAACCAGGCAATAACAAAGGCATCAGAACTATTAATCTCGGCGTTCATCCACAGAGGACGGCCGGTCAAAAATATCGCCACGACAGGAATATTTTTAGCTTGAAATTTTCGCAACAGCTCAAGGTCGGCAGTTAATCCGTCACGATAAATCAAGGAATGCACATCACCCTGACCTTCCGCATAGGGCTCTTCACCAAATACAACTACGGCAACATCGGGCTTTTTGATCCAATTCCCATCCCTACTTAGCTCAGTGGAACCGCCAATATTGCCCATCGCCTCACGCAAACCTGCGTAGATGCTGGTTGCGCCAGGGAAGTCGCTATTTTTGTTCTCAGTACCTTGCCAAGTTATTGTCCACCCACCATTCTGTTTTCCAATATTATCCGCACCATCGCCCGTTACAAGCACGTGTTGCTTTACCTTTAAAGGCAATACTTGTTTTTTGTTCTTAAGTAACACCAATGATTTACGCACAGCTTCACGGGCAACAGCGCGATGCTCTGGCGCACCGATCAATGCCGCGTTTCCAGCAACCTCTCTGGATGATGGAAGGCCTTTCTCAAAAAGACCCGCACGTATCTTTACTCTTAATATTCGACTCACAGCGTCATTAATTCGATCTATAGAAATCTCACCTGATTTCACCTGGGCTAAGGTGTTTTGTAAAAATTCCTTCCAGACTTTGGGCACCATGACCATATCAACCCCAGCATTGATGGCCAGAGCGCAACTCTCATTAACACACCCATCTACCTGACCAATACCGTTCCAATCACTAATAACAAACCCATCAAAGCCAAGTCTATCTTTTAAGATATCGGTTAACAGGAACTTGTGACCATGGATTTTAATGCCATTCCAGCTGTTAAACGACGCCATAACGGTCTGCACGCCAGCATCAAGAGCAGTAAAATAGCCCTGACCATGATCACTAAGTAACTGTTCCAGATCGACTCTAGTATCGCCCTGATCAATTCCTCTGTAGGTTCCGCCGTCACCAATAAAGTGCTTAGCAGTAGCAATCACACGTTGTCCACTAGTGCGCAGCTCACCTGGTGTTCCCTGAAGTCCTGTTACAATTTCACCCGCATAGGATTTAATTATGGGTGCCTCACTGCTGTATCCCTCATAAGTTCGACCCCAGCGATTATCTTTTACCACAGCCACAGTTGGAGCAAACACCCAATCAATTCCAGTGACTGCAACCTCACGGGCTGTTATCTCACCAATTTTTTTCATCAAAGCAGGATCGTTAGCGGCTCCGAGTCCAATGTTATGCGGGAACAGAGTTGCGCCGATAACGTTGTTGTGACCATGAACAGCGTCTGTTCCCCAAACTACTGGAATACCTGCTCCGCCCTGCGACTTATCCAATGACGCCAAATAGTATTGATCAGAAAGCTCTAGCCAGTCACTCATCGTGGAGTTTTTTTCACGGTTAGGGAATGAACCACCGCCATTGAGAATAGAACCAAGGTGATATCTTGTGACGTCTTCTGGCGTAACCTCCTTAATTTCACCCTGCACCATCTGACCGACCTTTTGCTCTAACGTCATATCCTTTAAAATACTCGCAACCTGAGTTTCAATGTTGTCAGTAAACGCTGATTCTGCCCATGCGATTTGCGATACGCAGCATGCTAAAAATACTAGAACGATAGCTATAGATCTTCTTAGAGATACACGTGTGAGGCTGGTATTCAGCCAGCGACTTTCAAGGGGCATTAACATCATTCCTTTTTAAATATTTGGAGCTATAAACTACGACTAAATACTCACATATGCATCTGACTAAACTACACAGACTCAAAAGCCAAAAAATATAATCAAAACGAGACGATTGTTAGCATTAAACCTTAAGCTAAAGCCTACTTTAATGCCTGCCATTGCCCACAATTTTGAATACATTTTTCAAAGTCACAGCGTGATTTTAAAATCAGAGCTAATATATGATAATTTCATGACTAAACCTTTAGAGGAAGGCTTTATGCGACAATATGTTTCCGTAGTGCGGTAAAAGGGGATTATTGATGCCTTAAAGATGGGAATCTCTAGCATTAACGTTCAGATTTATAATATTTATCTAAAGAGATTTCGAATCGATTCTCTATAGTTTCGGCTTACTTTAAGCGTTTCACCTGCTGACAACTCCAACAAACTCCCGCCCTTCGGCAACGGCGTAATACTAACAACACGTTGGACATTAACGATAGTCGATCGATGTATCCGAATAAATAGTTTGTCATCTAATTTTTCCATTAACTCGCCCAGCGTAATTCGTATAATGTGAGTCTCACCTAACGCGTGAACACACATGTAATCACCGGCAGCGTCTACCCAGTCAATATCGTCAAACGGTATAACTTTTACGACGCCAGAATCACGTACGAGAAGTTTTCCTTTAATACTTTCTGAAGCAGGCTCATGAGACAAATCTTGTCCTGAAGCGCCAGCAGAAGCCCTATCCGCTATTGCGCCAATAGCGCCGATCAGTGGCGCCTTATAACTCTCCACCTGATTGTGATTTAATCTGTCAACTGCTCGCTGTACCGCGCGCGCCACCCGTTCAGGATCAAGGGGCTTAAGAACATAATCTACTGCATGGAGATCGAAGGCGTCTAAAGCATATTGATCAAATGCAGTGACAAAAATAACCATCGGCATAACGTCTGACTGCAATGCTTTGATTACTTCAAAGCCATTCATCCCAGGCATCTGAATATCCAAAAACATCAGTTCCGGGTTAATTTGAGAAGCCGTTAAAACAGCCTCGCGACCATTACGGCATTCTGCAACAATATCAACAGCATCAAAGTCTGCGAGCATAGAACGCAAGTAATTAAGCGCTAGGGGCTCGTCATCAACAATAATGGTTTTCAGCTTAGACATTTCATGCAAACCTTTTTTGTGTTGGTTAACTATTGGACATCAAATCTTCAAAAATTGTCTCTTTCTTTTCAAGGGGTAACTTCATGAAAACATTAGTTCCCTGGGTGGGCTTAGCTTTAATCTGAAAATCATAACCGTCGCCATAAAACCCATGCAATCGATCAATAGTGTTACGCAAGCCTACACCGGTGCTATCGCTATCATACTTAAAGTCTGGCATCCCAGGGCCGTTATCATCCAACTCTATCACCACATTATCGTCATCGCGTCTTGCTCTGATGGTTATGGTCCCGCCCTCTTCCATTGGCGCTATTGCATACTTAATTGCATTCTCAACTAGTGGTTGCAATATAAGACTCGGAATTCTGATTGCCTTCGCCTTTGGATCAATTTCAAAACATACCTCTAATCGATCACCAAAACGCGTTTTCTCGATATCTAGATAAAGTTTAAGCGCCTCTACCTCCTCACTTAGCGTAACCCGTTTAACAGGGTCATTGTCCAATGAGTATCTTAGAAAGTTACTTAACTGCACAATCATAGCGTTGGCTTTAGAAGCGTCTTTGTCTCGCACTAAGGACGCAATGGCATTTAAGGTATTAAATAAAAAGTGTGGGTTAAGTTGATATCGCAACATTTTTAACTGGGCTTCATGAGCGAAGGTCTCGGCTCGAGAACGCTTTAACTGCTCTTCCTTGTTGTCGGCCGCCACCACTAATAAAGAAGCGTGTTCAAACTGCAATAATTGATAATATTTAATACCGTGGTACAAAGCAGCCCAAGAGATAAAAATAAAAATAGAACCAAATAGCCAACCTCCAAAATCAGGCCACAAGCCCTCTTCTCCGGTCATATACATAAATGTTGATAGCCGTAAAACCGCCCATATTCCAGAACAAACAAACACACCAACGAAAGTGAAAACAAACCGTAGTAAGAGTTTCATATCCCATAAATAGTGCAAGAAATATCTTAAAGGCCAAGATACTGCCAGGCCCAACGCTGATTGCACTAAGGTGTGTGCGACATAGGTAAGCTGAGCCTGCTGGTTATACCAAAGTGTCAAACTAAAGAAACTTACTAGGGCTAACCCAAACCATCCTACCAACTGTAAAAACAAAAATTGAGCATCAGAGTCTCGATAAAACTTTGCTGCTAAGGGATGGAAATTCGTCTCTGCGATCATAGTGGACACTCTTTTTAACCAATGTATTGTTAGCCTGTAAAAGTATCATAGACTAATATTCGTTTATGTATTTATATTAGACCTTTTGGTTATCCGTAATGCCAATATACTGATAAACTTAATATTTACTATAATGCGGCGACAATGCAGAACTCAGACAAACAACAGCAAAAACCTGTCATCGCCAATAGCTCACTCTTCGTTGAATACCTAGGCATTAAGGCACTTTTATCCCGACACCCTGAAATACGCAGACTCAAGCGTCAGCAACAGGGTCACAGTGCCCACGGCAATAAGGTGTGGCGCTCAAGCTTTGTGCTCATGGACTACCTGACTACGTACCCGCCTAAAGCCTCAAGTAAAATACTTGATGTAGGTTGCGGATGGGGTTTGACCGGTATTTTCCTGGCCAAACACTACAGTGCAAAAGTCACCGGCATCGATATCGATCCCAGCGTTGAGACCTTTTTACAACTTCACGCCAGCATTAATAAATGTAGTATTGTCTTTCAGGCTAAAGGCTTTGAAAGCTTCGCCAAAGACGATTTGTCAGCTTACGATGAGATCATCGCCGCGGATATATGCTTCTGGGACGAGATGGTCGATCCTCTGTTTGATTTTATTGGTTTGGCGCTAGAAGCAGGTGTACGACGAATTTTAATTGCTGATCCAGGCAGGCCACCGTTTTGGTCTCTATGCGACAAATGTGTTGAATCGCACGGCGCAAATATTGTAACTCGAAGAATTTATGAACCGTGGAAAACGGAGAAATTCGTTTTAATTATAGAGAACCAATAAAAAAGCCGGGCAACGCCCGGCTTTTTTACAGAACACTTAATGTTAGCCTACTTAACGCTTACATCATCAAGCCAAACCTGTCCGCCTTGATCTCCACCCATGTCAAACAAAACAC
>JAPKEJ010000062.1 GCA_028822155.1 Porticoccaceae bacterium
TTTATTGTGCCAGTTTATTGGGCTAAAGGGTTGATGGGAAATAGCAGGTGTTGGTCGTCATCAAGTGTAAAAACCATTTTGTGTGACCGCCCATTGCGTGTTGCAGTGATTGTGATCTTGTTTTCCTTTGGAGCCTTTCCTTGCAAGGTGACCCCTAAATTAAACGACGCCATATAGTCTTTAACAGCAAAGCGGCCGAGGGCCATTATTTGCGTAGCTGGATTACTTAGATTGCCATCAACATGAACTAGGGATAGTAAAAGTCCACGTAGAGGTAGGCTTGTTCCTGATTCATTCAGAAGTTGAATGCCCTGATAGATCTGCTGCTTAACGTGATCAAGATGGTTGCTTAACTCTTCAGTTGATAGTGCACCATCTTTATTATCATCAACGCCTTTAAATGCTGATACGGGGGCAGACAAAACCAAAAAAGCACCGCCATCTACGACATTGAGCGTACCTTTTTGTTCGGCCATGAGATGCGCTTGGCTGTTTGGTGTTGCCGTCAGAAGAAAACCCATCACAAGAACAAAAACAGACCCTCCGGACTTTGTCATAGCGCCCCTTTCACGCAGCGCTGAAGGAAGGGGAAACCATTGGTTGCATAGTAATGATAAATCCCTTCGGGGAATTCAGGTGTTACACCTGTGCGACCATTGCACTCATCAAGGTTTGAGCCACTGCCAGCAACATATTCGTAGTCTTGAGTAAAAGCCCCCATCGCGTAGTCCGAGATGCTTGGCCGATTGGCGTCAGGTGAAGACTTAAGGAGGTAGCTACTCTCAATAATCAAAATTGCAGAGCTCGCATCCATCGCATCTTGATAACCATAACGCGCATAGATTGGGAAGCCATCAGCAGCCCAAGCAACCAATGTCATTTCGGTACCCTTTTCCAGTTTGTCTACAAAACCTTCGGGTATGCCATGGTAGTGGTATGCACCGCCAGGTTGCACGTGGGCATGGTTCTCATCATCGCCAAAATTAAATGAGCTTTGCCCAAGGGCCTCAATACTCCAACTGCCTTGCATAGGTGGAGCTAAGCTACAGCTGCTGCCGGAGTCATTGCAGCTGCCAGCTGTTCCAGCATCAATTTTGACGCCATTGAGGACATAGCCTATGACGCCTCTTGGGCCACCCAGTTCGGTGCTATTGGTAGTTAGAACAGGTTCAATGGCGAATTCTTCTGAAATTGATTGTTCAGAAATGGTGTTAGGGTTGTGAGAATTAGGGAATGTTCCCACATCGTGATCGGGTATGCCGTTGGCGGTTAAAATTCGTCGACTACCATCACAAATCCAGTCTGCTATGCTCGTTTTATTAACCGACGGTGAATCATTGAACGCCGCATAGCTATACATACACTCTACCCCAGCGGTGGAATTGGTCGTACTTGAGCCAGCTGTTGGCGTCACCGACACTGTCGCTGAGGCAACGCCAGTCCCTGCACTGTTTGTGGCGGTGACTGAGCATTCGTAGGTCGTATCGTTAGTCAGATCCGTCACTGCAATGGGGCTTTCGGTGCCCGTTGCAGTTTGGGAGTCGCTACCCGCCGTGCAGGTTGCCTCATAACCTGAAATTGCCGCTCCACCATTGTCAGTCGGCGCGCTAAAAGCAATACTGGCAGAAGCGTCACCCTCGGTGATGGTACCTATTGTTGGGGCGCCAGGTGCAGACGCTGTTGTCTCTGGTATTTCAATGGTTTGACTACCACCTCCTCCACCGCAAGCAACTAAAAATATTGTGAGTAAAAGTACTGGTAAAGTAGGGAGGTTTTGCATTAAGTTTGGTTCCAAGGTTAAAGACGTTAATTGGAAGAACGAGCCTGATACGCTTTAGTTGACATCAATAGAGTCGCCGGCGCCGCTTATTTGTGTGCGGATAAATTCTACCTCGGAGAATCGATAGGGACTACCATCTGCCTCAAGAAGATCATGGTGCCAAGGGTTAGGTTCGTCTGAGAAAAGGCCGTCCCAAAAACGGATAACAGATACCCACGATCGCCAAGGATAAATTGTTTGTGTTTTTCCCGACACAAAGCCCCAGTGCATAGCACCAATATTGTTTGAGGAAAATAACGGCAAGAGACTCTCAAACGTACTGTCACGACCTCGAGCAAGATACTCGGTACAGATCATAGGCCGGTCAAGAGCCTCTAGAGACTGGATAGCATTGTTGGTATTCGCGGCATTTTCATAGGAATGAAACGTGATGATGTCAGAGTTTTGTAACATAAAGTTAAACAGCGCGGCGCCATCATCATCTTTATCGGCTCCTCTCCAACGCCCATTATTCAGTCGCCAGACCCCCGACGTCAGAGGTTGTATTGGGTTCTCGTCTCGTGCCCAGGCGAAGGTCTTGGACAGCAAATTTAGTGAGTACTTGGGCTTGTCATCTAACTCAACGTTACCATAAGCAATAGCATTGAGGTTTCCAGGTTCATTGTAAAGGTCCCAAATGGCAACGCGTTTGTCTTGCCCGTATCGGGATAAAATACCTCTAACATAAGGCTCTAGCTCGTCGTGTCGATTAATATCGCCTAAGACGGCTGCGCCAGGTGACTGAACCCATCCTGAGTTGTGCACGCCTGGCCTTGGCAGAGGCTGCGGACCTAATTGTGGCAGTGGGTTCCACACATCATCAAACAACACAAACATCACGTCTATATCATGCGCGTCAGCGATGGTCAGGAATTTATCGATACGTGTGGAAAAGGCGTCGGCATCTTGCTGCCAGAGTAGGTGGTGCAAAAAGACGCGCACCATGGTGAACCCAATTCCAGCCGCCCAACCAAGTTCTTGGTCGATGACCAGTGGATCAAAGGTCTCTTCTTGCCACATTTCAAGCTGATTAATGGCAGAGCGAGGCGCATAATTAAAGCCAACAATCCAGGGAAACTGAGCTGACCATTCAGCGGCCTGTGCTGGTTTCCATTGTTGTTCCTCAACTGATGACGATGCCTGAGTCTGCATCGAATTACACAGTAACAGTGCGATAAACGCCAGAGTCGATGCTCTCCACATATCCCAAATACCTCGTTGATGTTTAACAATGAACGGGCTTAATGATGTTGAGTTTGTGAGTCTGTTCATGGCTCTACTTTAACCTATATTAAGCATCATTTTGTGCCTGTCTGGTTATTATGTAGGTAAATCTTCGCTCGTTAGTTAACATCAGGTAAACTCATGCATATGTCGGAAAACCCCCATATCATATTTTGTTCACGCACTCATGTCGGTAAAGTTAGGCGTAATAACGAAGATTTTCTACAGATTCACCAGAATCGTCTAATCGCCGCAATCGCCGATGGTATAGGTGGGGATGACTTCGGTGAGGTCGCTAGCCAAATTGCTGTTGACGCTAGCGTGGAATATTTATCTAACGCTGACAGCGGCATGCTGCGCCAAAAACCGGCACAGGAACTTGGCAACGCTATAAAGTATGCCAATGAAGCTATTATTGCCATTCAGCGCAATGAAGAAAAGTACCGCAACATGGGGTCAACACTCAGTTGTTTTTGGATTACTGATAAACAGCTGCACTTTTCATGGGTGGGTGATTCTAGGATTTATCTCATTAGGCCATCAGACAATAAAATCACCATGCTGACCAAAGACCATACGCTAGATCGAGACAAAATTGATGCTACTTTAGCGCCGGATTTATACAGACGTGCACCCAATATTTTGACTCAAAAAGTGGGTAGCATATTATTACTTAAGCCTGACACTGGCAGTGTTGAGCTAGAACCTAATGATATTGTGCTTGCCTGCACCGACGGCTTATCTGATCGCGTTAAAAATGAGTTAATGCTTGACTACGCGATAAATTTTAAAGGTAACTTGGAGGCCTATGCTGACGCACTGCTCGATCGAGCGCTAGATTGCGGCGGCCAAGATAATATTTCTTTTATTCTTGCCCAGGTTAAAACTTAGTAAGGGTCGAATCGTCAGAATTATTGTTTAAGTTGGCGAATTAGCTCGCCGATAGTCTGTAAGCGGTTGGCGACATCTTTTTGTAAACACTGCATTATTGTCTTTTCAACAACCGTGGGTATCGGAATAGAGGATACTGTTGATGGTAGCGATGGTTCATCGTTAAGCGTACTGGCAATTAGCTTGTCCATGGTATCGCCTGACGCTGGAGTCGTGCCAGTTAGTGCTTCATAAAGTAAAACGCCGAGACTATAGATGTCAGTTCTTCCGTCGATATCAGGCGCTTTTTTTATTTGTTCAGGAGACATGTAGCAAATGGTTCCTTGCAGCTTTTGGAAGCCAGTCATACTTTGATTCTGCGCCGAAGTTTGAGGGTCAATATCATCAATCTCTGACTCATCACCTCCTTCACTTCTAACCTTAGCTAAACCCCAATCTAGCAATAAGACCTCACCAAAAGGTCCTATCAGAATATTTTCGGGCTTAATGTCTCGATGCACTACACCATGAGTGTGTGCGTACTCTAGAGCGTAGGCCACCTGAATTACAATATCTAGTAATTGGGTAATATCATAGCGCTCACGATAGTTAATGATTTCTCTAAAAGTATACCCATGGACTAATTTCATCGTGAAGTAGCAATGCCCTTGACGATCACGGCCCAGTTCATAAGTTGGCATTGTATTTGGGTGTTGCAGCATCGCAGAAACGCGAGCTTCACGCAGCAACCTCTTTTGTTCAATGGGATCGTCTGCAAATTCTGGCAGCAATGATTTATAGCAAACCACACGACCTAAATGTAAGTCTTTACATGATCGAATCAAGGACTTACCGCCCTTGGCAATCGTTTTAAAATAAGCATAACGAAAGTTCGGGTCTAATATCTTCACCAAATCTTTATCGGTTTGCTCTAAATACAATTTAGGGTAGTCAGCCTGCCTAAACTTTGGAAACTCACTCATAATAGGATCTACTATTAATGTATTGCTTAGAGACTATATCCAAGCTTCCTGCGGGTCAAACAATGTTATTTTTTATTAGGGGATACATTCCTTGTATACCCATTAAATAAAGATATTGTAAGTATGTACCTGTGGCGTATGAGGCCGCAAGTTGATCATTTTATTATCCCTTAGGTCGCCGTCCACTCATACTAAATTTAGCTGTTCATCTTTCCTTTGCTAAAGTTTTTTTACTACACCGTCATTTCAGGAACGTGGTCCGGCACAGTCAGCTCTCCGCTAGTAAGATTTATAATCTCTTCAACGCTTACCCCTGGTGCTCGTTCACGTAAAATAAATTTACCTCCCTCTATGTCCATCAATGCCAGATCAGTGAGCACACGCCGTATACAATTTTTACCAGTGAGGGGTAGAGTGCATTGAGAGAGTAGTTTGGATTGTCCTGACTTTGATGCATGGGTCATGGTGACAATAATATTGTCGGCACCGGCAACTAAATCCATCGCTCCACCCATTCCTTTAATTAATTTTCCAGGAATCATGTATGAGGCAATGTTGCCTTGGCAATCGACCTCAAAGGCGCCTAAGACAGTCAGATCTACGTGGCCACCTCGAATCATCGCGAAGGACTGAGCGGAACAAAACAGGGACGCGCCCTCGATCATGGTAACGGTCTGCTTGCCGGCATTGATTAGATCAGCATCAATCTCTTCATCGAGGGGGAATGGACCCATACCAAGGAGACCATTTTCTGATTGCAGCATAACCTGCATATCGTCGGGAATGTAGTTAGCCGCTAAGGTGGGGATGCCTATCCCTAGATTGACGTAGTAGCCGTCCTGAAATTCTTGGGCGACGCGTTGAGCCAGTTGTTCGCGAGTTAAAGCCATGTTACATACTCCTTATGCTTTACGCACTGTGCGCTGTTCAATGGTTTTCTCAAACGTACCCTGAATGAGCCGATTTACATAGATGCCTGGCAGATGAATCTCATCTGGATCGAGTTGACCCACTTCTACAATTTCTTCTACTTCAACCACGGCGATTTTTCCGGCAGTAATCGCCATTGGGTTAAAATTACGAGCAGTTTTACGGAACATTAAATTACCATATCGGTCGGCCTTCCAGGCTTTGGCGATGGCAAAGTCACCGCTGAGCGCTTCTTCGAGGATGTAGTGCCGGCCGTTAAATTCACGCACTTCCTTGCCTTCACCCACTGGTGTGCCGTAGCCCGTGGCCGTATAGAACGCAGGTATACCAGCCCCACCGGCTCGCATTTTCTCTGCCAATGTGCCCTGTGGCGTGAGTTCTACTTCTAACTCTCCACTCATCATTTGAGCTTCAAATAAGGCGTTTTCGCCAACATAGGACGCAATCATCTTCTTGATCTGCTTCTCTTCCAGTAGTAAGCCGAGACCCTTGCCATCGACACCCGCATTGTTAGATGCAATGGTTAGACCTGTTGTGCCTTTGCGTTTAATTTCTTTGATCAAATTTTCTGGTATTCCGCAGAGACCGAAACCTCCAGCGATGATTGTCATATTATCTTCTAGGCCTTCCAGGGCCTCTTCGTAACTGGTTACCACCTTGTCAAATCCGGACACAGCCATCTCCTGTTGTTTAGTTTTGGATAAGAATTGCACAGAGTGCTAGAAATCTTTATATTTAACAAATTGTAAATTTAAATTAATTAATAAAGATAAACTATTAATGCCAATATCCATTAATCAGGTTGTTGCGTTCAGCACAGTCGCCCGAACAGGGAGTTTTGCCGAGGCGGCGATTCAGCTCCATCTATCGCAACCTGCACTTAGCATTGCTATTAAAAAGCTAGAAGAAGCCCTAGGGGGTAAGTTGTTAGCTCGCACCACAAGGTCGGTGGTACTAACGCCTGAAGGTAAGGCATTTTACCCTGTGGCAAGACGGCTATTGTCGGACTGGGAGCAATCTCTCCAAGATGTGCGCAACCACTTTACCTTGCATCGTGGCAAGCTAGATATAGCCGCCATGCCGACGTACACCATCAACCGATTACCTCAAATACTTGCTGACTTTCATCGCCAATATCCTGACATTCATGTCACGGTCCACGATGTGATTGCTGAGAGCGTAGTTGATATGGTGAGGGAGGGGCGATGCGAGTTGGGTGTCACCTTTGACCCTGGTGATGCGTCAGATCTTAATTTTCAACCCTTGTTTAGGGATCGATTTATCGCAATTTTACCTGCTAAGCATAGGTTGCTAATGAAAGAAAAATTGCGGTGGGCCGATATACTTGCCTATCCCCACATTAGCTTGCAGCGGCCAGCTGGAACCAGGGCGCTAATTGACAAAGCTTTGGCTAAAAAAGGTTTGGTGCTGACACCTGCGTTTGAATCACATCAATTGGTAAGTATTGGGCGCATGGTGATCGAGGGCTTAGGACTTAGCGTTGTGCCAAGCACTAGTCAGGCGCAGATGGAAGAGATGGGCCTGCAATGTCGCGCGATTTCTTCACCGGTAATAACCCATCAACTGGGTGTCATTACACGAAGGCAACAATCGCTTTCGGTGGCCGCACAAAAAATGCAGTCTCTTATTCAGGTGGCGAGGGCTTAAACCTAGTTATAGCACTGAGGGTTAAGAGCGTTAAATCAAAGTAAGGCTTCTAACGCTGTGATGACTTTATCACCGAATTCTGTAGTGCTAAGCAATGTAGTATTTGAATCTGCTACTGAGAGATCACCCGTTGAAAATCCAGCTTGAAATACACTTTGCATGGCGTGCCAAACCGCTTTTGCTTCCTCAGTCATGCCGAAACTCATGTCGAGCATCAATGCCACGGAGCCAATCATCGAATAAGGATTGGCAAGATTTTTACCGGCAATGTCTGGGGCGGAACCGTGTGATGGTTCGTAGTACGCTTTATCCGGCCCTATACAGGCAGAGGGCATTAGTCCAAGCGAGCCTAAAATACCACCAGCCTGATCGCTGAGTATGTCGCCAAACATGTTTTCCATCACCATTACATCAAATTGGCAAGGATTTAAACAAAGGTGCGTAGCCGCTGCGTCTACCAGCATATGGATAACTGTGACTTCGGGGTAGTCTACGGCAACTTCCTCTAAAACTTCATTCCATAGTACGGAGGAGATCAGTACGTTACTCTTATGAATGTTATGCAACACTTTTTTTCGTTTCATTGCTTCTTCGAAGGCTACCACTAGAATTTGACGAATTTGTTGCTCATCATAATCTAGACTCTCTTTTACATAGCGCAATCCCTCGGGGGTTTTACCGCGCTCTTTGCCGCCAAAATATAATCCGCCTATCAGTTCGCGCACGAGCATGATGTCGATGCCTTCGCCGACGATTTCGGGCTTGAGAGGAGAAAAATGAGCCATTCCTTTGGGTAAAGAGATTGGGCGAAAATTAGCGTAGGTATTCAATCGACGGCGCATTGGTAATAGAGCGCCGCGTTCTGGACGTTCTTCTACCGGAATTTTTTCAGACTCTTCATGACTAAGTCCTATTGGGCCTTTTAAAATGGCGTCGGCTTGGTCGCAGGCTTTTTTTGTCGCATCAGGAAATGCCTTACCGGTGGAAAAATAAGCAGCGGCCCCAAAATCAGCTTCTTGGCAGGCGAACACGACGTCACGTTTTTGTTCAATCAGCTTTAATACGCGCAGCGCCTGTTGGGTGATTTCGGGGCCGATTCCATCACCTGGTAGCACTGCTATTTTGTAAGTTGGAGTCATGGTTTATTCCTTGAAATCACTAGAGGTGCGTATTGTAAGAAGGGCGTAGAGCTAAGGCAAATCTGTGATGATTAAAATCCAATATTCAAGTAGTCAAATTAACGAGTGAGATCAATATGAGACATAATAATTTAAGAGTTCCAGGTTGGCCTTATAGTTCTGTGTATCTTCGCTGTAGCGGAATCTGTGGTTTGAGAAGCCTACACGTTCTTGAGTTGCGTTTAGATCTTTTAGGACTAAGCCTATAACGACAGTGAAGTTTACATTACATAAGTATATTTACTTTACTCCATAAATGATCAGTTAGACCAAAAGTGAACTAGTAGCAAATAAAAAGTATATTAAAACGTATAAATGCATTATTATAAATAAAAGAATATGTATAAAAATCATATAGTCTCTTAACCGAGTACAAAAAAAAGAGATCAAGGGTGTGTTCTAAGATG
>JAPKEJ010000022.1 GCA_028822155.1 Porticoccaceae bacterium
AAGGGCTTTAATTATTTTCGCGAGACTATTTCGAGGTACCTAAACCGCAGAGTGCTATCGGCCTTGTTATTCAGTCGGTATACTGTTGGCCGATCGCAATTAGGAATTTTAAACCTCTTGAAATCACTAGTACTCGCACTTAATGCTGTTGAATCATTTACTGAGATTACCGGGCGCCTTATTGCCTGGCTAACGATGGTGATGGTTACATTGGTGGTTCTGGTGGTGGTCACAAGGTATTTCTTGGAGATTGGCTCTATTGCGCTACAAGAGTCGGTTACCTATTTGCACTGTCTGGTCTTTCTGATGGGTTTAGGTTTTACTCTAAAGCATGATGGCCATGTGCGAGTAGATATCTTCTATAGAGGCTTTTCGCCGAAGTCTAAAGCAATGGTTAACCTTGCAGGAGGGCTTCTTTTTTTGGTGCCATTCTGTCTTTTGGTGTTCGTTACTAGCTGGGATTATGTGTTGGCCAGCTGGAAAATTCGTGAAACCTCGGCCGAGAATAACGGCCTACCGTTTATCTATTTATTGAAGACCCTCATGTTACTCATGCCTGTTAGTTTATTGTTGCAAGGTATTGCTGAAATTATTAAAAATGGCTTAGTGATCATCGGTGTGGACATTTCTGGGACTCAAATAGTTGAAAATAATGAGCCGTTAATCTAATGGCTGACTTTATTCCCTTCTTAATGTTTCTAGCCGCCTGCCTGGTTCTAATGGCTGGTTACCCAGTGGCTTTTTCGTTGGCGGGCACGGCTCTAATTTTTGCCATGGTGGGCACGGTTACTGGCCATTTTGATATGGCATTTTTACAGGCTCTGCCTAATCGTTTGTTTGGCACTATGGAAAATACCACTTTGATTGCGGTACCCCTATTTATCTTAATGGGGGTGATGCTTGAGAAGTCGAGGTTGTCAGAGGATCTGCTGGAGAGTATGGCCGATCTCTTTGGTGAGTTTCGCAGTGGGCTAGGTATTTCGGTAGTGTTGGTGGGGGCCTTATTAGCGGCCAGCACCGGTATTGTTGGCGCCACAGTGGTCACAATGGGGCTGATGTCTTTACCCACTATGCTCAAGCGAGGCTATTCTCCATCCCAAGCAACTGGTCTTATTGCCGCCACAGGGACGCTGGGGCAGATTATTCCACCGTCCATTGCATTGGTGTTACTTGGCGATACTCTTTCTAGCGCCTATCAGCAGGCGCAATTAAATATGGGCATCTTTACACCCAAAACGATCTCTATTGGAGATTTATTTGTGGGTGCTATTATTCCGGGTTTGTTGCTGGTGACATTTTATTGTGCTTATTTGGTAATCTTTTCTCGTCCGGTGGTAGATGAAAATAATTCGCAAAGTATTGGTAAGGCTAGCCTATCAAGGGCAATGAAAAATTTGTTGCCACCGGTATTTTTGATTGTGACTGTATTGGGTTCAATTCTTGCTGGGATCGCTACTCCAACAGAAGCTGCGGGTGTAGGTGCTTTTGGTGCTACAGCACTTGCCGCTCTTAAAGGCCAACTGAATTTTACCAAGCTTCGCGAAGTCGCTATTAGTACCACTCAAGTCACTTCTATGGTGTTTTTGATATTGATCGGCGCCGCCGTATTTTCGTTAGTATTTAGAGGTTTTGGTGGCGAAGAAATCGTAGAGAATTTTTTCACTAATTTGCCCGGCGGATTGTTTGGCGCCACTCTACTGGTCATGGTGGTTATTTTTCTACTGGGTTTTATTCTTGATTTTATCGAGATTACCTTTGTGGTGGTGCCGATTGTTGGCCCTGTTTTGTTGGCAATGGGCCTAGACCCTGTTTGGTTGGGGGTGATGATTGCCATCAATCTGCAGACTTCGTTCTTAACACCGCCATTTGGATTTGCGCTGTTTTATTTGCGCGGTGTGGCGCCAGATACGGTTGAGACCTCTGATATGTATCGTGGCGTGGTGCCCTTCATCATCCTGCAGCTATTCTTAATGTTACTGCTGTCGTTGTGGCCAGCGTTAGCCACCTGGTTACCTAACTATATTTACAACTAGTTAGGTTTTTAGGGCGCCAAAGATTTGCGCTCTAAGATCTTCTTTCTCGTTAACTAAATGATGGTTGCCAGTGGCGATCATAGTCACTGACAGAGCGCTAAACTTTTGATTGAAGGCCTTGAGGTTGTGCACCCAGTCTAAAGTTTTGTCGCTGTCCCCCTGAATAAGGTTGATAGCAAAGTCGTTTGCCGGAGCACGTTCAAATTCTGATACCCAGTTATTCATTGCGCCCACCCACTTTAGAGGCACCGACCTTGGTTGCAGCGGATCACGGGTGCGTAAAAACGTTAGAAAATCACGGTCGTGAGAGCTGGGACGAAAAACGCGCTTAATAGATTTGATAAATAGTCGAGACAAAAAATACATTCTGCGGCTTTGTTTCCACGCCCATGGTTGCAATAGGGGGGCGAGTAAATTAAGACTACTAAAGGGATACTGCTGGTGATCGGTTTGGTTGATTAGATGTTTGAGTAGAATGGCCCCGCCCATACTTTGACCAATGCCATGGGTTGGTCCCGGAAAGTGCTCTTTAGTTAGGCTAATAACCTGCTCGAGCTGTGCGACATACTGACCGAAGTCATTAATAGAGCCTGGATCACCGCTGGATAATCCATGGCCAATCAAATCAAAGCAGACCACGGTGAGCTGTTGCTGCAAAAGATGCTCAATAAGATGGTTGTATAAGCCAACATGGTCCATATAACCATGCACTACTATAGCTGTACCCTGACTGACCCTTGGTTTCCAAGCCATAATGAGGGTTTGTTGATCAGCTGACTTGCCAGAGATTAATTGCACGTCGTTAGAGGCTGTGGGCAGTTGATAAAAAGTTAGATAGCGAGTTAATTGGGCGCTCGGGTTATTTGGGATAGAAGCCGCAGCCTCAAAGTCGGGCAACTCGGACCGCAACCAGTCAATATCGGCTTGATTAAGATGTCCGCGGTGATCTTCCATAGAGAAGTCCAAAAGTAAGTGCCTTGCGACCCTCTATCTTGTCAGAATATTAACGGAATACAAGCAAGGCGCTGGGCTATAAGTATATAGGCAGGGAGCGCTAGAGAAACAGGAGAGAAGCCCAGATAACCACCTGCGTTGGCGACGCAGGTAGTGTATTTATATCAATGAGAATTTTCTAGAGTTATTCGTCTGTTGAAAGAGATATGTCGTAGACACCCGCTTCGCGAGCTTGATCAGAAATCTCTACAAAAACCTCTGTCTTCGCTTTTGGATGTGAACTAATTACGACTTTGGCTTCTGGCTTCTCGGCATGCATCCGTTCGACATTGGCACGTACTGCGCGAATATCGATACGACGGCCTTCAAAAGTCACTTCGTTACTTTCGGAGACGCGGAATACAATATTAGTATTTTCAGAATCTGGTGGCGGCTGATCAGAGGTGGGAGGACGGCTAACACCCAAACCTGACTCGTTCACAAATGACGCGGTTACAATAAAGAAAATAAGCATAATGAAAACGACATCCAACATTGGCGTCATATCAATTTCATTTTCGTCTTCTGACCTACGTCTTTTTCCTAGAGCCATGCGCAGTTATTCCCTTTTAGAAGCTTTTTTACAACAGAAGTCGGCATTTTACTGATTTTTCTGCAAAATACTAGTTCCCTAAACTAACTTTAGAAACATAATATATACTATTATGATTGGTAAAAGACGACTAAGAGCGCATTATTTTTACTAACCCCCGACAGAATTAAATCTAGAGTTATCCGATGCCTGAATTACCCGAAGTTGAAACTACTCTTAAAGGCATAGAGCCTTTCATAAAAGAACAAAAAATAACTCGGTTAATCGTTCGTCAGGGCTCTTTACGATGGCCCGTAACTGAAGAAATAGACGTAATCGTTGAGGGGCAGACGGTCATAGACGTAACTCGGCGGGCTAAATATCTGATCATACAATTAGAGCGTGGATCGATGCTGGTGCACCTTGGCATGAGTGGTAGTTTAAGAGTTGTTTGTACCGACACTGAGTGGCGTAAGCACGACCACATAGAATTACAGTTAGTTAATGGCGCCTGTCTGCGCTATCACGATCCGCGACGCTTTGGATCTTGGCTTTGGTGTTTGAATGATCATCCGCAGCTGGCTCATCTCGGCCCAGAGCCTCTCTCAAATGATTTCGATGGTGGGTTGCTTTGGCACAAAGCAAAAGGGCGCAAGGTAGCCGTTAAACCTTTTATCATGGACAATAAAATCGTCGTTGGGGTGGGTAATATTTATGCCTCTGAGGCACTTTTCCGCAGTGGAATTCGGCCAGATAGGCCAGCAGGAAAAATTTCCAAGCAGCGTTATGAGGCGTTGGGTGGCCACATAAAGGATGTACTAAAGGCTGCCATAGAGCAGGGCGGGACAACGTTACGAGATTTTGTTAATAGCAAGGGTGAACCAGGGTATTTTCAGCAAACACTGGCGGTATACGGACGCGGGGGCAAAAGCTGTGTGACCTGTGCTGGAGTGCTAAGAGACATTCGGCTTGGGCAGCGCAGTTCGGTGTTTTGCCCGCAGTGTCAGCGTTAATGCCCGAAGGGCTTTAGGTTACTATTGGAATTTTTCCAGCAGAGCAGCGGCAACATGGGGTGGTACAAATTTACTGGCGTCGCCATTTAACGCAGAAATCTCTCGAATTAAAGATGAGGAGATGTAAGAAAACTGCTCTGAAGGAGTCAAAAAGATACTCTCAAGTTCAGGACTTAAAGCGCGGTTCATATTCGCTAGCTGGAACTCATACTCGAAATCAGAAACTGCCCTAAGGCCGCGCATCACAGCCTCTGCATTGCAGTCCTTTACGAAATTAACAAGCAAATAATCAAACCCTTTAATTTCTACATTGCCTAAGTGTTTCACCGCTTCAGTGGCTAGCTGAATGCGTTCATCAATAGTAAATAGGGGGCTTTTTTTCTGGTTGCTAGCAATGCCAACGACAATTTTATCAAACAGCTTAGACGCGCGCTCAATGAGGTCAACGTGGCCGTTGGTGATGGGATCAAACGTGCCAGGATATACAATCGTCTTCATAGCTATATTCCATTTCCGGATTTTCTTTGAGGGTGCATGTTACTCAATTTAGTTGCTAGGCTCAATGCGAGTAAACAAACAGTATCGTACCTGCCCTGCACGCTTGTCCTGTACTTGTTGCCAATTTAATGGGGGCACAAACGTATTGTCAGCTAAGTATAGCTCACAGTAAATAGATGCATTGGCGGCTAACCACCCATTTTGCTCTAGTAAAGAGCAGCTTTGGTTGAGTATTCCAGCCTCAAAAGGCGGGTCTATAAATACTATGTCGAACGCTTGTCCTGGCGATGGCTTAGCTAAAAAACTAAGGCTGTTAGCATTAATAATGTTGATATCTGCTGACAATGCCATTTTCGTGGACTTTAGCTTTTTAGCCGCAGCCGGATGGTTCTCTAAGGACGTGCAGTGAGCGGCTCCTCGGGACAGGGCTTCAAACCCAAGCACACCGGAGCCAGCAAAAAGGTCTAGGCAGCGGGCTCCTGAGATGTTGGCGGCCAGCCAATTAAAAAGTGTTTCTCGAATACGATCACCAGTGGGGCGCAAACCGGGAACCTCGGCAAATAAAATCTTGCGACTACGCCAAGTGCCGCCAATAATTCTGACACTATGACTCTCTTTTGATATAGCCTTTAGTTTTTTTATCGGCAATTTGGCACTCCATTTGCACTACTTTTTTCACTGTAAATGGTAGGATACACCAAATCCCACGAACCGAAGTATATCGATTAAAATGGATTCAAAATCAACCGACAGTGGCGGCGAGAAGGCACCTAAACGATCTTTTCTTGATCGCTTTAAGCGCAGCCAGCCCAGCCCTGAAGAATCTGCCCAAGGTCTTGCAGAAACTCAGGTGCCCACGCCCAAGCCAAATCTAGCACAACGCATGCGCAAAGCCTTGTCTAGAACGGGTGAAGGCATTGGCAGTATCTTCCTTGGCAATAAAGTTATCGACGATGAATTGTTTGAAGAGCTTGAAACCTCTTTGCTAATAGCTGATGTAGGTATTGAAACGACGGCCAAAATTATTGCTGACCTAACAGCGCAGTGTGACCGTCAATCGCTTAAAGATGGTGCAGCATTAAAGACTGCGTTAGAAAAAATATTAATAGATAAATTAAGCATCAGTGAAAAAGCTATAGATTTCGAGAATCACGGCAAGCCCTTTGTTTTATTCGTGGTTGGAGTGAATGGCGTTGGTAAAACCACGACGATTGGA
This sequence comes from Porticoccaceae bacterium, assembly GCA_028822155.1. Lineage (GTDB taxonomy): Bacteria > Pseudomonadota > Gammaproteobacteria > Pseudomonadales > Porticoccaceae > HTCC2207. The sequence continues at coordinate 6,286 of JAPKEJ010000022.1, forward strand.
AAGCTTGCTAAGCAAATGAAGAGTCAAGGCCGGTTAGTGATGCTGGCGGCAGGGGACACTTTTAGGGCGGCAGCAGTAGAGCAGTTGCAAGTTTGGGGGGAGCGTAATCAGATACCGGTTGTTGCTCAGCATACTGGGGCAGACAGTGCGTCAGTTATTTTTGATGCTATCCAAGCCGCTAAATCAAGGGATGTCGATGTCATTATTGCGGACACTGCAGGCCGCCTACATAATAAAAGTAACTTAATGGAAGAGCTGAAAAAGGTGAAGCGGGTAGCCGGCAAGTTGGACGAGACAGCACCCCATGAGATTCTGCTAGTACTTGATGCTGGCACTGGCCAAAATGCGTTGGTACAGATGGCCGAATTCCATCAGGTGGTAGGTGTTACGGGGCTAGCCCTTACTAAGCTTGATGGCACCGCCAAGGGAGGTATTGTTTTTGCGTTGGCAGATAAATTTTCGGTACCGATTCGTTACATCGGTGTGGGCGAGGGACAGGATGATTTGCAACCTTTTGTCGCGAAAGATTTCGTTCAAGCATTGTTAAATACTGAGGCTTAACGGGTATAGCTATGATTCGCTTTGATAATTTGAGTAAACGTTATCCGGGAGGATTGGAGGCCTTGAGTAATGTTAGTTTTGAGCTAGAGAAGGGCGAAATGGCCTTTCTTACCGGTCCCTCAGGCGCAGGAAAAAGTACTCTTCTCAAATTATTGATGCTCATGGAAAGGCCCACTTCTGGAACATTGTTGATCAATGGTAAAAATTTAAACCGGTTATCCAGATCGGCAATTCCAAACTACCGACGGCAAATAGGGGTGGTGTTTCAAAATCACCAGCTACTCACCGATCGCACTGTTTTTGATAATGTCGCCCTACCTTTGCAAATCTCAGGATATCCTGCCTCTGAGACGGGACGTCGTGTGCGGGCTGCTCTTGATGGGGTTGGCCTGCTTGATAAAGAGAATCTCAATCCACTCACTCTGTCTGGAGGCGAACAGCAACGAGTCGGTATAGCGAGGGCGGTAGTTCATAAGCCCAAGATATTGTTAGCAGACGAGCCCACGGGAAATTTAGATCCCAAATTGTCTGCCGAAATTATGGCTATGTTCAGACGGTTTCAAAGTGTCGGCGTTACCGTGTTGATTGCTACCCATGACATTAATTTGATCAACACCATGGATGAAAGAATCATGTACTTAGAAAACGGCATGATAACGGACGATGGTGTGCGCCATGGCCATCACTGAGAAAACTAATAGAGAAACACCACCGCGCGGCGCGACGGGACAAAAATTTCGTCTTGCAGACCGTTGGCGAGGGTATCGTGCACATCATCGGGCAACGCTGAGTAGTAGTCTTGGTAAAATGCTCGGTGAGCCCATTCAAACATTGATGACAGTTTTGGTGATCGCCATAGCGCTAGCCTTACCCTCGGCAATGCTGTTAATGCTTAATAATGTGCAAAAAATAGGGGGAGATCTTGAGTCTTCCTCGCAGATTACCGTATTTGTGGCAAAACTTGCTGAGAGTAAGGCTGTGGAAGGTCTTGCCCTGCAGTTGGAAGATTTGAAAGGCGTGATTTCGGTAACTTACGTTTCGGCGGAGCAAGCGCTTGAAGAATTTAAAGCTTTATCTGGGTTTGGCACTGCCCTGAGGTATTTGGACGAAAATCCATTGCCAGCAGTATTTTTGGTGCAGCCATTATTATCGGGAGAGACTGGTGTAAGCCAGGCTGAAAGCTTAATTACTAGCATTGAAGCGCTAGAGTCTGTCGAGGACGTTCAGGTTGATATGCTCTGGATACAGCGATTAAATGCGATAACGGAAATTGGAGAAAAAGTAGTACTGGCTATTAGTATTGCTCTTGGAATTGGCGTGTTATTGATTGTTGGTAATACTATTCGCTTGGCCATTCAAGGCCGGCAGGAAGAAATCATTGTGGTTAAGTTGGTGGGTGGCACAGATGCTTATGTACGCCGACCTTTTCTTTATACAGGGACACTATTAGGGTTATTTGGCGCCGTTATCGCCTCCTTTATGCTTATTGGGTGCTTTATCTGGATTGGCCGCTCGGTAGAGATTTTAGCCAGTCTATATCAGAGTCAATTTGAGCTTGTAGGGCTTGGTCTGTCTGGGGTTTTGGCACTTTGTGCCATTGGTGCCGTGACCGGTTTGATAGGCGCTTGGATCGCGGTAATGCAACATTTACGTAAAATAGAGCCAAAATAGAGCCTTTTGCCCTCCAAAGGCCTGCTAATAGGCACTTTAGAGGCAATTTAACGGGCTTTTTAGGGCTAGGAACTACTGAACAATTAGTGTTATTATTGCCGACCCACGATATTAAGAGGAAATTATGAGTAAAGCGCTCCAAACAATGGAATGGATGACTCCCGGTGCAAACCTGAATGCTTACATTCAAGGTACTGCGACTGTGCCCATCTTATCTATCGATGAGGAGAAGGCTTTAGGCGAAGCTTTATATTATCAAGATGACCTTGATGCCGCTCGTCAACTCGTGATGTCCCACCTTCGATTCGTTGTACATATCGCTCGATCTTACAACGGTTATGGACTGCCTCTGGCCGATCTCATACAGGAAGGCAATGTTGGCCTAATGAAGGCAGTGCGTAGATTCAATCCTGAAAAAGGGGTACGGGTAGTGTCTTTTGCCGTGCATTGGATCAAAGCAGAAATTCATGAATTTATTTTGCGTAACTGGCGTATTGTGAAAGTTGCGACGACTAAATCTCAACGCAAATTATTCTTCAATTTACGCAGTGCTAAAAAAGAACTGGACTGGCTTTCTGCTGATGAGGCAAAAGCTGTCGCAGAAGATCTTGGTGTTGCGGTCAAAGACGTGATGGAAATGGAAATGCGTTTAACGTCAAGGGATGCAACTTTTGATGCTCCTGTAGATGACGAAGAGAGCACCTATTACTCGCCATCGCTATATCTAGAATCTAAGGGTGCAGACCCGGCTGAACAAATCGAAAACGAGAATTATGAAGGCGACAACAACTTCCGTCTTGCCGAGGCTGTAAAAAGTCTTGATGAGCGCAGTCGCTCAATACTTCAGCGAAGGTGGTTGAGTGACAAAAAATCAACCTTACACGAGCTAGCCGCTGAGTATGGTGTTTCTGCTGAGCGCATTCGTCAGTTAGAAAAGAACGCAATGAAGAAAGTTCGCGTATTAATGGAAGCTTAGTTTAATAAACTATTACAATAAGCCGCACTCTATAAACGTGCGGCTTTTTTATTGCTATGAATAAAATACTTTGGCTTAGACTTATCGGAATTAGCGGCGCAGTGTGCGTGATGTTAGGTGCATTTGCTGCGCATGGGTTAGAAGGGCGTTTGTCTGAACGTTACATGGATGTTTTTCAGACAGCGGTATTTTATCAGTTGGTGCACACGCTGGCGCTTCTTGGTCTTCTCTGCTTGCCAGACCAATTGGTAAATCCGAAGGTTCGCCATTGGGCGGCAATAAGTTTTGCCCTTGGCATCTTAATATTTTCTGGTTCATTGTATCTGTTGGTATTCACCCACATAGGGGCTCTTGGAATGATCACTCCCATCGGTGGTAGCGCCTTCATTGTTGGGTGGCTATTACTATTTTTTATCGCTAAGCGGGATCAGTAAATGGATATTAGGCCAGAGTATCGGAAGAAGTCTATTCGCAGCTATGTGGTGCGAGCGGGACGCATGACTGATGGGCAGCGTAAGGCATTTGAAACCAGCTGGCCTATCTATGGCTTGAAATTAGCCGACGGCGCTATTAACACAGACGAGGTGTTTGGCCGATCAGGCGTCAAGGTTTTGGAAATCGGGTTTGGCATGGGGGACTCTTTGTTACAAATGGCCTCCGCTGAACCTGATACTGATTTTATCGGCATTGAGGTGCACCCTCCAGGTGTTGGCACTATTATTAATACAGCTCGGGTAGAAGGCCTAGAAAACTTACGCATTTATCTGGCCGATGCAAATGACGTGCTTGAAGAATGCTTTGCGCCAGAGAGCATTGACCGCTTGCAGCTGTACTTCCCAGATCCTTGGCATAAGAAAAAGCATAATAAACGACGTATTGTCCAACCCTCGTTTTTACAGCAAGTTAGAGAGAAATTGCGACTAAATGGGACAATACATATGGCTACAGACTGGCAACCTTATGCTGAACAAATGTTGGAGACACTAAGTGAGGCCGAAGGATTCGAGAATTGTGCCGGACCTGGAAAAAGTTCGCCTAGACCCGCTTATCGACCTCTCACCAAATTTGAGAAGCGTGGCGAGCGATTAGGCCACGGAGTTTGGGATTTTATCTTCAAGAAAACCAGCTAGTGGCGGCATGTATTCGATGGAGAGCGAAAATAAAATGAACAGCATGGTTGATGCAGCCTGATAAATGACTTAAATTAAATAATTACTCACTAACAGACGAATACTTAATAAAGGAAATAAAATGAATCTAGTAAAAATTCTCCCTCTTACCGCCTTATTGGCATTAGGCGCCTGTGATGCTACGACAAAAAAAGAGGTCGCGCTGGACACTCAAGAGCAAAAAATTAGTTATTTGTTGGGATTAGATAGCGGCAAGAACATTCTAAATATGGATATGGGTTTTGATAAAGATGCATTTTTTGATGGGCAAGAAGATGCCTTAACTGAAGGCATGCTTGAGGCTATGCTGGTAGATAATGATTTAAGTGAAGCAGATGCACTATCAGTACAAGAACAATTAGATGCATTACCGCGTTTAACAGATGAAGAAATTGCTGAAGCAATCAAAGTTTTTGAAGAACAAATGACTGCGAAACAGCAAGCAATGCAACAAGAACAAGAGGAAACTGTTGCACTACAGGCCGACACCAACGCTATTGAAGGTGCAGAATTTTTGGCCGCAAATGGTGTTAAGGAAGGAATTACCACTACAGCCAGTGGTCTTCAGTATCGGGTGTTAACAGCAGGTTCGGGCCCAAAGCCGACAGTGGAGAGCACTGTTGAGGTGCACTATGCTGGGCGACTACTTGATGGCACTGAGTTTGATAGCTCAATCAAGCGTGGCGTTCCCGCACAATTTGGCGTAACTCAAGTGATTGCCGGTTGGACCGAGGGACTGCAGTTAATGAACGAGGGATCTAAATGGGAACTATATATTCCTGCAGACTTGGCTTACGGGCCTGGAGGTACCGGACCCATCGGACCCAATGCAACACTCATTTTTGAAGTTGAGCTACTCCAGACTAATGTGTCTGACGAGAGCTAATGACTTTAGATTCTTTTGCCGTTAAAAAAGCCCCGAAAATCGGGGCTTTTTTATGTGGGCTGTTTTTATTTAAGCTATATCGGGCTGAGGTTCGTTGAGTAATTTACCCACATGAGCACTATGCAGTACATCTATCAAAGTGTCTTCCCGGTCAAAGCGTTTAGCTAAGGTCTCTCCAATAGTAGCGAGGTCAATAATCAGAGAGTCTAGGTCATCTGTAATGAGATATTTCTCGTTAAAATCTAGGATCAATTCTGTCGAAGGTTGGATCTTTTCAATGAGCTCGCTGCCTTTCTTGAGACCGGCTTGATCTTCAAACAAAGCACCTTCTTGGTTCAGATAATCAAATATTTCGAAATGCCCCGCTGAGGCGTAATCAACCATCATTTCGCAGAAAAGTTTTAATTCTTCACTGAGATGATTATCCGTTTCAGTAAGGTCGGTAACCTCAGTTAATTCACAGTACATGGCCAGCAGCTCACGGCGATCCTCAAGCCAACGATCGATAACTTCACCAGCGTTATTCCAGTGCGTTTGAAGCGTTAGATTCTCCGTAACCATAAGCTTATTCTCGTAATGACTCAGTTTCACATAGTTTTACATCTTTTCTAATAAAAGGATAATCTTTTAAGCCATAAAAGCTTGAATCATTGGCACTAAAAACATTGAAGTCCAAATGCCATTTAAGCCCATTCCTATGGTCGAAAAGGCACCGCAGCGAGGGCTTTTATCGAATGCCTTGAGAGTCCCTATAGCGTGGGATGTGACACCAAGAATCAGCCCTTGCCAGCGCTCGTCTTGCAAGCCAACGACATGAAACACTCGGGGTGCAACCAAGATACCAGTAATTCCCGTGAAAAGTACTATGGGGGTAATCAGTGTGATTAGCCCCCCCAGTTGCTGAGTGATGGCCATAGCAATCGGCGTGGTGACCGATTTGGCGGCGACAGACAGAATCATTATAGGGTCAGAGGTTAACCATGAAGCTAAAGAAATAGCCGAAACAGCGGCAATAAATCCACCGGAAAGCACGGTAAAAGTTAATATCGGTAACAGTTTAGATATTTGCTTTAAATAATTGGAGAGAGGTACTGCTAGAGCTACAGTGGCTGGGCCTAGCAGCCAATTCAGTAGACCGTTAGCCTTGTAATACTGGTCGAAATCAACGCTTATGAGAGCCAGTACGCCGGCAATAAAAGGGGTGCCTATAATTAGGGGGTGAAGTAAAGGCTTGCCTGAACTGCGTCGGTAGACAGACACGCCGATCCAAAAGCCTATGACTGAGAGACTCACTAACCAAGAAGTCGCTGTAATCTGATGCCATTGCATGATAAACAATTCAATCATTTTTAGGCGCTTCGATAGCTTTTATTAGCACCGCCAAGAAAATGATCGCCAGCAGGGTGCTTAAGACGACCACCAGTATCAACATTGGTATTTGTAAGCTAATAGCTGGGCCAAGAAAAAATACGCCTACGCATGCAGGTATAAACACTAGAGAGAGGTTTTGAATAAGACGAGTACTGACAGGTTCAACGATCAGCGCTAAACCGCTAGGGTAAGCGAGAAATATTAGCAGAATCAACATTCCCATTAGAGGTCCTGGAATCATCATGCCAGTCCAGGCAACTACTAACTCGCCCAGCCATTGGAAAATGACTAGGACAGTAAGCCCCCTGATTAATCTCAGTCCTTGCGTAATAATTGGTATAGCCCTATACCGGCCAGCACTAAAAAAACAAATAATACCCAGCCCGGCATGCTGATACCAAAAAGGTCCCACTGAACTTTGGCACAGTTACCGTCACCGCGGATTAGCATGGTGACTACCTCTGAAGCGGGGAATACATCAAATAAATAGTCTACGGGTGGCCCGCAGGTTGGCACGTTTTCTTCTGGCAGATTCTGTAACCATAGTTGCTTTGCCGAAAAATAGCCGCCCGCGATAGCGCCTGTTATCCCTAGCGCAGCATAGATTTTTTGCCCTTTTTGCAACGGATTATGCAGTGCCGCCACTAAAAAAATAACACCAACAAGAGCGACAAATACACGCTGAGTAATACACAGATAGCAGGGTTCTAGTCCAAGGTGCTGTTGGAAATAAAGTACCGCTATAAGTAGCGCGCCACCACAGCCAAGGGCGACCAAAGAGTTCACAGTTCTATTATTTGGGAAAACCAAGCTTCACTCCGTTGTTGGATGGGGGATTAGGCCGTTTATTATGCCATTAACGGTAATAGTCAGCTAGAAAATCATCAAATGACAGTGTGTCACTAGCCTCTATTTCAGCTTGGTGCTGCAAAGATACTTCAGATAATTCTTTGTATTTAGCCGTTGTCTCTACGCCGGGCGGACTAGCTTGAAAGTAGTCGCGATGTTCAGCGGCTTTGCGCATGGCCATGGCATAGTAGGTTTCGTTATTGGCTCTCATTTCTTCTAAAAGCATTGCGGCGGGCGTGGTACTGTCGTCAGTCAGCTTAAATTCCATAGTATTAAAGACTTGGCTATAGGCCTTAGTTTTATTAGCACTATCGAGAAGTTCTGCAACCGGCCGCATTTCATTAAATAATGACTGCCCCCATTCCCTAAGGGAGACCTCAGAATCACCCACCAGTAACTTTAATTCTGGGTCTCGACCACGGTAGACTGTGCGGTCGATATTTTGTGGAATCAACGCATACTCTGCGTTATCGGTTTTCGGGCTGTCTTTAAGCAGGCAAAAAAGCAAGAATGTATCTAGAAAGCACATAGTTTGTACATCAATACCACAGGGTAATAATGGATTGAGGTCGACACAGCGCACCTCAACATACTCTACTCCACGCTCTGCAAGTGCTCGCAATGGCGTTTCTCCATTAGCCGCCGTCCGCTTGGGCCTAATTGAGCTATAGAACTCATTTTCGATTTGTAGCAGGTGGGTATTCAACTGTTTGTGGTTGCCCTCACTATCTTTTAAGCCAATTTCTTGGTAGTCAGAGTACGGCTTTTCTAGTGCTTTTCGCAGCGTTTTTGTGTACTGGGGTAGATCGTTGTAACACACGGTCAATGAGCTCTGGGCGTCGCTCTGATAGCCTAAATCACCCATGCGTAATGAAGTTGCATAGGGCTGATACAAACTGTGGGAATCGGCACCAAAAGGCGTTAATTGGTGCTCCTGATTGCTGACAAAGCTGCGGCAAACGGCTGGCGCAGCGCCCAGCAGGTAGAGTAGCAACCAAGAATAGCGACGGAAGTTACGAATTAGACTGAAATACCCATCAGACTTAAAATCTTGCAGTGATTGCTCATTGCCAGCCGCATTTTTCAAATCTTCCCAAAGAGAATCTGGCACAGAAAAATTATAATGAATACCAGCTATGGTTTGCATTAGTCGACCATAGCGGTGGCCTAAACCTTGTCGATACACACTCTTCATAGTGCCAATATTTGAACTGCCGTATTGACCCACTGGAATGCTGACATCTGCTCCCAATTGACAGGGCATGCTATTAACCCACAGCAACTCATCTCCAATCTCTTGGTACGTGATGCGGTGAATTTCTTCTAACTGATTTAAAACACTATCTGCCGAGGAAGAGGGGGCAGTAATAAATTCGAGCAAAGCTTCAGAAAAGTCAGTTGTGATACTAGGATGGGTTAGCGCCGAGCCAAGTGCTTTTGGGTGCGGGGTTTGTGCTAAACGACCACTAGGATCAACACGCAGGCTCTCTTTTTCGATACCGCGAACAATGCCGGTTAATCGATCTGCTCGGGTGGGATCTCTTAATAACTCGAGGTTGGCGTCTAAAGACAAATCATTATTTCCTTTTAAGCAGCGCTGGATCGGTCAATGTTCGCTGCGGTCTGTTCTTTACTGGTCGCTTCCACAGATAGTATTGGAACACCATTTGGCCCCAATTCGCACTCAACAACCTCAGCCCTCAGGTTAACATCTTTGGTGTTGAGCTCAACCAGTTGATTAAGCGCTATATCTCTGTGGGGGGTGTTAAAAATACGCTTCGCAATAATCTCCGACGGCCACTCTAATTCCCTGTCGAGGATGTAATTATTCTGTGCCTGCAAAACGTAAGTTTTCATGCTATCTCCGTGACAGACCTCTGGTTTTCGGGCACAGTGTAACTCATACATATGCGGAATAAAAAGGGGAAAACATGAGTAAACAAGCCTTAGTTCCCATCGCAGACGGAACTGAAGAAATAGAAGCTGTAACGATCATCGACCTGCTGCGCCGGGCTGGTGTGGAAGTCACCGTTGCCAGTGTTAGCGACCAGGCGACATTGCAAATAACGGCGGCTCGAGGGACGTACATTGTTGCTGATGCGGCTATTGAAAGCTGTTCAGAACAATCATGGGACTTGATTGCAGTTCCAGGTGGAGTGGAGGGCGCAGAAGCTCTAGCTAGCTGCGACACCCTGGATAAACTACTTCGGAAACAAGCGTCTGAGGGCAGGTTGTTCGCCGCTATCTGTGCGGCTCCGGCTTTAGTGTTAGGGGCCAAAGGGTTATTGGCTGATAAAATTGGCACCTGTCATCCACAGTTTCATCAGTCTTTACTCGCCAAAGAGGTAGACGGTGAATCACGCGTTGCGGTAGACGGAAACTGTGTAACGAGCCAGGGGCCGGGCACGGCAATAGATTTTGCACTGGAGCTTATCGAGCAGCTCTGTGGCGTGGTTAAGCGCGAAGAAGTTGCGTCATCTTTAGTACTCACTACGTCGGCTACTGCATACTACTAATGGCTTAATTAATCATAGTATTCGTGTCAGAGGCATGGCCCATTATTTTTTGCTTAAGACGTGCTCCGGTCATGTAAAGACACGGCACAAATAGTAGTGTTACTGTCGTGGCAAATAACACCCCAAAAGCAAGCGAAGCAACCATTGGAATAAGAAACTGAGCTTGTACGCTAGTCTCAAATAAAATGGGAGTAAGCCCAATAAACGTTGTCAGTGAGGTCAGTATAATGGGCCTAAAGCGATCAACACTACCTCTTATGAGGGCCGTACTAACGTCTTCTCCCTCTTCTCGCAGTTGAATAATTCGATCAATCAATACTAGATTATCATTGACTACCACCCCGGATACCGCGAGCACGCCAACCATTGAAAGAAGGCTGAAATTTAAGCCCATCAAGAGATGCCCAAAAATAGCTCCCATGATACCGAAAGGGATCGCTGATAAGACCCCTAAGGGTTTGAGGTAGGATTTGAACTCGATCGCCATTATTGTGTAAATCAACAAAATGGCTAAGCCAAAGAGCTTCAGCGCAGCACTGTTATATTCTTCTTGATCTTCAATTTGACCATCTTTCTTAATCGACACTTCCGGAAATAACAGACGCATTTCATCAGCAACATCGCCATAGATGATCTCAGCGATCTCACTAACGGTCAACTTACCGGTTGAAGGCAAGGCGGTGATGACAATACTTCGCTCCCGGTCTTTGCGCTTAATTCTGGAATATCCGGGGACATAATTAGCTTCCGCTACCGAGTAAAAGGGTACTTCTGCGCCAGCTGTAGTACGTATGCGCATATCTTCAAGGGTATCAACCTGAGATCGAGCATCTTTTGGATAACGCACCATCACTCGCACATCATCGCGACCGCGAGGCACTCTCTGGGCTTCGGCGCCATAGAATCCTTGACGCACCTGCGTGGCTACCTGAGAAAGGCTAACGCCAAGGCTGTCAGCGTTAGGTAACAAACTAATATCGATGTCCGCGCGCCCAGAATGTAAATCATCACGTATATTTCTGGTACCGGGCAACTGTTCTAGTTGCTGCTTTACAAATTCCGCCGCTTCTGCCAATTGATCAGTATTTGATGCTGTCAATGAAATAGAAAATCGAGATTGGGGAGGCCCTAGGGTTATGTCAACATCAATCTTTTTCGCATCGGGCACGGGCCCCATATAATATTGCCATCTTTCAGCTACTAGCTTGGGTTGTATTTTTCCACTTACCTCTGGGCTGAGTTCAAGCATCAGGCGAATGTTATCTCCCCACATGAACGATAGTTGATTGGCGATCAGACGGTCAGTTTTAACCACCTCTTGAATAATGAGATCCCCAGAGAGTTGCGTTGAGGCGCGCTCTGCACGTTTTATAATTTCTAGTTTGGCCTCTTTAGAATACCCGTCGGGCATTTCCAAGCGCATGCGAATGAAGTCTGAGGCAACATTTGGCATTTGCACCTGCCTAACATAGCCAGCGCCGACGAGCGTTAGGGATAGGGCGAAGGCTAAAAAGAACAATACCAAGGTTAAGCTGTGCCAGCGCAAAGCTTTTTGGAGTAGAGGACGAAATATATTTTGGCCGACCCTAGTCAAACCCGAGGCACACCACCGGCGCGCTTTGTGTATTGCGCCCAATTCTGAGGTGCGTTCTTTTTCAGGTTTCATTTGGGATAGATGCGAGGGCAAAATCCACAGTGATTCGATTAACGAAAAACCAAGAGCGATAATGGTGATAGCAGGTATTGCCCAGAGTAATTGTGCCCCCCATAGTCCAGGTAAAAAGAAAATCGGCGAGAAGAATATCATGGTACTTAGTACCGCTAAGAACACCGGTTTGGAAACCGCCTGCGCTCCTGCCTGTGCTGCAGCAAAACGGTCAAGCCCTTCCTCTTGGTGCCTAAAAATACTCTCGCCGACTATAATCGCATCATCAACAATAATCCCTAAAATCAATAGGAACGAAAACATCGATAGCATATTTAAAGTCAAGCCGACCCCAGGCAAAATCCACAACGCACCCATGTAGGCAACGCCGATACCTACGGCCACCCAAAGAGCTAACTGCGGGCTAAGAAATAGCATCAGTATAATAAAGACCAGGATTAAACCGCCGATAGCATTTTTAGTGAGCAGTGATAGGCGGCCTTCAAACATTACCGAAAAGTCTCTCCAGGTATCCATTTGAAGCTCATCAGGCAAAAAGGCCCCGCCTGTCGCCACATAATCTTTAACCGCTTTAGTGGTTGCCATTACGTCGGGATCTTCACCTACACTGATAGCAAGGAAAATGGCGGTTTTACCGTTAAATCGAGTCAGCGAATTGCGCTCTTCAAAAGTATCTTTAACCAACGCCACATCGCCAATGGTAATCTCTGTGCCGTCGTCGCGACTGGTCACAGCGATACGGTTGAAATCCTCTTCATAGTAGGCCTGGCCACGGGTTTGTACCTGTATATCACCGCTATCCGCGCGAATAGTACCCGCGGGTAAATTAAGTGAGGTACGACGAATTGCGCTGACAACATCATCAAAGGAAAGTCCATAGCGGCGCATATCAATTTCAGATAACTCTATATCGACTTGAGGCTGACGAACACCCCAGACCTCGACAAAATCAATATCACGCAATGCGGCAAGATCATCGCGAATACGCTCTCCATATTCTTTTAGCACGCGCTCTTCGGCATCGCCAAACAGCGCAATTCTTATGACCTCTTCGCGCTCGACTACCTCAGTGACGATGGGACGTTCGGCGTCCCTAGGAAAGGTGGTAACCGCATCGACACGACTCTTTATGTCGTTTAGCATTTTTGTCATTTCATAGTTGGTATCAATCTCGACGGTGACAGAACCGCGACCCTTACGGGCTTCTGAGGACAAGCTTTTGATGCCTTCGAGGTTATAAATAGCCTCTTCGATACGCACTACAATTTGTTCTTCGACTTCTTTTGGGCCCGCCCCAGGGTAGGGCATGTTAACGGTAATATAATTGAACGATATCGAAGGAAAAACCTCTTTTCCAATTCCATAGGCACCAAAAAACCCACCGACTAAAATGATAATCATCAGCAGATTGGCTGCAACAGGGTTGTTTACAAACCACCTAATGGACGCATTCAAAGTACTGATTCCTCAATATAGGGATCAAGAGCTTTGGCCAAGACCTCTTTTTTTGGGGAAACTTTCATGCCGTTAATAGCTAAGGGAATACGAGAGGACACAATGCGTATACCCGGGGTCAGCCCAACGACAGTGATACTATTGGCATCGCTCTGAATGACCGAAACCGACTCGTAATGCACCTCATTGTCTTTATTTAGGGTGAGAATCTCATTGCCTCGATAGACAGCGGTTTTTGGAATCGTTACAGCGCCCTTGATTATTTTTCCAGCAATTTCAGCTTCAACAAAAAGCCCGATATTTAACGGAGGCCTATTACCTGTAATGTCGGATTTAAAGGGATTTTCTACTTCCGCCACTGCGTAGGTCATTCTACTTTTTACATCAATGGAGGCATCAGTTCGAACTATCTTACCTTGCCATTCGTAAAACTGATTACCTACTCTACTGCGCAGGGTCACGCTAGGATAGCTAATGGTTTTGTTGTCTTCGAAATTCACGGGTAGATCAACTAATGCCGCTTCTCGATCTGACAGTGGCAGGCGCACTTCTACGATGTCGGTACTATAGACCTTGGCAATCCGAGAGCCAGGATTAACGTATTGACCAAGATCAGCAAATGTCTGGCGAATGCGCCCCCGAAAGGGAGCGCTAATGCCAGTGCGCGCTAGATCCAGCTGTGCTTTTTTGAGATCGGCTTGCGCTGACTCGAGACCCGCCTGAGCTGAGTTTAACTGTGGCTGTCGCAAAAAAAGTGCATTGGCAGTCTTGTCCTCAAGGTCTCGCCATTCACGCTTGGCTTGTCGCGAGCGCCCTTGCTCCAGCGCCACCTGCTCAGCTGCTTTAGCGACCTGTGCTTTTGCTCGAGTTACCGAAAATTCATAATCGTCAGGCTCAATTTGTACAAGTTTTTCACCGGCTTTAAAAAACCCACCGTTAGCATACTGGTCAGCCGCCTCGACTACTCTTCCAGCCACCTGAGACACCAGATCAATTTCGCGTTTGGGAGCGACTGTACCCTGAGAGAGAATGGTTACAGCAATTGGGGCAGGTGAGAGGGTCATCACTTGCACAGAAATCGGAGGCTTAGGCGGCCTAGGCGTGCGCTGAGGCTTTGGGCTCAAGTAGGCGAGCGAGGCTAATAATAGAAGCCCTATAATTAAAGCACCTACAGCGATCATGCCCTTGCGGTCTAGTACAAACATTAACAGCCAACCTTTAAATAGAGGATGTTACGGGGATCAAACAATTCAGATTAAAACCACCAAAATTTATATTCTCATTACAACGCACTAATGCTTAGATGGTTGACAGAGTCTTAAGTAATTGCATATTAGTCTATCAAGACAAAAGATGCCGCTTCCCCACCCAGAATTTCGGCAAAAACGAGATAGTGGATTATTTTAGCCAGCTATAGCTTTTTGGTGCTCGTCCTGTTCTGACAAGTCATTAAACACATCTCTGTCTAATAGACCTTCACTATCAGCTACCACTGCGGTGACCATGCCGTCTCCTGACACATTAACGACTGTTCGCATCATATCCAGCAGGCGATCAACACCGATAATCAAGCCAATACCTTCGACAGGTAAGCCAACTTGCTGCAAGACCATTGCTAAAGTAATTAATCCTACACCGGGCACACCTGCTGTGCCGATGGAAGCTAATGTGGCTGTCGCAACAACTGCAAGATACTCACTCATCGTGAGGTCAAGACCGTAGGCCTGAGCAATGAAGACCGTCGCAATGCCCTGCATAATTGCGGTGCCATCCATGTTGACTGTCGCCCCTAAAGGAATAGTGAACGAGGCAATTGAATTGTGCGCACCGACTCTGGTACGAGCTACGTTTAGGGTAATTGGCATAGTTGCATTGCTAGACGAGGTACTGAAAGCGAACAATAGGGCCGGACGCATGTTTTTAAATAGGGTTAGAGGATTTAAACGGGTCAATAGCGCAAATAAACTGGTGTACACAACACTGGCATGGAGAAATAGAACAAAGACTATTGTGCCAAAGTACAGGGCAAGATTGATAATGGCTGAGAAACCTTGACTGGTGAACAATTTCGCCAACAGGCAAAACACACCATAGGGTGCTAAGTTCATCAAAATAGCCACCATTCTCATAATGACATCACTAATCATCTGACAACCGCGCAAAACCGTTTTTCCAGATTCACCTGCCTGCAATATAGCTACGCCTACCAGAATAGCGAAGACAATAACTTGCAACATATTGCCCTCTACCATGGCCTGAAACGGGTTAGAGGGGAAAATTCCGATAAAGACGTCTTTAAAAGATGGTGCTGCTTTAGCGACATAGTTAGCCGCTTCAGCCGTATTGATGCCTACACCGGGGTCGACGATGTTGGCGATGGTGAGCGCCAGACTCACTGCAATCGCTGTTGTCACTAAGTAGAGAGCGATGGTTTTGAAGGCTACCTGGCCCATCTTGACGTCCTCACCCATCGAGGCGGAACCGCACACCAAAGAGAAAAACACCAGGGGTACCACTAACAACTTTAAAGAAATAACAAACACCTTCCCTATTACATCAAAAATATTATCGACAATCCAAGCAATTAGAGGCGTTTGGTCAGGATCAGCGCCACCCAATGAATTTAGCACTAAGCCTAGAATTATGCCGAGTACCATTCCTGATAGAATTTTTGATGAAAGTTGCATGTGCGCTTAGAACTCCGTGTTAGCGATTAGATAAAAATTTAAACCGGCTCGAGGACCAGAGTACAAACCTTGAAAAAAACTCAGGTACCCGAACAAATATCACCCCAACCACAATAATGTTCATGATGGCTACAGTAATGAAAAAGTCCATAATACTCCAGCCTAAAAAGCTCAGGAAAAACATTCCCAGTAGGCTACCTCCGACCATAAATGCAGCGTTAATAATAGCATTTACCGAGAGAACACGTGCTCGATTGTTACCTGCAGTTCGCTGTTGGACCATAGAGTTTAGAGGTACGATAAAGAAACCACCGAACATGCCAATCATGATCAGATCGATGAGTATATGAATGCCGCCGCTCAGGCTTAAAAACGCACCTGGCATGACTTCACTGAGCGACATATGCGCTTGCTGATAAGCGATGGAGGTAAAGCTTAGATCAAAGGCAAAAATACTTAAACCGAGAGCCCCTATTGGGACGATGCCTGGTTCGATAGCGCCTCTAGATAAGCGGTTACAGAGTAGGGAGCCAATAGCGACGCCAACAATAAATGCGCCGAGTAAAATAGAAATTAGGCGGGGGTGACCATTTAATACAGTGACTGTGTAGTTGGGCACCTGGGTCAGAAAGCAACCCCCATAGAGCCAAAACCAGGAGATCGCTAAAATGCAGTAAAACACCGTGCGGTTCTCCCGCGCCATGCCAAAATTGGCCGCAGTTTCGGTAAACGGATTTAGCCGTAGCTTTTGCCCAGGATTTTCTGAAGGAGCCTCTGGAATCTCCCTACTAGTTAGCCATCCAATAAGTGAGACAAGGACAATGAGCCCACTTAACATAGTAATACCATTCTCTAGCGTTACCATCCACCCGCCGATCAAGGTGCCAAGCAAAATAGATCCGAACGTACCCATGCTGATCTGTGCATTACCCGCTAGTAACTCGTCGTCATTTAAATGTTGAGGGATGAGAGAATATTTTGCAGGTCCAAAAAATGCTGATTGGGTTCCAAGCAAAAACAAGATGACCAGCATGAAATTAAAGTTTAGCGTCATCAGCGCGTAGCTACCGGCCAACATAATGAAAATCTCAGCAAACTTAACCCTGCGCATCAACATTGCTTTGTCATAGGTATCTGCCAATTGACCAGCGGTTGTTGAGAACAGGAAAAATGGCAGGATAAATAAACCAACCGCAAAGTTGGTGGTGAAGTTGGTGCTGCTATCTGACCCCGCTACTGCGGTACTAACGACAATTACTAAGAGAGCATTTTTGAACAGGTTGTCGTTAAGAGCGCCAAGAAATTGAGTGACAAAGAACGGTAAAAAACGCCTCTGGGTAAACAGGTGGAACTGGCTCTTGAGCTTACTTGATTGCGCCATAATTACCTCTTGCTCATTGCGTCAACGACTAACTATTGGCCGACAGATTTATTCATGCCCAAGCAGGTATAAAACCTATACTGAACAGCGCCCTTGTGAACTTTCAAATCAGACATTTTACGTAGCGTCTTGGGATTGTTTTTATTATAGAGGCTGTGCACCAAAGATGTCTAAGGACAATGGTTTAATTAGGGCACTCTTTTAGTCAGCACAGTAGTTTTTTGGCTACCAACAGTTCTTCGTGCGGAATCATAAAAACTACCTAGCGCTATAAACCCCGCTTTTCTCATCATTCCAGCAGAGGCTAGGTTTTCTTCATGACGGTCTATCACCAAAGCGCTCACGTCCATTTCTGCAGCCTGCTCTATGATTTTATTTAGTAATGCTGTGCCAATACCTCTGCCGCTATAGCCACTATGCACAGTAACCTCGGATATATAAATTACGTTGGTGTCACTAATATAAGGTAAGAACAGGCTTGGCACATCGCCCGGCTGTCCATAGATTACTAATCCGACAGGTGTTTTATTATCGACAGCGACCAATGCCGAGTCCACGCCAGCGGCTAAGCGTTCAAATTGGTGCTCTATGCCATCTTCGGGGAGATAATTCCATTGATTGGTGCCCTGTTCAAACAAGAAAATCTTTAGATACTTAAGTTCATCTCGTTTTGCGGGACGAAATCTCATTATGGTAGATATGGGTGTATCAATTTTTTGCTCAATGGGCATAGTTTTTCTTTATTTCCAATAAACTAGCCATTACGTTAGTAGTGCTACAGTTTTAACTTGGGCGTAAACAACATCGCCCTTTTTTAGGTCGAGGGCCTGCGCAGATTTACGAGTGACTTTTGATAGTAAGGGGGTAGATCCTGCCATCAGCCTGGCGGTCATCTGGACGTCATCTTTGTTTAAAAGCTCATCGATGGTTACCGGGAAAATATTGAGAATACTAGTATCTTGCTGATGGTCAAGGGTGATGCTCACGTCGCGCGCGAGCACCTGCAAACGGACTTTGGTGCCTATTGCTAAGGGCTTAGCTACCGCAAAAAAGTGTCCGCCGGGAAAGTCTAGGGTGGTCAAACCAAACTCTGCATCATAATCAGCCACAGTTGCCTCAAAGATTGTTTCGGCATCGGATTGATGCGCGAGCGGCAGATGCACAGATGAAAAAAGGTCGGCGACCTTGCCGTAGGCTGTTACTTCACCGCTGTCTAACAACAACAGCTGATCGGCCAGGCGTGCTACCTCTTGGCGTGAATGACTAACATAGAGAACAGGAATATCTAGGTCGCGATGCAGTGATTCTAGGTAAGGTAAGATTTCTGCTTTTAGGGTTTCATCTAGAGCTGCCAGAGGTTCATCGAGCAATAATAATTTTGGTTTAGCGGCTAGGGCACGAGCAATGGCAACTCGTTGCTGCTCGCCGCCAGAAAGTTGGTTAGGCATGCGGGCGCCTAAATGACCTATATCCAGTAGCTCGATGGCCTGATCTATAGCCCCTGAGTCGTCTTTAAACTGGGCTCGCTTTAGGCCATATTCTATATTGCGATGAACGCTAAGATGATCAAATAGACTAGGTTCTTGAAACACATAGCCCACTGACCGTTTGTGCGGAGCAAGAAACTGATTAGCATCTTGCCAAATTTGATCGCCGACACTCAGATAGCCATTATCGATGCGTTCCAGCCCTGCAATCGCGCGCAGTAAGGTAGTCTTGCCACAGCCAGAGGGGCCAAAAATAGCCGTAACCCCTTTGCCGGCTATCGCTAAGTCGATGTTTAACCTGAAGTTACTCTGTTGAAGATCAAATCGAACCTGAATGCTCATTTTTGAGCCCCCGAAAACCGTCGATTGACACCATAAACAATAAGAAGCATGACAAAGGACAGCATCAGCAAGCCAGCTGACAGCCAGTGAGCCTGACTGTATTGGAGAGCTTCAACATGATCATAAATAGCAATTGATACGACCTGAGTGCTACCAGGTATGTTGCCGCCAATCATTAGCACGACACCAAACTCACCAAGGGTGTGGGCAAAGCCCAACACGCTGGCAGTAATAAACCCCGGCTTAGCCATGGGTACGGCAACACTAAAGAACCGATCCAGTGGAGAGGCACCCAAAGTGGCCGCCACCTCCAGCGATCGATTACTTATATTACTAAAAGCATTTTGTAATGGTTGAACCACAAAAGGCATGGAGTAAAAAACCGAGCCGATCACTAATCCGGTGAAAGTAAACGCTAAGGGTTGCCACCCTAGAGAGTCCATTAATCCTCCGATAGGTCCATTAGGGCCAAGAGCGAGAAGCAAATAAAACCCTAGCACAGTAGGAGGTAATACCAAGGGTAGTGCCACCAGAGCTTCAATAAAGAATTTAAATCGCCAGCGACTGCGAGACAGCCACCAAGCTATAGGGGTACCAATAAGAAGTAGAATAATGGTTGATAACCCAGCCAGTTTTAGCGTCACAAAAAGTGCAGTTAAGTCTTGTTCGCTAAAAATCATGGTTATTTATACCCGTATTTTGCAATAATATTTTGGCCTTCTTGGCTTTTTACGAAGGCAATAAGGGCCTGTGCCGCCTCTGATCTTTTTAGTAAAACAGCCTGTTGAGCTATCGGCTGATAAAGAGACTGCGGAGGTTCCCAGAATGATCCTTTAATAATAGCATTCGCATCCACAACCTGGGTATAGGCCACAAAGCCTAGGGCAGCATTTCCGCTGCTAACAAACTGAAAAGTTTGGGCGATATTTTCGCCGCGTACCATTTGACTCTGCAAAGATTCCCAAATACCGAGGTTTTGCAGTACCTGTTTGGCGGCCCTACCATAGGGGGAAAGCCTGGGGTTTGCTATGGCAAGATAGCCAAAGTCATCGCTGTTAAGCACTTTACCCTTAGCGTCTACTTTGTCGCTATTGGGGCTCCAAACAACTAATTTTCCGACGGCATAAGTGAAACGGCTATGGGCCATAGCGACACCTTCTTCTTCAAGCCTTTGAGGTCGTTCTGAATCTGCAGAAAAAAATACATCGAAAGGCGCACCGTTGATGATTTGAGCGTAGTGTCTGCCAGAGGACCCTGGGGACAGGACTACCCGATGGTCGCTATTCACTTCAAATTCGCGAGCAATCTCTTTAATTGCTGAGCTAAAGTTACTAGCTACAGCTACCTTAATATCATCGGTAAAACCGGGCAGAGCAATGCCCCAGAAGATGATGGTCAGAACTACCTTTTGAAGTATTTTTTTAATGGTGATGATATCCACTTTATTGGCCTCGAAAACCCATGCTACTGACTGAAATCTGGGGTCGCAAGCTACGGGGGCTTAACCCAATAGTCAGCTGTGTAACAAACGGCCTAGCATTAAGATAAATCCTTTCACTCGACCTCTGGTATTACTGTTTTTGTGCCACTAGATTTTCGATTACCCCAGGGAGAGGGAGGAACAAAAGTTGATATATACAAACTCTCTACCTTGTCTCTGGCCCAGGGTGTTTTTCGTAAAAACTTTAGCGATGACTTAATCGAAGGGTTGCTCTTAAAGCAATTAATATTGATTCGCTGTGCAAGGCCATCCCAACCATAACGTTCAGCGAGATCGGTTAGCACCTTCTCTAAGGTGATCCCGTGTAAGGGATTATTGGGCTGTTTTTCATTCATCCGCAACTATAACACCACCAATCGTGACAGTGCTGTTTATCACTGCAGTGACTTTAGGTAACTTTGGTAGCACCCTAAGACTGCTGATGAGCCCTCTACCTGAGGATAATGGCCAACAATCGGCAGTTCAGCCAGATAATCTAAGCGGCAATTTAGCTCTTTGTACCGTGCCACCATATGTTCACCTGACACAGGATCTACAGATCCGTTAATTAATCCCAAAGGAATGGTAGATTCTTGCAGAGCTGAAACCCAGCGTGCTCTATGTTGAAGGCGATCGCGCATATAGGTAATCAAATTATGGAAAATATGTTTCCCATTTTTAAAGTTAATCAGCCACCAAAAGCTTTCTAGCTCTTGTGTTGAAGGTTTACTCTGGGGGCCAAAAACCGAACTAAAGTTGCGGCTAAACTTTGCATAGCCCGTCAAGTGGTTTAGGTATTTACCCAGAGGGCTTAATAGTAATTTTTGCGTTAACAGCGCCCGATGTGTCTCAGGAAACAAACCGCCATTGAGAAAGCAGCAGGAAAGCCAGTGACCCGCTCCCGAGCTTTCTAGCTGGCGAGCCAATAGTTCTTGAGCCACCGTATCGCCATAGTCGTGGGCTAACACATGGAATTGATCAAGCCCCTTGGCCTTAATAAGCGCCTCAACTAAGTCTGCTTGACGGTGAATACTGTAGTTCTTACTGTTGGGTTTGTCAGAAAATCCAAAACCCAGCATATCTAATGCAATCAAGCGATAGTCTTTGGCCAGAGCATCCCAAATGAGTTGCCAGTCCCAACTGGATGTTGGGAAACCATGAAGTAACATAATGACTGGCAATTCATCACTGCCTTCATCAATCACAAATATAGAGTGGCCAAGTAAATCTTGAAATTCACCACGTGCATGCCAATTTTTTATTGGGGTGGGAGCAGAGGAGAGCCTAAAATCCATTCAAAAATCCTAGATTGCTAATTAAGGGTTGGTTAATTTTTATCATTCAATAGCCTACTTGACCTGAATTTCCGGTTAGTGCAATACTAAGTTGGCTAGAAAAAGAGCTTAATAATAAACTAAAAAAAATGACATCACGTACAACGTCTACTGAGTCGGAATTTAACGCTTACTAGAGTGCCGGTCAACTGTAGAAGTAATGCTAAAAAATAAGAGAATATTTTCGGATGAATGTTAAAGCTCAAAAAATAGATACGCTAATAAAGAATGCTAAAGTTTTTAATAACGGAGAGTCTCCTGTTATAGAAGACGTTGCCGTTAGCGACGGGCGAATCGTGGCGCGAGGAAAAGATTTGGACGGCGAATCCGCTGATCGAATTATCGACGCCAAAGGTCTATGGCTGATGCCGGGCCTGTTCGACATACACACCCATTATGATTTGGAGCTCGAAGTGGCACCAGGTTTGCCTGAGTCAACACGGCATGGCACCACCTCCGTGGTTATAGCTAATTGCAGTTTGGGACTAGCGTTTGGCACTCAGCGCAGTGATAACCATGACCCCATTGTTAGCTGTTATGCGCGAGTTGAGAATATCCCTAAAGCTGTCTTAAAAGACTGTGCCGACAACATCACCTGGGACACACCAAAAGAATATTTAGACCATTTGGACCAGATTAATCTTGGGCCTAATGTGGCGGTTTTGTTTCCTCACTCCATGTTGCGTATTGAGACTATGGGCTTTGATAATAGTGTTACCCGTGACCCCACGCACAGTGAAATTAAAGCTATGAAAAGCCTGTTGAGTGATGGCTTGGACGAGGGTTATGTGGGTTTTTCTACCGATGCTCTCCCTTTTCATTATTTAGCTGCTCACCCTCATTGTGAAAAGACTATCCCGACTCAGTTCGCAAAGTATGGCGAACTTAAGCAATTGACCCAGGTAGTGCGAGAGAAAGGTGGAACCTGGCAAGCAACACCGCCAAAAGATAGTGTGATTGGCACCTTAAAAACTTTTTTACTGACCAGTGGAAGAGTCCATGGGAAACCTTTAAAAACCACGGTTGTTGCGGCGCTGGATATTGCCAATAACTGGAAGCTTTCGCTCATGGTAAAAACGCTGTCGCGGCTTTTGAACTCGTCCACGGTGCAGGGCGATTTTCATATGCAGGCTCTGGGGGCGCCTTTTAAAGTGTGGTCTGATGGGGCGATTACTCCCCTTGCGGAGGAAATCCCTGAGCTGCGACGCCTCAATGAAACTGACTTAGAGGATCGTGAAGCTCGACAAAAAATTCTTCATGAGCCCGCCTATATTAAGTCATTTAATGCCATGTGGATGAGCGGTAAACAGGGCTGGAACTTAGCGCGACTAAAACGCAAACTCAATGTTGAAGATTACGCATTCAATCGCACATTGAGTGACATGATGGTAGAACGTTGCCCGCATACCAATTGGCAGGGCATGGATTTCCAGTCACTTTTTGATCGAATTATTGCGATAAAGCAAGGCGAGTGTGACGAAGCAGTTAGCAAAGTAGAGCAAAAGTTAGTGCAAAAAGACTTCTTCTGGATCGCCGATGAAGGGGACTTTATGCTGCAAATGTTGAGAACCTTTGATACTGATTTGAGCTGGAGTACCGTGACAGCAAACCGTGATTTAAAGGTTGTTAGAGAATTGCTTATGCACCCCCAATTATTGCCAGGTTTTAATGACAGTGGTGCCCACCTGACTAATATGGCTTTTTATGACGTTAACTTGCGCAGCCTAAAGCTCGCAGCGCAGGGTGGAGATAACGACGTCAGCTACATGGTTAAACGTTTAACTAAAGATGCGGCAGACGTCTTCGGTGTTGCTGGAGGCACTATTAATCAAGGTGATATTGCTGACTTAATCTTGGTTGATCCGAAAAAACTTGCAGACTACGATGGCGAAAAAAATATTCAGCGCGTTTATCGAGATGAATTTCAACATGAACAGCTAGTTAATCGTTCCGATGACGTGGTGAGATTCGTCATGATTGGTGGGCAGGCTGCCTGGGAGAATAATGACTTTTCGCCTGACCTAGGGAAAAAGCCAATGGGTCGATTACTGCGTTCGGTCCATGCTGCCTAGAGGTTATTTGTGGGGCTAATCGACCAATCGCCGGCGCCACATAATAAAGACGAAACCCATAATCAGTTGCCAGCCGCCATACGAAAGTAGTGACAGTAGCACCATATCTGCAAGTGGATTTAGCTGCCCGGCAATAGTTGGGAACAAAGAAACCTTTATTAACAAACCTAAATTAATATTTCTAACGACCACCTCCATTTCAATAGCGATATTCTCTTCTCTACTGAGACCGAAGGTTTTGGTGACGAAAACACCCACAATGGTTAGGCTGAATATAAACATATACAGCAGTATAAGATCCGTAGAGGACGCATAAGAAAAACTAATACGCCCAGCACCTAGAGAGCCAAGAACAATAATGGCTATACCTAAAAGCGAGGCCCTAACGCAAAAGCTAGAAAATGATTGGGCATATTGCGGGTATTTTTTTAAAAAACTCATTCCCAGTAGCAGGGGCACTAACAGACAAAAACCGATCTCAATAGCCACTTGCATGGCAGGCATGGAGAAATCGGCGGGCATAAGGTCTGCTATTAAAAAATTGAGTATTAGAGGCGTTGTCAGCAGGCACGCAAACGATGTTAATGCGGTGATACTGATCGACAGTGGCACATTACCTCGCGCCAAAAAGGTAAAAACATTGGACACGGCTCCACCGGGGATCGCGGCAATAATAGCTATGCCAATGATCATGCCGGGAGGTAGGTTGGTGTATAAGATAAAGCCAAAGGCAATAAGCGGCACTACAATTAACTGCATCATCAATCCGAGACTGACCGCTTTGGGTTCTTGTACGACCTTGTGAAAATCTGATACCTGCAGTCCGGCTCCCATGCCTAACATTGCCAGCACTAACTGCACAACGGCGATCCAGTATTCGTATTGCAGATAGATATCAACCATGTTTCCGATCCTTAAAACATAAAGCGATTAGTTTTTTAATTGCTTTGTATAGCCTAATGCTAAGCCAAAACCAACTAGGCCAATCGCGTTCACTATGATGCCAGCATAACGCCAAGCCTCTGACGGCCAAAAGGAAGGGTCTTTGGTAAAGCCACCATAAATAGCTGACACAGCAGCCAAAAACATGAGTCCTGACACGCCTAAATAGAGCGCAACATGCTTGGAGCGCACACCCTCTATTAGTAATCCTGAGAGAACTAAGATTATGCCTATGGCCGCAATAGAGGCTGTCGGACCGATGGCTGGAAGCCCTTTTGAGAGTTGCCACACTCCGATCAAATTCCATATTATGCAAAGTAGTGCATGAAATAGTTGGACTGCTAGGGCAGGGACAAGGATGGGTTTAAGCATCATATATTTCTCAAAAGATTAAATTAATAGCTAATACGAGCATCAATAATCCAACAATCACTTCAAGGACTTTCCATGATCCTGGTTTCTGGAAGATGGGAATTAACACACGCGAGCCATAACCAAGGCTAAAAAAGAAAACGAAAGATGCGGTAACAGCGCCCACGGTAAATGCTGTTATCTGCGTGGGAAACTGCGTAGAAATTGAGCCTAACAAAACGACCGTATCTAGATATACATGAGGGTTTAACCAGGTGAATCCCAGACAAATGAGAGCAATTTTCAACGCTGATTCGGGAGCTTCTCCGGCGGGGCTTAAGTGGTGATTGTTATTATAAGCAGAGTAAAAACTGACGGCGGCGTATCCAATTAAAAATGCGCCGCCGGCATAGCGAGCTATTTGCTCTACTAGCGGATATTGCTGAACTAGTGCCCCAAAACCGGTGACGCCTAAAGTAATGAGTAAGGCGTCAGAAACAGCGCAAAGGGTGCAGACCAAAAATACATGCTGCTTTTTTAGCCCTTGCTTTAGCACAAAAGCATTTTGTGCGCCGATTGCTAAAATTAACGATAGGCCAAGAGCAAAGCCCGAAAGATATCCCTGCATGGATTTAAAAGCCCTAAATGCGATGAGACAGAAGTATACCCCATTAGTATCTCGGTACTGCAGCGTGTGTATATCCTATTGACTATTCGCATATTCTTGTCGTTCTCTTTGCTGGATACTCAAATTTATTGCAGTGTATATGTACATTTTCAGCCAGCACAGGCAAGCTACTGTAAAAAATAGTGGATAAGAAAAATATTTAATTTTTCATTTTTATGCGGTTGAATTGAGGAGTTTGCAGGATGCTACTGGATAATAACACCCCGATACTGGTGGGTATTGCTGAAGTTGTTGAACCACTGAAAGACGATCTGTCTCAGGCCTCCTCGGCGCAGACATTGGCGAGTAGGGCCGCGGAGCTGGCACTGCAGGATGCCCTTGACGTTGATCGGCTGGCGCCAGAAATTGATGTGGTGGTTGCGACTCGTACCTTTCCCGACTCGACGCCACTGTGGCCTATGCCTTTCGGGAAAAGTAATAACATGCCACGGTCTATTGCCCAGCGCTTGAATGCTAATCCACGGCAGGCAATCTACGCTAAGGCAGGGGGTAATACTCCGCAGAGCTTGGTAAACAAATGGTCAGAGAAGCTGGCTGCTGGTCAGGCCTCCATGGTACTGCTGGCGGGGGCGGAAGTTCTTGCCTCGACTAAAGCGGCAATAAAAAGCAATACGCCTTTAAATTGGGCGGAAGATGTCGAAGGTAGCCTTGAAGATCAGGGCCTTGGTATTCACGGGATGGTGGACTACCAGACGGTGAAGCATAATAAGGTGAGAGCGTTACCTCCCCTGTATGCACTCTGCGAAGTAGCGCGGATGTCATCTCAGCAACAGGGGCTTGAAGCTTATACAAAGGGCATGGCCGAACTACTGGCACCTTTATCAGACGTTGCAGCTACTAACCCCTATGCAATGTTTCCAAAAAGCTACAGCGTCGAACAAATTGCTACTCCCAGTGAAAAGAATAGTTATATAGCCTTCCCATACACGAAAGCGATGGTAGCCAAAGACGGCGTCAATCAGGCGGCGGCACTACTATTAACTACTGTTGGTAAAGCCCGAGAACTGGGCATTGATGAAAGCAAATGGGTGTACCTGCATGGCTACGCTGAGACAGTAGAAAAGGGCTTGCTGGAGCGAGAGGATTTGAGTTGTTCGCCTGCGTTGACAGTAGCCTATAAGCAGGCTGTCAAGCGGGCCAGTGTCGATAGTCGAGATCTCGACTTTATTGATATTTATAGTTGTTTTCCAATCGTTGTGGCTGAGGCAAAAGCGGCATTGGGGTTTGCAGATACTGATAAAGCCATGACTGAAACGGGGGGCCTGCCGTTTTTTGGGGGGCCAGGAAATAATTATTCCATGCACGGTATTGCAAGTGTTGCCAGAAAACTCCGCGACAATCCTAAAGCCTATGGTCTGGTCGGGGCCAATGGAGGGGTTATGCATAAACATGCGGTGGGCGTTTATTCTTGTAGGCCGGGTTGGAACATCTGCGATAGCTCATTGGTACAGGCCGAACTGGACAAACAGCCGATAGCGAAAACTACTCAACACCCGGAAGGTGATGCGACTATAGAGTCTTATACCGTGCTGTTCGGTAAAGGACAGCCGATGTATGCCGTTATTATCGGCCGATTAAAAGACACTGGCGAACGTTTTATGGCGAATAATTTTGAACGCGACACTGAGATACTGCAGACGTTAGTGAGCAAAAATAGTGTCGGTGAAACTGTGGCTGTTGCCAGTATGGGGAAGGGCAATCGAGTAGCCTTGAGCCATGCTAGCCTGCGCGCGCAGATGCCGCCTAAAGCGACAACCTTGCGTGATGATTACGAGTTTTGTACTACGGTATGTAGCGGCAATATTTTGGAGGTAACCATAAACCGACCGGAGTCACATAACGCCCTGCATCCTGATGCGCACGATGAACTCGGTGAGATATTCGATGTTTTTGAAGACGATGATAATCTTTGGGTTGCGATTATCACTGGGGCCGGAGATAAGGCTTTTTGCACCGGTAATGATCTTAAATATACAGCCTCTGGCAAGCCCATGTGGATTCCGAAAACTGGTTTCGCAGGCTTAACATCGCGGCGCCGTCGCAAGCCTCTAATTGCTGCCATCAACGGTTTTGCAATGGGCGGTGGTATGGAAATAGCCTTGGCCTCCGATATTGTTATTGCAGCGGAGAACGCAATATTTGCATTACCTGAGGTGAAAGTAGGCTTGGTTGCCGGCGCTGGGGGTATTCAACGACTAGCACGACAAATTCCTCTCAAAAGAGCGATGGATCTCTTACTCACGGGCCGCCAATTCTCCGCCGAAGAGGCAGAGCGCTTGGATATTATTAATCAAGTAGTGCCAACGGGTGAAGCGATGCAAGCTGCGAGAAAGTACGCAGCAAGGCTATGTGAAAATTCCCCCAGTTCTATTCGCCTGACCAAGGAGATATTAAACGAAACTGCGTCTTACGCTTCGATTGATGATGCCGTGTGGGATATGCCTACTGCTATTAACAACTTATTCACCTCGGAAGATTTTATGGAGGGCCCCCGCGCCTTCGCCGAGAAGCGGAAGCCACGTTGGACCGGGCGATAAGATCTCAAGACCGTGGAACACTGTAGAGTGGCGAGATAGCGCTAGAGTGCAGTGACGACGATCCTAAAATGAGGGCAGTAAAGAGCGAATAATTTTTTCCGTCACCAAACAAGTGCTCTTTGGGGCGCACAAATAACAGGCTCTCGACTTCCGAATTAGGGTTATGTTATGGTAAGGCATGTCATATGACATGCTTATGTATTAGGAGATTCTTTTGGCCTCAAAAATCACACGTAGGGATTTTCTAAATGGTATCGCTATTGGCACTGGTGCAAGCCTATTGATGCCCGGGCAAATTATAGCTCAGGCAGCAGGATCTCTAGCGGCTATAAAAGGTACTGACAACTATTACCCTCCAACGCTCACAGGCATGCGCGGAAGCCATAAAGGGTCTTATGAGGTCGCCCATGCTTTAGCTTGGAATAATGAAAAACCGTCTCATTATGAAAATTTAGATGAGCACTATGACTTAGTAGTAGTAGGGGCAGGTCAGAGCGGTCTTGCCGCAGCTTGGTATTACCGAAAAAAAATGGGTGCCGATGTAAAAATATTATTGTTAGACAATCATGATGACTTTGGCGGGCATGCGAAACGCAATGAGTTTCACGAAAATGGAAAGATGGTACTGAGTTTGGGTGGCGCACAAAACATGGAGCCCATGTCTGGTTACAGTGAAACAGCTGTTGGCTTGTTAGAGGATATTGGACTTGACCAGAAGGCACTAGATTCAATAGCAATCAATACGCCTGATAATTTCGCGCTTGGTGGAAAAATAAGTGCCAACAATGCCATGACGATTCCTTATGGTGACAGTCATAAAACGGTGAGTGGAAATTGGGTAGGGTATTTTCATGGGGGTGAAGGTTACAAGGAGGCCGTTAAAGAACTTCCTATTCCGGGAGAAGAGCAAAACAAATTGATTGCATTTTTTGGTGGCGAACGTGACTTCCTCGATGATTTGTCTCTCTTAGAACAATATAGATATGTTAAGTCAGTTAGTTACAACCAATTTTTGGTGGAGCGCGTTGGTTTAGCTGAAGAAACCTTGCCCATACTCGGTTCGTTCATGAGTATTCTAAATGGTCCTGCTGGGTGGAATCATACGGTCTTAGAAGCTTTGGTTTCAGGTTGTCCAGGTCTTAAGGCCATGGGCTGGGTAACAAACCGGCTCAGCGATCTTGCTGGCGCTTTTGTTTTAGGAGATGCTCCAGTGGCCTACATGCTTCCTGATGGCAATGCCTCGGTTGCTCGGTTGTTGGTCCATAAGCTCATACCTAATGTGGCACCGACTATGAAGGGCTTAGAGGATGTTGCCGTCGCACAGTTTAACTATACAGCTCTGGACCTCGAAAAAAACACGACTCGACTAAGGCTCAACAGCACCGTGGTCGGTGTCAAAGAGATCACTTCAAAATATGTACAGGTGGACTACGTTCAAAAAGGTAAGGCGCTAAGGGTAAGCGCCAAGCATTGTATTCTTGCATGTTACAACGGCCTTATTCCCCACCTTTGCCCTGAGATGAGTAAAGAGCAAAAAGAAGGGCTGAGCTATGGTGTCAAAGTCCCTTTTGTCTATGCCAATGTACTACTTAAAAATGGTCGCGCCTTTGCCGGGCTTGATGCGACCTTGACACAGTGTCCCTATGATCCCTTTTCATGGGTTAGTGCCGCCCCCACCATGACCGCAGGGGGCTATCAGCCACCCCAGAATCTGGACGAGCCTATGGCAGTATTTATGATGGCTTCTCCAACGCCTGCGGATGTCAAAGACATGTCTGCACGCGATTTATTCAGAGTGGGTCGTCACAAGATTTATGCCACACCTTTTAAAGCCTATGAGCAAGAGATTCGTGCCCAATTGCAGTCAATGCTGGGCCAACATGGGTTTAATCATGAGACTGACATTGCCGCCATTACGGTCAATCGAATTCCTCACGGTTACGCTTATACGTATATGGGGTTGGATGATCCTGAGTGGGAAAAAGGGCAGGCGCCCCATGAAATTGGGCGAGCACAATTTGGACGCATCTCTATTGCGAATTCTGACTCAGAGGCTATGCCATTAATGCAGGCAGC
>JAPKEJ010000023.1 GCA_028822155.1 Porticoccaceae bacterium
TAGATGGTGTGCTGGTGACTAATCCGAATGGCTTTAATGAAGAGCTGATGGATGTAAGTCAGATTGAAGTTTTGAAGGGTCCTCAGGGTGCACTCTATGGCCGTAATGCTGTAGCGGGAGCAATTTTGGTGACCACAAACCGTCCCGATGAAGAGTTTGAAGGCAAGATGAAGGTAGGCGTGGGTAACAATGGTTCGACCAATGCCAGTCTAACCCTAAGTGGTGCCGTAGGTGATGGTGTGCTCGGTAGAGTGAGTATTAACCGTCGCGAAACTGATGGCCATTACAGCAACACTTATACCGGAGCTAATTCAGTCGATTTTATGGAGGATACCACTGTTCGTGGTCGTTTGATCTGGGATGTTAACGAAGAACTGTCTCTTGATATGCGTGCGGGTATGAGCGAAGTAAGCGGTGGTGCAATTAACTTCAACGCAGTTTTTGCTATTCCCATGTTTGCTGAAGGGTTTGGTCTTGGCCCTACGTTTTTTGCTGATGTTAATGATCACGAATTTATCTTCTCTAATAATGTACCTGGTGAGAACGAGCAAGAGACTACTGAATTTTCTGTAAAAGCGGACTGGGATCGCGACGGCTTTGATGTTACCGCTATATTTAGCTACAGCGATCTTGAAGAATATTTACTGTCTGATGGTACTAGTGCCACCTTCTATGGATATGAGGTTACACCAGCCTGTCAGTCCGACAGAGCAACCTTGAACAACTTGCCTGCCTCTATGGGCGGTGCGGGACGTGATGATCTATTCGGTGGGTTCTTTAGTCCATTTGGCGTGTTCCCTGGAGCAGGAGGAGCCGCACCTGACTTTACTGGCATATATGGTCCTTACACGCCAACAGCCTGTGATGGATATCAGTATCAGGAACGCAATCAGTCAGACACAAGCTTAGAGGTGCGTCTTACGTCTGATGAAGATTCAGACTTGAGTTGGATCGCTGGTGCTTACATGGCTGACATTGAACGCGAGGTAGTGGTAGCCTACGGTGCAGATACCGGCGCTGGGTTTTTGCGCCAACCATATGTCTCACCTAGTGGCCCCAACCCCACTGACTTAATGTTCAATGACAGTTTTGATACATCTGTGGTAGCGGTGTTTGGTCAGGTAGAGTTCGACCTCAGTGATGACATGGAGTTGGCATTTGCTGCACGCTATGACCGTGAAGAGCGTGATGTCCACAATCAGGTACCTAACGTAAACGCATCAGGCCTCAGTGTGAATGCTGGAACATTCCCAATTAACCCAGCACTTGCGGCTAATCCAAACGGGATCCCTGATCGTTCCGCTTCTTTCAGTCAGTTTCAGCCGAAGGTTACCTGGAGTTGGAATGCTGCTGAGGATGTTAATGTTTATGCTAGTTGGGGAGTTGGCTTTCGAAGTGGTGGCTTTAACTCTATAGGTAGCGAAGCACTCATCGACTTCTGGTATAACAATGACGGGGATGGCACTAATCCTGGTGCATTAGTTGACGGTAACTTGCTGGTCAAAGACGAGTACGATAAAGAGGTGTCTACTAGCTTTGAGTTAGGTAGTAAAATGACATTTATGGATAACCGGATTCGTATTAATGCTGCGATCTTTAGCACAGAAGTTGAAGATAATCAGTTCTTTGAATTCTATGCTGGGCCCTTTGGTTTGATGAGAGTGGTTACCACCATTGAAGAGTTGGAGATCCAAGGGTTTGAGATGGATTTCAATGCAGTAATTAGTGAAAACATATCACTGTTCGGGGGTGTTGGCTTCTTAGATAGTGAAATCATCCGCAATGATCACCGGCCAATGACTGAAGGCAACGATGCGCCTCAGACACCGGACCGCACCTACAACCTTGGCACTCAGTTCGAGATGTCAGTTGCTAATGGTGTTGAAATGACTGCCCGTTTAGATTGGCAGCGAGTTGGTGAGATGGCGTTCCATACATTACAAGGGCAAGAAACTCCTACAATTTGGCAGGTTTTCTATCCAGGGGTGCCGATTGCTCAAAACTTTAGCAAGGCTACGCGCGATTCATTCGACACTCTAAATCTCAGAGTCTCTTTCGATGCTGAGAACTGGGGTGTCACTCTGTGGGGCCGCAATATTACTGATGAAAAATATCTGGAAGAAATTATTCCAGCACCAGAATTTGGTGGGTCATTTATTCATCCGTCTGCCCAGGATTCCTATGGTATTGATTTCAACTATAGGTTCTAAGTTAGAGTAGTATAATCAGCGAGCTGTGCTTATTGTTATTAAAAGTGCCGCTCGCTTTTTTACACCTAGAGTAAAATTCAGATGGTCGTATTAACTAATAATCTTGATAAAAAAAATCTAGGATTAGCAGCAAACCCGGCGTTGATTGTGGTGGATATGATTAACGGGTTTACTGATCCTGAATGTCCTTTGGGGAGTCATTGCCAAGAGGTTTTGGAGGCTAACTGCGAGTTACTGAAGGCCTTTAGGGCGAAGGAGCTGCCAGTTTTTTTTACTACGGTTGTCTATCACAGTGATCAGCAGGCTAAGGTTTTTCGGGCTAAAATACCCGCTTTAAACTTACTTCAACCAGGGTCGCATTGGGTCGCAGTTGATTCTAAGATGCTTCGTACAGTCAGTGAGCCTCTCATTGAAAAGCAATGGGCCAGCGCCTTTCATAAGACCGACCTTGATAGTCAATTGGCAAAGCTTGGTGTTGATTCACTAGTTATTACAGGTTTGACCACAAGTGGTTGTGTGCGCGCATCTGCGGTGGACGGATTGCAACATGATTATCGGGTAGTTATCGCTAGAGAGGCTGTCGGCGACAGAAATTTAGCGGCTCACGAAGCCAATCTATTTGATTTAGCGGCCAAGTACGCCGATGTGCAGTCGGTCGTGGAAATAGTGACTTTTTTACGCGCCCTGTAGGCTTGCGTAATTGCCTCTGTGAAAAATTAGTGGGTTATGGCCATTATCTGTAAATTCAACGACTTTGCCGACCAGAATGACATGATCTCCACCATCATATTGATGCTCAATGGTACATTGAAAGCAGGCACTAGAATGGGGTAGCAGTGGTATTCCCATTACTCCCTCTGGGCAATCCAGTCCAGCAAACCTATCACTGCCTGTTCTGGCAAACCGATTAGATAATTCTTGTTGGTCCGATGTCAACATGTGGATCGCAAAAGCTTTAGCTGCAATAAAGTCATCGAAACAATTTGAATCGCGACCAATACTCCACAACACCAATGCCGGATCCAGAGAAACGGAACTAAAGCTATTGGCGGTCATGCCGACTTTTTGCCCTTTTATACCCAGTGCGGTAATCACGGTTACGCCTGTAGCAAAACTGCCTAATGCATTGCGTAGTGAGGGAGTGTCTATAGATATTACTGTATTTTTTTGCAGGTTTTCGGTAGGCATAATGGGGATGATTTAGTCTGTTGAATTTCGAGGCCGCAATCATCGTTTTATTATTAATCGGTTGCAAGTTTTTTATCATTTGAATGCGGGCTGTTTTCCTCTGCCGTTATTAATGTAAGGTAAATTTAATTCCTAATTCTATGTTTATCTGACGTTCGGGGGGTTAAAACGGCCGATAATTAGCGATTTTTGGTTGTTGTGACACAAAGGTCGTTATTAATGACACAATTAGTTGCTGAACAAAGGGTGCTGTGGCAAAATTCACGCCCTCTGATGAGACAGGGTCTTACCAACCTTATTTTAACCGCGAAAGTGGTGCGTTATCAGAAGATTTCTATGCGAGAGTGGCGGAATTGGTAGACGCGCTGGATTTAGGTTCCAGTGGGGCAACCCGTGAGAGTTCGAGTCTCTCCTTTCGTACCAAATTTAAATGTTTTTACCATGAGGATATTCCATGCAGGTGTCTATTGAGTCGAGCACAGGTCTAGAGCGTCAGCTGAAGATTGGTGTACCTGCCGACAGGATCGAGCAAGAAGTGACGGCTAGGTTACAGAAAGCGACCAAAACGGTTTCTATCAAAGGTTTCCGTAAGGGCAAGGTCCCGCTGAAAGTTGTCAAACAGCATTATGGTAAGGGCGTTCGTCAAGAAGTTGTTGGTGAGGTCGTTAATTCTAGTTTTTACGAGGCTATTCAGCAGGAAGATTTGCGCCCTGTTGGCCAGCCCAGAATTGACCAAATGACCGACAAAGAAGGTCAAGATCTAGAGTTTATGGCGATTTTTGAGGTTTTCCCTGAAGTCGTTCTTAAGGCCTTAAGCAAAGTTAAAATTTCTCGACCTATGGCCGATGTCACTGACGCAGATGTAGAGAAAATGATTGACGTTTTGCGGAATCAGCAAGCAAGCTTCAAAACGTCGAAAAAGAAAGCTAAAGAAGGTGATCAGGTCAATATTGACTTTGTTGGTACAAAAGACGGCGAAGAGTTCGATGGCGGTAAAGCTGAAGGACAGGATCTGGTTTTGGGGTCTAATTCGATGATCCCTGGCTTTGAAAGTGGCCTTGAAGGCCTTGGCGCTGGGGATGAAACAGTTCTAAAGTTAAGCTTCCCGGATGATTATCAAGCAGAAGAGCTTAAAGGAGCATCAGTTGAATTCGCTGTAAAGGTTAATTCAGTATCTGCTAAAAAAATGCCAAAGATGGATGACGAGTTTTTTAAGTTGTTCGGCGTTGAAGATGGCGGTGAAGAAAAATTTCGCGAGGAAGTTCAAGCAAATATGGAGCGAGAGTTACGAAATGCTATTCGCACCAAAGTGAAGAATCGAGTGATGAATCAGTTGTTTGAACTCAATACAGTTGAGTTGCCAGCCGCATTGGTTGCGAATGAAATTACGCAATTAAAACAGCAGATGGTCCAACAATTTGGTGGTGGGCAGCAGATTGACCTCAGTATGCTTCCTGACGATATGTTCAAAGAAAAAGCGGAACGACGAGCGGCACTTGGTGTTATTGTTTCTGAAGTGGTCAAAGTTGAAGAGCTAACCCCTGATGAAGATAAGGTTCGGGAACGAATCAACGAAATTGCGTCCACCTATGAACAACCGAAGGAAGTAGTGGATTACTATTATAGTAAGCCAGAATTGCTGAGTTCAGTTGAAGCTGTTGTATTGGAAGACCAAGTTACAGAGTTAGTGTTGTCCAAAGCTAAGATTAAGGAAGAAAAGCTTCCCTATGATGACGTTGTGAAGCCTGACCCTGAGCCCGGCTCAGAGGCTTAATTCTTGTTGTCAGTGCTCAGTGCTGGTTGTCTGAGTGCTTAGATCCAGTCAGCCAAGGCCGGCCGTATATCAGCGGCAATGGTTCTTAGAATTAACATGAGCGAGGTAGTAATGAATTTTGACTCTATAAATAACGGAAGTTTTCCCTCCGATACTCAGGCCCTTGGATTGGTTCCAATGGTGGTCGAGCAGACTTCGCGCGGCGAGCGCTCCTACGATATCTACTCGCGATTACTAAAAGAGCGAGTTATCTTCTTGGTGGGTCAGGTAGAAGACCACATGGCTAATCTTATCGTTGCTCAGATGTTGTTCTTGGAATCTGAGAATCCAGATAAAGATATCCATTTGTATATTAATTCTCCGGGTGGATCTGTCACGGCAGGGCTATCGATTTACGATACCATGCAATTTATTAAGCCAGATGTCAGTACCATGTGTATTGGTCAGGCTGCATCAATGGGTGCATTTTTGTTGGCCGCAGGAGCGGAAAAGAAAAGATTTTGCTTACCCAACGCGCGGACTATGATTCACCAACCCAGCGGTGGCGCTCAAGGGCAGGCTACCGATATTCATATTCAATCCCAAGAGATTCTGAAGATCAAAGAACGATTGAATAGCCTGATGGCTCATCATACTGGTCAAGATGTCGATAAGGTTGCTGGAGATACTGAGCGTGATAACTTTATGAGTGCCGAGGAGTCCAAGGATTATGGACTTGTCGATCAGGTTCTAGACAAGCGAAGCTAGGTTCGGTACGCTTTAGGAAAGGAATTGATGTAAATAGTTAAATTTATGGCTTTGGCCGTACTGCAGGAGATGTAAATGAGTGACAGCGGTAGTTTAGGAGATGGCGGTAAGCTTCTTTTTTGTTCTTTCTGTGGGAAGAATCAGAACGAAGTACGTCGTCTAATTGCTGGCCCTTCCGTCTATATTTGTGATGAATGCGTAGATCTGTGCAACGATATAATCACAGAAGAAGCTCAGGTTATTGAATCTGAGGCGGCTACTGAAAAACTTCCTGTTCCGACCGAAATCAAGGCTATTCTAGACGAGTATGTGATTGGCCAAGAGAAGGCTAAAAGAGTCCTATCAGTAGCGGTATACAATCACTACAAGCGCCTGCAGGCAAGTGAGAAGCCGGGGGCGGATAAGTCTGATGTTGAGTTGGGCAAAAGTAATATTTTGCTTATAGGGCCAACCGGAAGCGGGAAAACGCTTCTAGCTGAGACCTTGGCGAGACTTCTTGACGTTCCTTTCGCTATAGCAGATGCCACTACATTAACCGAGGCGGGTTATGTTGGTGAAGATGTCGAAAATATCATTCAAAAATTACTCCAAAAGTGCGATTACGATGTGGACAAAGCACAGCGTGGAATTGTGTATATTGATGAGATAGATAAGATTTCTCGAAAGTCCGATAACCCGTCAATCACAAGAGATGTATCGGGTGAGGGCGTTCAGCAAGCTCTATTGAAGCTGATAGAGGGTACTGTGGCCTCTGTTCCGCCCCAAGGCGGGAGAAAACATCCACAGCAGGAGTTTCTTCAGGTTGACACTTCTAATATCCTATTTGTTTGTGGTGGCGCGTTCTCAGGCTTAGAGAAAGTCATTCGTGACCGCTCGGAAAAGGGCGGAATTGGGTTTGGTGCTGAGGTGAATAGTAAAGATACTCAAAAATCGATTGGTGAGACGTTATTGGAAGTCGAGCCAAGTGATCTGATTAGCTATGGCTTGATTCCTGAGTTTATCGGCCGCTTACCTGTCATTGCGACTTTACAAGAATTAGATCGAGACGCTCTTGTTAATATCTTGGTAAAACCAAAAAATGCTTTGGTCAAACAGTACCAGGCGTTATTTGCCATGGAGAGTGTTGAATTGGATGTTAGAGAAGACGCACTGAACGCCATCGCTGATAAGGCGATTGAGCGTAAGACAGGTGCTCGTGGGCTACGCTCTATCTTGGAGACGGTACTACTGGACACAATGTATAAAATACCTTCAGAGTTAAATGTGACAAAGGCTGTTGTGGATGGCGCGGTCATCAACGGTGATAACGAGCCTATGTTGGTTTATGAGCAGCCTGAGAACAAAAAGACGGCTTCCGAGGAAGCTTAAGATAAAGGCGACTCTAGTCGCCTTTTTTATTACCAGCTAAATAAATAATTTCTTTGTCAATTAGTAATGCGTGTTAGGTTGTTTTTCTGCCTATTGTCCCAATATATATAATTATCATAAGTCTTTTCGAAAAAAGGCTAACTAATCCTAATAATCTTGAGGTAACAATGGTCCCTGCAAGTAGTGAACCGAAAAACGTTATTTTCCCACTCTTACCGTTGCGCGATGTGGTTGTGTACCCACATATGGTGGTACCTCTGTTCGTAGGGCGAGATAAATCTATCTTATCCTTAGAACACGCAATGGAGTCTGACAAGCAGATAGTCCTAGTCGCCCAAAAAGATCCTTCTGAGGATGAGCCTGGTGCGCAAGACGTATATAAGGTGGGAACTTTGGCGACCATCTTGCAGATGCTTAAGCTTCCAGACGGGACCTTAAAGGTTCTTGTTGAAGGACTTAATCGCGTGGCGATCCAAGATACATTTGAGGATCAAGCGTTTATAACAGCAACCACAGAAACTTTAGAAAGTACGCCGCTTAGTGATGAAGAATCAGGCGCGATCATGCGATCTACCAATAGTCTATTCGAGCAGTACGTTAACTTAAGTAAAAAAATACCTTCTGAAGTGATAGCTACCGTTAGCGGCATAGAGGATGGCGATAGGCTTGCAGACACTATTGCTTCACATATGACCCTTAGCTTAGAGCAAAAGCAGGAGGTGCTCGAAATAGCCGACCTTACCCAGCGTCTGGAACATCTGATGAGTTCTATGGAGGGTGAGATAGATCTTTTCCAAGTTGAGCAGAGGATTCGGGGTAGAGTTAAAAAACAGATGGAGAAAAGCCAGCGCGAATACTATTTGAATGAGCAGATGAAAGCGATTCAAAAAGAACTGGGAGATATGGACGAAGGTGCTTCCGAGTTGGATCAATTGGAAACCAAGATCTTGCAAGCGGGCATGCCTGCTGCGGCTTTGGAAAAAGCGCAGTCAGAGTTGGGTAAACTGAAAATGATGTCTCCGATGTCAGCAGAAGCGTCGGTTCTTCGCAATTACATTGACTGGATGATAGGCGTTCCATGGAAGAAGAAGAGTAAAGTTAAGCATGATTTAACAAATTCTGAGAAGAGCCTCAACCAAGATCATCATGGTCTAGAGGAAGTTAAAGAACGCATCTTGGAGTTTCTTGCAGTACAGAAGCGAGTTAAAAAATTGAAAGGGCCGGTACTTTGCCTTGTCGGGCCTCCAGGTGTTGGCAAGACCTCTTTGGGAGAGTCAATTGCGCGCGCGACAGGACGTAAGTTCATTCGCATGAGTTTGGGTGGGGTTCGTGATGAGGCTGAAATAAGAGGCCACCGTCGCACATATATCGGGTCTTTGCCTGGGAAACTAATCCAAAAAATGTCTAAAGTAGGCACTAAGAACCCTTTATTTTTACTCGACGAAATAGACAAAATGGGAATGGATCACCGTGGAGATCCAGCATCAGCACTACTAGAGGTGCTTGATCCCGAACAAAATCATACGTTTAATGATCATTATCTGGAAGTAGATTATGACCTTTCCGATGTTATGTTTATCTGTACCGCCAATTCGATGAATATTCCCGGCCCTCTTCTGGATAGAATGGAGGTTATCCGTATTCCAGGCTATACCGAAGATGAAAAAGTTAAAATAGCTGAAAAATATTTATTACCTAAGCAACTTAAAGCTAACGGGCTTAAAAGTTCAGAGCTTGATATCAGTGAAGATGCCCTTAAAGACACGATACGTTATTACACCAGAGAAGCCGGCGTACGAGGCCTAGAAAGAGACCTCGCTAAAATATGCCGAAAAACGGTTACTAAGCATGTCCGTAATGAAAAAAATCCGAATGATCATATTAAACCGAGTGACTTGGAAGAGATGCTAGGTGTGCGCAAGTTTGACTATGGTCGTGCTGAAGCTGAGAACCAAGTTGGCCAGGTGACAGGCTTAGCCTGGACTCAGGTCGGGGGTGAACTGCTGACCATCGAAACGTCCGTAATCCCGGGTACCGGCAAGGTAGTGAAGACTGGCTCTTTGGGTGATGTAATGCAGGAGTCAATCCAAGCCGCACTAACCGTCGTTCGAAGCCGCTCAAAAACACTTGGGATTCGAAGAGATTTCTATCAGGAAAATGATTTACATATTCATGTGCCAGAGGGTGCTACACCAAAAGATGGACCCTCAGCTGGTGTTGGCATGTGCACGGCATTAGTGTCAGCTTTGTCTGGCATTGCAGTGAGAGCAGATGTCGCAATGACCGGTGAAATAACGCTGCGAGGTCAGGTGCTTAAGATTGGTGGCTTAAAAGAAAAACTTCTTGCAGCTCACCGAGGCGGGATAACAACAGTGATTATTCCCCATGGTAACGAGAGCGATTTAAAGGAGATTCCAGATAACATCAAGGCTGATCTTAAAATCTGCCCGGTTAAATGGATTGACGAGGTATTAGAGGTGGCTTTAGAGCGTTTGCCGACAGCCTTAACTAACTCAGAATTTATTGAAACCCGTGCAGCTCTGGAAAAGAATAATGCCAGCCAAAGGATAAATACTCACTAGTGAACAACTATTTTTGGCTAATTTACACAGACTGCTTGACCAAGAGCACCGGCAATTGGTATAAAGTGCTTAGGGACGGCTAATTAGCTTGAAACTTGCGTAACCAAAGGGACTGGGATCGCTTTCTTTAAAATAAACTCTAATTCCAAGAAAAGGGGAAAACCGTGAATAAATCTGAATTAATTGATGCTATCGCTGATGGCGCAGACATATCTAAAGCTTCTGCAGGACGTGCACTAGATTCTGCAATTGGAGCAATTACAGGCGCATTGCAGAATGGCGATCAAGTTTCTTTGGTTGGCTTTGGTACATATTCTGTTAAACACCGTGCTGCACGTGCTGGGCGTAATCCTCAGACTGGCGCCGAGATCCAGATCAAAGCTGCCAATGTGCCAAGTTTTAAAGCGGGCAAGGCATTGAAAGAAGCTGTAAATTAGTAGACGTCTGGAAGCTTTTAGGGTCCAGACACAAAAGGCGCATCACTGATGCGCCTTTTTTAATATTAGGGAAAAAAGATGTTAGATAGTTTTAGAACCAATATGCGCGGTATGGCCTTAGGTATTGTTATCGTTATTGGTGCCATATTTGCATTCTCAGGCACTGGGTCTCTGCTTACGGTCGCTAATGTTGATACTGCGATTGTAGTTAACGATATAAATATTAGTGAAAATGATGTGGTCCGTGCGATATTGAGCCAGAAGCGACGGATCTTAGCTGAAAATGAAGGTTTGGACCCTGCGGTGCTTGATGATGAAATGCTGCGCCCTGGAGTCATTGAACAGCTCATTACACGAGAGCTTTTTGCACAGGATTCTATCGGGCAAAACCTTACTTTGTCTCAGCAAGATATTACCAATCTCATCTTAGATATCGAAGGCTTCCAGTCAGAAGGCAAGTTTGATCAAAACCTGTATCGTTTTGCTATTCAACAGCAAGGATATACCAGTGCTACTTTCAACGATGTTTTGAAAGATGACATGGTTGTACAGCAATTGGTGTCAGGGGTAAGTTCCACTGCTTTTACCACTAATACTGAGCTGTCTGCACTAGCAGGTGTTACTGAGCAGCAGAGAAATTATTATTACCTAAGGCTACCAGTCAAGGGTATTGAGGATTTAATTGAGCTGTCTGATACTCAGGTCGACGATTATTACCAAAATAATCAAGCATCCTTTACGACGGATGCCAAGGTTCGTATAGATTACATTGAGCTCAGTTCTGATCTTTTAATAGATGCTTCAGCTATATCAGAGGATCAAGTTTTAGCGCGATTTGAGGAAGAGGTTGAAAATAGAGATCTCGCTGAGTCTAGACAAGCCGCACATATTTTACTCTCCGAACCGACTCCTGAAGAGATTGACGAAATTCAGACCAAGCTTAATGCAGGCGTTGATTTTGCCGTATTAGTTAAGGACTATTCTGAAGATTTCGGTTCTGCTGAGTTAGGGGGTGATTTAGGTTTCACCTCTGGTGCTACTTTTCCTGAGGCGTTTGAAGCTGCGTTAGCAGGGTTAGAAATAGGGCAGGTTTCTGAGCCGGTTAATACCGACGCGGGAACACATTTCATTAAGCTATTGGATATTCAGCAACAGACTTATGAATTGTCTGAACAAAGATCAAGAATTGAGCGAGAGCTCCTTAAAGAATCTACTAGTGACTTGCTGGTAGAGAAATTACAAAACCTTAAAGAATTGAGTTTTAACGCTGAGTCACTCGCTGAAGTGGCACAGGATATTGGCTTAGAGCTAAACACCTCTGAGGCATTTTCTCAGGCAGGGGGCAGCGGT
Source organism: Porticoccaceae bacterium (assembly GCA_028822155.1). Lineage (GTDB taxonomy): Bacteria > Pseudomonadota > Gammaproteobacteria > Pseudomonadales > Porticoccaceae > HTCC2207. Next base: position 11,657 of record JAPKEJ010000023.1, read on the forward strand.
ATTTCTGCTTTTCCCGCGGTTGTAAAAGCTGCGTTTAGTTCTGAAGTTGTAACTGACCAATACGCCAGTGAAGTTCTTGATTTAGGTGACGACAGATATCTAGTGCTGAAGCTAAATGAATATATAGACGCTCGACAACAAGGGCTATCTGAGGTGCGTGATCGGGTTATCCAGTTAGTTACCGATCAAGAGTCTAAAAATCAGTTAGCAGAACAGGGTGGAACTCTTTTGGCGCGAGTAATAGCTGGAGAGAGCGTCGAGACAGTTGCAAAGAGCGAGAGTCTTGATTGGCAAGTAGTCATTGATGGAACACGGCGTGATACTAGTACTAATGCTGAGATTGGGCGAAAGGTGTTCTCGCTGCCTAGACCCGTCACCGAAAGTACCGTGGAAGGTTTCTATCTATCCAACGGGGACTTTGTGGTTGTAAGCCTGACAGAGGTCACTGAGGGTAGACTAGATCGATTGACTAGCCAGCAAAGAACTGCTCTGGTATCGGCGTCGATTGTGTCTAGGGGAAGTCGTGATTTGGATGCTTACCAAGGGTCATTATTAGTAAAAGCGACGATTGTTAAATAGATATAAATTGATTTTCTATTAGAGAATAAAGGCGGATATCCGCCTTTATTTTTGCCTGCTTGTTATTGCTTGTTTAGATTCGTAGGCGATTGACAAAAAGCGTCAATCTTTGACCAGGCTGTAAATATTTATCGCGGCTAATATTATTCCAGCCCGTAATATCCTTAATGTCTAAATCAAACTTCGCTGCGATCATATACAGCGAGTCTCCTGTCCGGACTTTATAGAAAAGTTTTCTGAGATTTTCATCAACAGATTTTTTGGTGGCAATGCGGATGCTGAGGTACTGGTCTATTTTAATCATATCGCTTGATAGGCCGTTTTGTCGCTGTAGGCTCTTTACAGACGTTTTAAACCGCAGGGCTATGTCTGAGAGAGAATCACCACCAACAACCTTATATCTGGTGTTTTTGAAGCTTGAGCCGGCATCTGTACTGGTCTTTGTTCCTTCGTCATGGGGAATGAGTAATATTTGCCCAATCTTAAGTAGACTTGAATTAAGACTGTTCCGTACTTTTATCCATGAGAGGGGTGTGTCAAATTTTTCAGCAATCTGCGAGAGGGTATCACCTTGAACAACCGCATACTCAGTGTGAGGGATCCAATCTTTTTGGCTAGTGGTTTTTAGTGACTGTCTGAATGAATCAGCATTCTCCAAAGGGAAAAGCAAAGTGTGCTGGCCCGTTGGCGGCGTTGTAGAGCGACGAAATGCAGGATTTAATCGATAGAATAAAGTTTCATTCACCCCCGAAACCTCCATAACCTTTTGTAGCGAGACCTGATGTTCGATTTCAATTAATTCAAAGTAGGGCGAATTAGCGATGAACGGTAATTCAATTTTGTGGGCTGAGGGCGCATCTATCAGTGAGGCCAGTGCCAATAGCTGCGGCACATAGTTACGGGTCTCTTTTGGCAATCGTATCGACCAAAAATCTACGGGTTTACCTGCTTTGCGATTTTTGAGGATAGACTTACTGACATACCCTTCACCAGAGTTATAAGCAGCAAGGGCGAGAAGCCAGTCGTTATCAAAACGGTTATTTAAATAGCTAAGATATTTAATAGCGGCATTAGTCGAGCTAACTACATCCCTTCGACCATCGTACCAACGGTTTCGCTCGAGTCCAAACTGTTTGGCAGTAGATGGGATAAACTGCCACAAACCGGCTGCATGGCTGGGGCTATAAGCTAGGGGGTCATAGGTGCTTTCGACGATCGGTAACAGTGCTAGCTCTAACGGCAACCCCGCTTGCTCTAATTGTTCTGTTATATAGTAAATAAAAGGTTCCGCTCGGGAGAACACGGCTTTTAAATAGCTGGGATTGTTAATGTACCATTGACGCTGCTTTGTTACAGCATCAGGAAGATTGTTTAAATCTAGCTGATAGCCCGAGCGAATTCTTTGCCAAAGATCTTCTGGTCCACTCGCAGTCACTGGTTCTTCGAGAGTGCTCAATAGCGCTTCAGTTACTTGATGATCGGCTGGAGCCAAGTGTTCTTCAGAAAGCACGTCTATCAGCGGGGCTGGTGTTGCGTCAATCGTTGGTGCGCTTTCCTCCATTTCGTTAGTCGATGAAATTTTTGGGAGCAGGCTGCAGCTTGAGGTTAAGACCGTAGATAATATAAAAGATGAAATTAAAGACGAATTTTTAATAGCGAAGGCCCCGGATAACACCTGTAAATTTTTATGCCGCGATTGTAGCTATGTTAAGTATCTAAGACAAATACGGATTGGCATAAAGAGTCTCTAATTTTACAGCTTAACTACAGAAGGTTCCTTACTGTAGCTAATGTTACGGATTATCAGGTGGAGTTTAATCGATTCAGCCTCCATAATAGTGTAAAACATAATTTATTAAACCTATATTCTATGTGCCATAAGCTCCCTAGAGGCTATTACAATAAATGTTAAAACGCTTTGACATAGAAGACTTAGGTGAGACCAGTGCAGATTTGCAAGACTGGTCAGAGTCAGAATTTGCCTCTTATATCATGTCGGCCGAGAAACGAATTTTTACAAAAAAATATAGTCATTTACCCGGTTATAGATTCTTACGCCTCGGCTTATCGCCCAGTCAAGAAACTCTGGATTGTTTTAGCCAAATACACCGTTTTGGATTGCAGTCTCAGTTGTTGGGTAATATTGCAGAAATGTCCGCGGCAGCTGATTTTTGTGATTTACCTTTGCCTTCGGAGGTGGTTGACGTTGTATTACTTCAGCACTCGGTCGAGTTTTCAGAATCCCCCAAGGCCTCGCTAAACGAAGCGTTGCGTGTCCTAGCGCCGGGCGGGCATCTCATAATATGTGTCTTTAATCCGGTAGGCCCGACAGGCCTAATTAAGTTCCCAATGCAGCTAGTGACAAATCGCTCTCAGTATCGGTTTCATAACCTTCGTAAAGGCAGATTAATTGATTGGTTAACACTCCTCAATTGTGAGGTGTTGGACGTCGATCATGGCGCTTATCACTGGCCGCGGAGCCGAGCGGTAGTTAGGAGTGGTGGGCTTAGGCCTCTGGTTCAAGAGAAAGGTATTTCCTCCTGGGATAATGCCTGCGAAAAAATACGTCTTCCTATTGGTAATTTCTATATCATTCATGCAGTAAAGCGTGTTGCCCGCGGTATCAGCAGTTCATCTCGAGTCTGGGAGCGCAGCGTGAGTGGTCGTTTAAGGTCATCTGCCGCTAAACCGCTAGGATCCAAAACAGAGAGTAAATATTGATATTCCGCGATTACTGATTAATAGGGTATAGAATGAATCGAGTTGAGATTTTTACTGATGGCGCATGTCGAGGGAATCCAGGCCCCGGTGGTTGGGGTGCATTAATGCGATTTGGCGATGAAGAGAAAGAGCTGTGCGGTGGTGAGGCAGAGACCACCAACAACCGTATGGAGTTAATGGCGGTTATTCAGGCATTGTCCGCGTTAAAGCGACCCTGTGATGTCGTTCTAACCTCCGATTCAACTTATGTTCTAAAAGGGATTCAAGAATGGATGCCTAACTGGAAGAAAAGAGGGTGGAAAACAGCCACTAAAAAGCCAGTTAAAAATGTAGATCTGTGGAAGCAGTTAGATGATGTAATTCAGGTGCATACCATTGATTGGCAGTGGGTTAAGGGACATAGCGGACATGCTGAAAATGAGATTGCCGACCAATTAGCCAATAGGGGTATTGACGAACTTTAGGTTTGTTTTTCCCAAACTCAAATTAACTATTGAAGAAATAAAGATAATGAGACAGATTGTTCTTGATACCGAAACTACTGGATTAGAAACTTCTCAGGACCACCGGATTATTGAAATTGGTTGCGTCGAAATGGTCGACCGAAAGTTAACTGGCCGCCATTACCACCAATACATAAATCCTCAGCGTAAGGTCGATGAAGGCGCAATGGAGGTCCACGGTATTACTGATCAATTTCTCGAGGATAAGCCGCTATTTGAAGCCATAGTGACAGATTTTTTCGAGTTTTTGGATGATGCCGAGTTGATCATTCACAATGCATCTTTTGATATTGGCTTCATTAATCACGAGGCTAAAAAACTCCGAGGCGCACACCAGCCCATAGAGTCTCGATGTAGGGTCATTGATACGCTAGCTCTCGCAAGACAGAAGCACCCCGGACAGAAAAACAATCTCGATGCCTTGTGCAAGCGATATGGTGTGGATAATTCTCAGCGACAGCTTCATGGCGCCTTGCTGGATGCGGAGATATTGGCAGATGTTTATCTACTGATGACAGGCGGTCAGGTCAATTTAAATATTAATGATCAGTCAGACTCTGAAAGTGGCGAAATAAATATGGCCTCAGTTATTCGTCGACTTCCAGACAATCGACCCCCGCTCCGAGTTGTTAAAGCGTCCGATGAGGAAATAACCCTGCATGAGCAAAAGTTGGCGGCCATCGCCACTAAGTCTGGTCAATGTATATGGCAGGGTGCTGGCGAATAGCGCTTTTTATGCAGGATCTGAATCATATTAATTTCCCCGTTAAGCTGCCATTGACGTCCAGGCAAGTTGAGCAGCTAAAGTCTCAGCTTATCGTGTCGGTGGCTAGTACAGACTTGTTTCGTTTGTCTAAGAGGGCAACTCGATTTTCGCAGTCAACTGTGGATACCGCGCTAGTATCCAAAGAATGGCAAGGCTTTCAAGATGCCGTGGCTCGCTCACAAGTAATTGTTCAATCTCGGCAAAAAAAATTACCAAAAATCCAGTTTCCGGACTTGCCGGTTAGTGCGCGCTCTGAAGAAATCAGGCAGCTAATCGAAGAGAATCAGGTGGTTATCATTGCCGGAGAAACTGGGTCAGGTAAGACTACCCAAATACCAAAAATATGCCTTCAGGCAGGACGAGGTGTGAAGGGCATTATTGGCCATACTCAGCCACGCCGAATTGCTGCTCGGACAGTGGCCCAGCGTATAGCGGAAGAGCTAGCGTCACCTTTGGGCAAAGCCGTTGGGTATAAGGTTCGGTTTTCAGATCAAACATCGTCTGAGAGCTATATTAAGCTGATGACAGACGGAATTTTACTGGCAGAAATTCAGCAAGACAGATTTCTAAGTAAATATGACACTCTAATTATAGATGAGGCTCATGAACGGAGCCTGAATATTGATTTCTTGCTTGGTTACCTGAAGACGCTGCTAGGGCAGCGGAAAGATTTAAAGCTAATTATTACCTCGGCGACCATTGATATAAAAAAGTTTTCCGCTCATTTTAATGATGCGCCTATTGTTGAGGTGTCAGGTAGAACTTACCCAGTTGACATCGTATACAGTGATTTGGATATTTTAGATGGCGACCGAAATCAACAAATCGTTGACTGTTTGCGCGACATTCAAGATACGCAGCAACAGGGCGATGTATTAGTTTTCTTAAGTGGTGAGAGAGAAATTCGTGAGGCGAGCTTAGCGCTTAGACGGGCCCAATTCCCCAATACTGAAATAGCACCTCTTTATGCTCGGTTAAGTCTGGCAGAGCAAAGTAAAATTTTTGCGCCACATAGAGGTAGGCGAGTTATCTTGAGCACGAATGTTGCTGAAACTTCGCTCACAGTGCCGGGCATTCGTTATGTTATCGATACAGGTCGTGCCAGAGTCTCTCGATACAGCTTTAGAACAAAGGTGCAGAGACTGCCAATAGAGGCTGTGTCGCAGGCCAGTGCTAATCAGCGAGCTGGACGCTGCGGTCGTGTGAGTGACGGCGTATGCTATCGCTTGTATCGGCAGGACGATTTTGAGGGTCGATCGCTGTTTACTGACCCAGAGATAGTACGCACTAATTTAGCAGCAGTAATTTTACAGATGTTGCAACTGCGGCTGGGCGATATTAGAGACTTCCCCTTTATTGACCCACCTGATAATCGTTTGATAAACGATGGTTATAAGCTCTTAGAAGAGCTTCAAGCGGTCACCGCAGATGGAAAATTGACTCCCATTGGTAAGAAACTAGTGACGTTGCCGGTAGATCCACGCTTTGCCAGAATGATCTTAGAGTCGGACAAGAACGGATCACTGAATGAGTTAATTATTATTACCAGTGGGTTGAGTATTCAAGACCCTAGAGAGCGGCCGGGGGATAAGCAGCAGGCTGCTGACCAAGCACATAAGCAATGGGCGGATGAAAACTCTGATTTTGTATCGCTACTCAACTTATGGAATCACTTTGAAGAGAAGCGCAGCAGTCTTTCCACCAATCAATATAGTAAATATTGTCGTTCTCACTATGTATCATTTATGAGAATGAGAGAGTGGCGTGATTTACATCATCAGCTTCACAGCGCCTGCAGGGCTTTGGCCTTAAAGGAGAATCAGATAGCGGCAGATTACGCGAGCATTCATCGCTCACTGTTGTCTGGTCTGTTGGGGCAAGTTGGTATTCGAGAGGAAAAATGGGAGTTTTCAGGGACGAGGAACCGTAAATTTTTCATTTTTCCTGGATCTGGACTAAGTAAGAAACCGCCAAAATGGGTAATGGCGGGGTCCTTGATGGAGACAACTAAGCAATATGCTCTAAATGTTGCAAAAATCGATTCAGCTTGGCTTGAAAGTCTTGCCGCGCATTTGGTGAAGAAAACACATAGCGAACCTTTCTATCACCAGAAATCAGGCCAAGTAATGGCCAGCGAACGTCAAACCTTATTTGGGTTGTCCATTGTTGAGGGCAAAAAGGTTGTATACGGCAATATAAGCCCTTCTGAGGCGAGAAAGGTGTTCATACAGCAAGCGCTAGTCGAAGATGGGTATCGCGCTAAGGGAGAGTTTTATGCGCATAATCATGCTTTAGTGTCAGAACTTCAGGCACTAGAGGATCGGTTTAGGCGCAGAGATCTCCTTGCAGAACAAATGGTTATTTATAACCATTATGATGAACGAGTTCCTTCAGGCGTGTGTAATCTTCCCGCGTTTGAAAAATGGCGTAAAACAGCCGAAAAAGCAGACTCAACACTACTGTTCATGAGTAAAGAATCTTTGCTCCTACGAGGTCTGTCAGACAACGAAGAAGCTCAATTTCCGGAGCTGATTGGTCATGAAGGTCTCGAGTTTGAATTGCGCTATCACTTTGAACCTGGCCATCCTGAAGATGGTGTGAGTTTATTGGTGCCCTTGGTAGTGCTACATCAATTACCCCACTACCTTTTTCAATGGTTGGTTCCCGGGATGCTACGTGACAAATGCATTGCACTGATAAAGGGCCTCCCTAAACAGGTCCGCAGGCAGTTTGTTCCTGTTCCAGATTATATTGACAAGGTTCTGCTTAAGGTCAGTGCTCAGGACAGACCATTAACGGTTGTGTTGAGCGAGCAATTACAAAAGCTGACTGGAACAAAAATTGAAGAGAGTTCCTGGAACTTGGAAAGTCTTGATAACTGGTATCAGATGAACTTTGTCTTGCAGAACGATAAGGGTCAGATGATTGCTATGGCTCGAAGCCTGCATCAATTGCAGAGAGACTTTAAGCAACAGATTAAGCAAAGTTTAGACCGTCCATCTGAGCAGTCTATTGCGCGAAAAGGTATTCTTGAATGGGATTTTGATTATCTGCCTGCAGAGGTAGAGTTAACACGTGGCGACATGACCATTAAGGCGTGGCCGGCACTTCAAGATAATGGTGAATCTGCCTCCATTGAATTAGTTGATAATCCTCTGGTAGCTGAGCAGATATCTCGGCATGGTCAGCTCAGGCTGGCCCTTTTAAGGGGTAGAGAACAGCATAAATATCTTTTGAAGAACCTTTTGAAAGGGAAAGAACTGGCTCTGAAGGCAGCGGCCTTAGGTCCCCGTGATGAAATAGTTCTTGCCATCATCGAGGCGAGCTTTCAGCAGGCGATGTTCACTAACGGGTCTGTTGTTCGAGATAAAGAGGGCTTTGATCAAAGCTTTTCTGCGGGCATATCACAGGTAGTGGATATTGCTCAGCAGCATGCAGTGCAGGTTGCTAGCGTTTTGACTGAGTTACATGAACAGCAGAAGCGATTACGAGGGCTTGGCGCCTTGGGTGCTGATGCACAGCTCGACATTGCCGCACAGGTCAGTTGGTTATTTTCTAGCGATACACTGCGTAGAGCAAAACCGGAGAATACCCAGCAGTATCCACGATTTGTAAAGGGAATCAGTATAAGAATCGATAAACTCACGTCTCAAGTAGCCAAAGATTGTGAATATACAGCCGAATTGCGCTCTTTCGCTATTGGCGTCGAAGGTTTGAGAGAAAAACAGCAATTCCTCACCTCAGACTTAGCCTATTTATTATTAGATTTCCAGTGGTTATTAGAAGAGTATAGGGTCTCTTTGTTTGCCCAACAATTAAAAACACGATCGCCAGTTTCAGCAAAACGTTTGGCCAAGAAGTGGTCAGATATTGTGAACCAGTTGAACGTATTTTGACCTGGTGACGGCTAATTAAGTCCTTAACCGGTTAATTAAAGCTAAGTTATTAAGGTTGGGTAAAGCGTAATTTTGGTGCGCTGAGTGATTCAACTATGTACCTATGAATCGAGTGCTAGTAGAATGGATACAGGCAAATCTTCAACTTAGCTTATTTAGGAAAATTTTAGGAAAGACATGTTTAGACTGGTCACAATTATCATCCTGACATTTATGTCGTCGATTACTTTCTCCGAAGAGATTGAAAACCCTGACCCGCTAGAGGATTTAAATCGAGGTGTCTGGGGTTTCAATGACACAGTTATTAACAGTGTCGGACGACCCGTGGTGAACCTATACCAAGCCGTCACTCCAACCCCACTTCAAAACGGCATTGTAAATTTCTTTGGTAATCTTAATGAAATTCCCAATGCGGCTAACAGTTTGTTACAAGGCAAGGTAAAACAGGCCGGCAATGACACAGTTAGGTTTTTACTTAATACAACCTTCGGCTTGGGCGGTTTATTTGATGTTGCTAAAAGTGCAGGCTTTCAGGCTAGTGAAGATGAAGATTTCGGCCAGACGCTTGCTGTATGGGGTGTTGGAGAAGGTCCTTATCTTATGCTCCCTTTTTTGGGACCGTCGACACTTCGCGACGCTCCGGCAGACTTTATTGACAGTTTTCTCGACCCTTTCTCTTATTCAGATAAATTGGCTCTTCGTGCCGGAGTAAAAGGAATTAGCGTTGTTTCTCAATATGGATCCTATCTAGACCAACTAGATGTCATTTCGGGTGATAAATATCTGTTTATTCGAGATGTATATTTGCAAAATAGAGAGTATGTTATCAATGACGGAGCCATTGAAGATGATTTTGGTGACTTGGAGGATTATTAGCGTCATTTAAATCGTCTGAACTGTTAGGTTAAGCTAGCGAAAATTAAATAACTGCATTGATATAAAAATTATAAGCAATTGATAAGTCGGATGTTCCATGACTGCAATTAATAGCCTTGTTATTCTCGTCGGAGAGGATGTGACTAGGCTCAAACCTCTTCAAGAAGCTGTCCAAAGCTGTGGCAGGTCCTATGTTCTTGTGTCTGATATGGCAGCGATGACGGCGGCTTGTGAAGATCCTGTTTCTCAGCTGGTTGTTTTGGTTTCCTCAGATGCGTCGGGCAAACTATTGGGCCAAGACAATGATTTAAAGGTGCTTTTATCCGAATATCTCGTCGCAGTTTGTTTAGATACACCCTCAGTTGAAACGGTCGCTAGTTATTTTCGTCATGGAGCCTCAGACGTTTGGTTTGATGGCATGTCCCCACAAGATTTTTCTGAGTCGCTCTCTCGAATTCAAGAGATTACCGTCACTCGTATTCAGCGGCATAAATATAGCGGTGATTTAGAACAAACTAACTTGGAGCTTGAAGAAAGCTTACGGCTTCTCAAACAAGATCAAATTGCAGGCCTTGAAGTACAAAAAAGCTTGATGCCGGAAAGTCCTTTAACCTTTGGTGATTATGAAATATCACACTCTGTCACGCCTTCGCTTTATCTCAGCGGTGACTTTATTGGCTATAATTTTGTTTTAGGCCGTTATTTACTGTTTTATTTTGCCGACGTATCTGGGCATGGCTCGTCATCTGCTTTTGTAACAGTGTTGCTGCGTTTTATGATTGGTCGAGTTATCCGCCGTCATACGACAGAAAATGATCATGAGGCTTTGAATGCGGCACCAGAAGGTCTTCTGGAACATATTAACAACCAAATTTTGGCGACGGGCTTGGGTAAACATTTGACTGTCGTGGCAGGCAGTTTAGATACAGAGACCAGTACATTACGATATGTTGTCGGCGCCCAATTACCTAGACCGATCTTGATCGTAGATGGAAAAGCGGACTATTTACCTGGTATGGGTAAGCCCGTAGGTATATTTGAAGACGCGGTTTGGGAGGTGGAGGAAATGCAACTCCCAGAGCGATGTGCTTTAGTGCTTCTGTCTGACGGAGTTTTCGAATTGGTACCCGATAAAGAGTTAATCGAGAAAGAGAAAACTTTACTGCAGTTTTTGGGCACTAAATCAAATACCATAGAGAATTTGAAAGAGGCGTTGTCCATTGATTTTATCGAGGCCCCCCAAGATGACGTTTCTATGCTGTTACTGACGAGAGGCATGTAGGGTGACTCCGGGTAAAATCCTTGTCGCAGACAGTATGGGTGATTATTTACTTAAGCTATCAGGCGACGTGCGGGTGACATTATGTGGCACGTTGAATAGGCATATTGAGACAATTTTTGGCAGTAAAAATGTCAAGCAAGTGGTTGTTGATATGTTGGATGCGGATTGTCTAGACAGCACTACGCTGGGATTACTTGCAAAGTTAGGCCTTCACTGCCGCAAACATTACGGTATTAACATCCAGGTTTTTTGCGAAGATGCGAGTATTCTTCGGACGCTAGAGTGCATGAGTTTTGATGAGATTTTCGATATTTTTCAAGATGTGCCTGATGTTAAAGAGCATATACATTTACACAATATTGGCATTGAAAACGCAGATATTGACGATGTCCGACTCCAAGTTTTGGAGGCGCATAAGCTACTAATAGAATTGAGCCCTGAGAACAGTGGAGAGTTCACCGACCTAATTAGAGCGCTTGAATCAGATAGCTAGCTAGGGATTTTCCCTGGCATCGATTTTGCAATGAATATAGTCGCTGTGCAGTATATGTAAGAGGTCTGCAACTCTGCGAATTATACTTTCTTCATACTTATCTAGATGTCCGTCAGCAAAGGCTACACGCCACATAGCCGTCATTAGAGTCATTTTTTGTTGATGGTCAAAATGAGCATTGATCTCACGTGTAAACTGATAAAGAGAGGTGGCCTCAGCCACCTCATCCCGAGATAATTGTATTAACTCCTCCACTTGTTCGGTGGTGAGTTCTAGCATGCGGCCAAGTGTGGCGCTTATCGAGTCCAGTTCATGCTGATCTAGATCACCATCAATGACCATTACTTCCACTAATAGCGCAGCCGTAGCTAACTGCTCTGGGCTAGTTGTGTTCTCTTCCGCTTCAAGGACCTTGGCTTGGAAGAAATTTTTGATTTTGTCTAACATTATTTAAACTCTTTTAACCATGATTCTAATTTAACTTGATCGGCAACAAAAGCACGTATGCCATGAGATAGTTTTTCCGTAGCCATAGGGTCATTGTTCAATTCGTAGCGAAACGAACTCTCACCGCCCAAAGTGTACTCTATAGATGCACCAGTATTGTTTGGGTCTAGCTTACGGGTTAATACACCAAAATCATCATCCAACTCTTGTAGCAGCTGAGGGCTAATGGTTAGGCGATCGCAGCCTGCTAATTCCGTGATTTCATCAATATTTCTAAAGCTGGCTCCCATCACCACGGTATTATACCCAGACTGTTTATAGTAATTATAAATCTGTGTGACCGACTGGACTCCGGGATCTTCGGCAGGACTATAATCCGTTCGGCCTGTAGAGGCTTTATGCCAATCGAGAATTCTGCCTACAAAAGGCGAAATCAAGTATGCGCCTGCATCCGCAGCCGCAGCCGCTTGGGAAAAGTTAAAGAGTAATGTCAGATTACAATTGATACCTTCTTTTTCCAATAACTCTGCTGCGCGGATTCCTTCAAAAGTGGAAGCCATTTTGATTAGAACGCGCTCTTTGCCGATGCCAGCCTTCTCATAGAGTGAAATTATCTGGCGAGCCTTGGAAATAGAGCCGGCAGTATCAAACGATAACCGAGCGTCAACTTCGGTTGAAACACGACCTGGCACTACCGCAACGATTTTCCCCCCAATACCAACAGCAAGTTTGTCCATGCACAGGGATAATTGCTCTTCGCTAGAAAGGTTTTCTGCGGCCACCGCGGCAATAACCTGGCTAACTAGATTTTTGTAGGCGGGCATTTGAGCCGCTTTTAAGATTAAAGACGGATTTGTTGTCGCATCCTCGGGTGAATACTGGCTAATGGCCTCAAAATCACCTGTGTCAGCAACGACAGTTGTCATTTCTTTAAGTTGTTCGAGTTTGCTCTTATTGGTCATTTGCCAATGGCTCCTGTGGTCGCTTGAAGTGCGGTGGTTAAAACATCAATGGTGGCTGAGGGTTTATAGGCATTTTCGCTGATGTGTCTTCTAAATTGGCGTGCTCCTGGCATCCCATGAAACAAGCCTAAAATATGACGTGTCATGGCATGCAGTCTGGTGCCCTTAATCATCTCATTATCTATGTAATTAAGAAATTGTTCAGCGATTTCTTTACGGCTCTTAATCGGATGATTATCACCATAGATCTCTTGATCGACCGTTGCCAATATGTAAGGGTTTGTATAAGCCTCTCGCCCCATCATTACACCATCTAAATGGTTTAAGTGTCCGGCAGATTGTTCTAGAGTGGTTATTCCCCCATTGATGATAATTTCGCTATCGGGAAAATCACGCTTTAATTGATAAACACGATCATAATTAAGTTCAGGGACTTCTCGATTTTGTTTTGGGCTTAGGCCTTTAAGCCATGCTTTTCGCGCATGTACTACAAAGGTATTGCAACCAGCCTCAGACAGTGTGCCGACAAACTGGCACAGAAAATCATATGAGTCATAGTCATCAACGCCGATACGATGCTTTACCGTTACCGGAAGATCTACTGCCTCTCGCATGGCGCCAACGCAGTCAGCGGTAATAGCCGCATTTTTCATCATAACGGCCCCAAACATTCCGCTTTGTACGCGATCACTGGGGCAGCCACAGTTAAGGTTTATTTCAGCGTACGCATATTTTTCAGCAAGTTTACATGCAGCCGCTAAATCGCCTGGGTTGCTGCCACCTAACTGCAATGCAACGGGATGTTCTGCGGCATTCATCGCCAAAAACCGCTCGGTGTCGCCATGCAAGATAGCACCCGTGGTGAGCATTTCAGTGTATAGAACCGCATGTTGGCTAATTAAACGCAGGAAAAACCGACAATGTCGGTCGGTCCAGTCCAACATCGGTGCCACGCAAAAGCGCCTTTTAAGATTTTTAGGAATTGAATCTGACAATGGCTGGGACTCTAATGATTAAAGTGAAGCAATGCTTATTGTAAAAGGACTGGCTTGAAAAGTCCCTTGAAATTAATCCCTCGACGGTCTTTTTTGAATTATATATCTACAAATACTTAGAACGGTAGAGAGATGATTATGACTTTTGGCAACTTACATTATCTTAATATTTCCAACGCTATCATCGGCCGCACAATTGCACTATTATTCCGCTCCTAATTAAAAATTGTCACTAGTAAAGAGAATAAGAATGCATATAAATTATAGGCCGATAGCGGCAATTAAAGACAGTTTGTTATTGGTGGTTACAGTCTTGGCACTGACGTCTTATTCCTCTTTAGTCATGAGCCATGCAGACCATGACAAGGCTCGATTTGTCTCTCCCACTGGTATTGATAATGGCAAGTGCGATGACGCTGCACAGCCGTGCAAAACCGTTAACTATGCCGGATTACAGTCTAACAAGGGTGATACGATCCGGATGGCTGCGGGTAACTATAAGGTCGAAGATGTCGATACGCTGTTTTATCTTCTCAGTGATCTAGTTCCTGTAAAAGGCTTGTACAGTGAAGCATCTGCTTTCGCTACAGCGGATCCCAATAACATTACACGCCTAACCGGGGTGCCACTCGAATTCGCCGACAAATTAGCCAGCAAAGGCTTTACCGTCATTGTTGACGCGAAAGGCTTGGATATCGAAAAAACTCAAGACATTCGCGAAAAAATGCAGGTTTATGAGCGATTAAAAGAGGCCAAGGCAGCAACCAACTGTGAAAATGGTTTTGCTGGAGATCACGCCTGTGAAAACATGGACTTGTTGTCACATGTTCCGCTGTCGAGTTTTTCAACTAATCCTAGTGCTGCCAACGATGTTTGGGGCTTTTATGATGTAAATGATGGCCGAGAATACGCGATCTTGGGCCTGCGGAATGGCGTTGGCGTCGTTGAGGTAACTAACCCAGAGTCGCCCCGTATGGTGGGAAGTGTTTCGAGCCAGTCAACCTCTTGGCGTGATATCAAAGTTTATCAACACTTTAACGTTCAAAGCGCACGATGGGAGAGTTACGCCTATGTGACTGCCGATAGCGCGTCTGTTGGGACCATGATCATAGACCTACGCTCCCTGCCTGAGGCAATTTCTGTTGCCGGTTCAGATTCAAGTGATATCAGTGCGCATAATGTTTATTTAAGTAATGTTGATTACTCGCTAGGGGTAGCGCTAAATGGGGTTGACCCTTACCTACATATTGCAGGTTCAAACCGAAAGGGAGGCTCATTTAATACCTATAACTTAGATAACCCTCAGTCACCGGTCTCGATCTATCAAAATAGCTCCTCTTCGCGTTCTAACTATACTCATGATGTCAGCTCTATGGTGTTGACGGATGATCGTAAGGATACTCAATGCGTTTCGGGTGGACCTCACTGTGAGGTTTTCTTTGATTTCAATGAAGACAACTTCCAGATCTGGGATAAAACGCAAAACAGCTCTCCTACGCGATTAAGTACTACCTCTTATCAAAATGTCTCTTACGTCCATTCAGGCTGGTACACAGAGGATAAGCAGGTTGTGCTTGTCCATGACGAATTAGATGAGATGGATTATGGGCTTAACACCACAGTTCGGTTATTTGAAATGTCAGACCTAAGAGCGCCTTCTCTTTTATCAACTTGGACTGGACCTACTGGGGCGATTGACCACAATGGCTTTGTGCGCGGCAATCGCTACTACATGTCCAATTACACCCGAGGGATGACTGTTCTGGATATTTCGGACACGTCCGTTCCAAAGGAAATAGGATTTTTTGATACTTTCCCGATGTCTGACAATACGTCGTTTAATGGTGCTTGGGGGGTATATCCTTACTTGCCCAGTGGTATTGTTTTGATTAGTGATATTAGCAGTGGGCTCTACATTGTTCGTGATAATACGCTTCAGACAGCCGAGGGTAATGTTAGTTTTGATGCCCAAAGTTATTTGGTTGAAGAGGGTGGTAGCGCAACAGTTGAGGTTGCACGCAACAATGGCTCCGAGGGGGCTGTTAGTGTTAAGTGGGAGATTTTAGTGGGGGCCACAGATAGCGATGATCTGGCACTTGATTCGGGGACGCTCTCTTGGGGCGATGGTGAAAGCCAGGTGCAGTCCATCAGTATTCCCGTTAAATCTGATAGTAATGGCGAGCCAAAAGAGAGCTTTTTCATTCGATTACATGATCCAGTTGGTTCACTATCGCTGACATCGCCAAGCATTGCTATTATCTCGATAGAAGTCAGCGAAGGCGTTGTTCAACCTGGGGAGAATGAAGCTCCTGTTGTTGATGCGGGTGCCGATATGACTGTGAACACTAGCAGCGCAGTTAACTTACAAGGGTCGGCCACTGATGCAGATAGCTCTGTGCTGACCTATGCTTGGGAGCAGTTAACGGGGACAACAGTCTCGATCGGTCAGTCTAACGAAGCAACAGCGCAGTTCACTGCACCTGGCTCGGCAGACGAACTCAGCTTTAGGTTAACAGTGACTGACGATCAGGGTGGCGTTGGCACCGATACTGTGGCGATTAGTGTTGTCGTTGCGCCTCCGCAACCGCCCGTTGTTGTACCCAAAAGTGGTGGAGGCGGTTGTACTATAGCCACTGACCGTTCACGTGACTCGTCGTTAGTGATCTTGATGCTAGCAATAGGCTTGCTGATGGCACGTCGGCGTTATTGGGTCCGCCAGAAATAAGACAGATTTGACGGTAATTATTGTCCACCCCTTATCTGTGGGGTGGGTAGTGGTGCATCTCTTTTTATAAGCTGATTAAGTATTATGGTTGATTCGATACCTTCGGCCATGGGCACATTAGCTAGCTTTTCTTTTAGAAACAGCTCGAAAGATTGTAATGTTGCGGTGCTTACGCGCAACATATAATCATGGGCCCCTGCAAGCACACAGCACTCAGTAACTTCGGGCAAGTCAGCAACGGCTGACTCAAAGTCTGATGCATTTTCTGAGGTATTTTTGTTCACTTTTACAAATACAAATGCCGAGACGCTGGCGCCTATCAACTGATGATTTAACTGCACGCTATAACGCTCAATGAGGCCGCTTTTCTCGAGTCTGCGCAGTCGTCTTAGGCAGGGGGTTTGAGATAAGTTTACCTTGGCGGATAGTTCTGCGTTGCTGATGCGAGAATTATGCTGCAATGCGGTCAATATACTAATATCAGTACTATCTAATTTATTATTCATTATTAGTTCAATCTGCTAAAAAATTATAGTTAACGATCAATATAGCACGCTATTGATGAAAAATGATCATTTTTTTGCCCGATAATGCCAGTATAATTTTGATAAAATTTACCCTTATCAGAAAGACCAACGGTTGCTAAAAAATGACTCACAAAGCCTGCGCACTGGATCAATGGATTCGCAGTGATTTTAGACAGATGAATACAGAGTTGGAAGAGCTGTATTTCGAAAATCGTGATTCACCTGAGCCTATGGGTGACAGTATCAAAACGATATTGGTTGATGAGGGTAGAGCACTCATTACAGACCTTCTTGATGAGGGTAATACTGATGAGGGGTTTGATAGTGGATTTGAAGTTCTTGGTGACGTCGGCTTCTATATGGCCGCTTGTCGTCGTCATGATATTACCGAGCCATCAAGAGAGACAAAATCACCCTTACAAGAGGCCTCGGCCCTTGCAATGCAATTGGGTGCTTCATTGGGCGTTATTCCACGTTTCGCTTCTTGTCATTTAGAAACGCACAATCGAGCTGTCAATGGGGAATACAAAACGTTCACTTCCCTCACCGATGAAAAGATATTTATCGACTTTAATACGCGCGGCGTGTTTTCGTTTATTCGTGCGTCCGAGGCCTTGCGGAATTGTTTGCCACTGGGAGTTTCACACCCAATAACCTATGACCTGTTGTCGACTGCTAAGGTGGCTCTTGACGAGGTTCATGAGTCTAATGCGAGTTTATTTGACCAGCTAGATATTAATCGCTTTTTCTATTGTGTCAGGCCCTACTACAGACCGCATCGCGTTGGATTACATGAGTATAGGGGTGCTAATGCGGGCGATTTTGCTGGTATTAATGTCATTGATTTACTACTGGGCGTCTGCAAAGCCGATGACCCTTATTATTCACAACTGCTGGTTGATAAGTTCTTGTTCATGCGCCCAGAAGACCAACTAGTGCTTCGTGACTGCATGCGGCGCAAAAGTTTGCTCGATAGTTTTCTAGAATGCCTACCTGAACATAAAAATGACCCTTGGTTTCAAACTAACCTAAGCATGTTTTTAGAAGTATGCGCGGCTCATGGAAGGGTGGCTGTTCAGCACCATGAACGACTGGTACACAAATTTATAGAACGTCCTGCAGAGGTAGGAGCACATTCTGACCAACCTGATTTAACTGCTAGCGGGCCGCCATTGCCTGTGCTTCTAAAGGGCCTTAGAAAGCTCTGCGACATGCGTTGCGCGGCACCAGCCACCGAGGGGTTTGATACCCGTTATAGAGATATTCAGAACCTTAAGGACTGTCTAGCATGATGGAAGATAAGTTTGTTGAACAGCAAGGTACCTACTTGCTCAGCCATTCTATCGGGCTGCCGCTGAAGACAGCGAAATCAATAGCGGACGAAGGTTTTTGGCAACCTTGGGTTAGAGGCGATGAAACCATATGGAACCATTGGTTAGCCGAGATTGAACGATTTCGTGGGCAGCTTGGCGCACTACTTAATAGCGATGCAAGGCTCTTTTGTCCGCAAACGACTATATCGAGCGCGGTGAATAAAATTATATTCTCGCTGTCGCCGTCAAAGCACAAAAATGTCATTCTAATGAGTGAAGAGGACTTTCCTTCTGTAGCTTATGCGTTGCAGCAATCCCAGAGTTTGGGTTACCAAATGCGTTATATTCCTTCAGGCCTCAACCTGAATGATTTGGACGTGTGGGAACAGTACCTACTTGATGATGTCGCCCTAGTGCTGGTCACTCAGGTGCAATCTAACAACGGAGTCCAGTTACCGATCGTGGCCATTACTGCAATGGCTGCTCAACGATCAATTCGCTCCCTAGTCGATGTTGCTCAGGCTATCGGAATTATTCCTATCGACATTCAACAGTGGTCTGCAGACTTCGTCGTTGGGTCTTGCGTTAAGTGGCTTAGTGGTGGCCCAGGGGCCGCTTTTTTGTGGGTTAACCCAGACACAATTGAACACTGCAAGCCACAAAATGTCGGCTGGTTTTCCCATGAAGACCCCTTTGAATTCGATATTCATAATTTTCGCTATGCCAAAGATGCTCTTCGGTTTTGGGGTGGAACACCGTCCGTATATCCGTTCTTAGTGGCAACCGCCAGTTTAGAGTTTGTTAGTAAGGTTGGCGTTCAGCAGGTTCGCCAACATAACTTAAACATGTGTGATCGTATTATTGAAGTTCTTAGTGACGATGAGTTAGTTTCACCATTGGATGCCAGCTGCCGCAGCGGCACGCTTATCATCCATTTTGGTAAAAAACATGATCAGATTATCCAAATATTGCAAGGTAAGGGCGTTTGTTTTGATAGCCGGTCCAAGGGCATCCGAATGTCACCACACATTTATAACTCTGAGGCGCAGATTGACGCTTTGACAGGACTTATCGATAACAGCCGCTAAGATCATTTTAGGGCTCTAGTGCCCTCATCAAGTGATCCTTTTAGCGCTAAAAACCGTTACACTTCCATCATGGCTTTCGATCATCAATCATTTTTAAAATCGCTTACCCAACGCCCAGGTATCTATCAGATGCTTGATGGTGAGGGGCAGGTTTTGTATGTAGGCAAAGCAAAAAATCTAAAGAACCGAGTCACCAGCTATTTCCGAAAGACGGGATTAACAGCTAAGACCGCGGCCTTGGTCAAACGTATTGTTCAAATCGACGTGACGGTCACCGAAACAGAAACTGAAGCACTGATCTTAGAACACAACCTAATAAAACAATATCGACCGCCATTCAACATATTGATGCGAGACGATAAAAGCTATCCCTACATTTTTATCTCTGACCGTGACCAATGGCCTAGGCTATCCTTTCACCGCGGCCCTAAAAAGGCTAAGGGAACTTACTTTGGGCCGTTTCCCAGTGTTCATGCGGTGCGAGAGAGTATGAGCTTTTTACAAAAGGTATTTCGCGTAAGGCAGTGCGAGGATGTGTTTTTTAAAAATCGATCTAGACCCTGTTTGCAGTATCAAATAAAACGCTGTTCAGCACCCTGTGTTGGTTTTGTTAAACCAGATGATTATGCAGAGGATGTAAATTTAACGCGACTGTATCTTGATGGTAAGGCCGAAAAAATACTGCAGCAGTTAGAGCGGGACATGGACAAGTCGTCGATTGAATTGGAATTTGAAAAAGCAGGTGAATATAGAGATCAGATATCAGCGCTACGCCAGGTTCAGGCACAACAAATGATTGAAAAGGGCCGTGGCACTATTGATGTTGTGGCAGGCGCTGTAACCAATGGCCAAGCCTGCGTTCATATGCTCTATGTGCGTCAAGGTCGCATATTAGGCAGTCGTAGTTATTACCCCAAGGCGCCGTTGGCGGAGAAGGTTAGTGAGCTACTGGATGAGTTTTTACCGCACCTTTATCTAGATGGCGCTGGCCGACCTGATTTACCCAAGGAAATTTTAGTCAATGCATCACTAGAGGGTGCCGAGGTTCTGACCGACGCGTTAAAAGAAAGAATTGGGCGAAATATAGAAATTCGTGATTCGGTCAGAGGGTTTCGCGCCAAGTGGATCGAGCTTGCCCAACGCACCGCAGAACAGAACTTGGCGGGTAAGTTAGCCTCAAAGCAGACCCTGCAGCAGCGATTTGAATCCCTTAGAGAAACTATTGGCCTTGATGAGGTGCCAGAGCGACTTGAATGTTTTGACATTAGTCACAGTAGCGGCGAAGCCGTTGTAGCGTCCTGTGTGGTGTTCGATAGCAATGGGGCCCTAAAGAGTGATTATCGACGGTTTAACATCGAAAATATCACTGGAGGTGATGACTATGCCGCCATGGAACAGGCGATTAGGCGGCGTTACACGCGGCTTATGAAAGGCGAGGGTAAGTTACCTGACATTCTTCTCATTGATGGGGGTAAAGGGCAGATTGGCGTCGCCAAGTCGGTGCTGGCAGACCTTGGCGTGGTTGGCGTAGTGGTGCTGGGCGTTGCTAAGGGAACAACCCGCAAGCCTGGTATGGAAACACTTATCTTGGCAGATCAAGATAATAAGGTGATAGCGCGGCCTCAGCAAGCGGCTCTCCATTTAATCCAACAAATTCGTGATGAAGCTCACCGCTTTGCTATTACTGGACACAAACAGAGGCGCGACAAAAAGCGTCGTACGTCTGCCTTAGAAGGCATCCCCGGTGTTGGGCCAACACGACGTCGAGACTTATTAAAGCACTTTGGCGGTATCATTGAAGTGAAAAAGGCCAGCGTGGCCGACCTTATGAAAGTTGAGAATATAAACAAAAAGGTTGCTGAAGCAATCTACGGCGCACTGTACAATGATTAAAAGTAAACGCTTTTGCACTCCTTTTTACATACAGGTATCGGAATAATATTTTATGTGGAATCTGCCTAATACACTGACGTTAATGCGTATCGCGATGATTCCAGTATTTATCGTTGTTTATTATCTCCCATGGGAGTGGCATCACTTTGCCTCAGCGGCCATCTTTGGGCTGGCGGCCTTGACCGATTGGATTGATGGTTATTACGCTAGAAAGCTAGATATGGTGACGCCATTTGGTGCCTTCCTAGACCCTGTCGCTGACAAGTTAATCGTTGTGGCGGCTCTGGTTCTTCTTCTTGAAGTTCATTCAACGCCTTGGTTCGCTCTTCCAGCAATCATAATTATAGGAAGAGAAATAGTAATCTCTGCCTTGAGAGAGTGGATGTCTGAATTGGGTTCCGGTCAAAGTGTTGCAGTCTCAACGCTTGGAAAAGTTAAAACGTGGGTTCAGATGGTTGCCATAGCCATTTTATTGCTCGCCAAGCCCGAACAACAAGCATTAACAATGATCGGATTTAGTGCAATTTATGCAGCGGCTGGACTGACATTATGGTCAATGGTTTACTATCTCAAGAAAGCATGGCCACAATTGAGCGCCAGCGACGATAATTAGTTGATTTATTGCCCGTATTCCCTAGAATAGCGGCCTTGTCAAAAGCTGTTGGCGAGAATAAAAATTAAGGCGCGGTAGCAAAGTGGTAATGCTGTGGACTGCAACTCCGCCATCGTCGGTTCGATTCCGACCCGCGCCTCCAAATTAAGACGTTGTTTGGAACCTATAGCTTTTTGGTAGTTCAAGCTAGGTAAATCAGAGATATTCATTCCCAATTCTATTTTTGGTCATGTATAATTCGCGTCGCTAAGAGATGGGTCACCAGCATTCTCTTTGATGATAGTTTAGAAATAAGACATAGTTTTAAAAGCCCCCTTCAGTATGCCCGGGTGGCGAAATTGGTAGACGCAACGGACTTAAAATCCGTCGGTGGAAACACTGTGCCGGTTCAAGTCCGGCCCCGGGCACCATTACAAATCAAAGACCTAACTAAAATTATCCTGCGCTTCGCACTGGCCTTCCAGCAAAGATGGCAGAGCTGAAGGAGCTTGCCAATATTAGTGAGGGTTATTGAGTGATATTTATATTGAAGTCTAATTTTTAATATTAACCTCATGGTACTCTAAGAGTTAGAAAAAATTCCTAGATTGGCACCCCTACCTAGCCATGACTTAAAAGTCTGTAGATTAGGTAGCACGTAACCAATTTCAGATAAAGGTACGCCTAGCCAAAGAGCGAGCTCAGCAAAGTATTGGTCATTAGAAGTCGTCGGCGCATAAACTCCTTGGCCGATATGTAATGGATTTGATGACGATAATTCGGGATACTGACCGTATATTTGAGAGCCTTGTATATCACCGCCCATCACAATCTGATGACCGCCCCAGCCATGATCTGAACCAGATCCATTAGATGTTAGCGATCGACCAAACTCTGAAGCAGTGAATGTTGTAACATCCTCAAACAAGCCAATCTCAGAAAGTGCATTGCGGAAAGATAGTAGTCCTTGACTCAAGACAGGCAACATCGTGGCCTGATTTGAGAGTAACTGATGATGGTGATCCCACCCACTAAAGCTGACATAAAAAATCTGCCGAGCTGGCTTTGTAGGATCTTGTTCTGAGATGATTTGTGCTACTTTCGATAGCTGCTGGGAAAAATGGTCTTGTGCGAATTTTGTTTGTAAATC
Organism: Porticoccaceae bacterium; assembly: GCA_028822155.1. Lineage (GTDB taxonomy): Bacteria > Pseudomonadota > Gammaproteobacteria > Pseudomonadales > Porticoccaceae > HTCC2207. The sequence continues at coordinate 34,465 of JAPKEJ010000023.1, forward strand.
TGGTAATCTGACTCGCTCGTCATAGGCTCCAACACCATTTTTTGTATCTATAGTTATCGCAGTCTCCGGCCAGTTTAACGAGGCGCCATGCAAATTGCGATATGCTTCCTTGGCCAACTGACTGGTTACAAAATCGAAATCGATCCCAACAGAACGTTTCGAGATTAATGAATGGATTTTTGGGGGCTCACAATCGTAGGGAAAAGTCTTTTTGCCAAGCTGAAAGGTATTAGCTCCAGACATTGATAGACTTATAGGAATATCGCCAGTTGGAAAAATACCCTGTAACAGATCGGCAGTGCGACCACCCCACCCTGAAGATGTAATTAACTGCGACGAACCGTTTTGCCACTGACTTATCTGGGCGGTGTGCGACAATAATTGCGCAGGTCCAAAGTCAACATTAGACTTAAGCTCGTCTGCACTAAGGGGCTTGTTTAGGGCGCCAACATTTGCTACGAACGCTGCTTCACCATTATCATAAAGCTCTCGAAGCTCAGGCATACCTGGATGTAAGCTATAGGACCTGCCCGTTGTGGTGTGGCCAGTCAGGTCGAGTAAGTTACTGCGGTTTAATGCCAGATTACTACGAGCATCTGAGTACGCCGAATACTGGCTCGCATCAGATGGAACCAGCATGTTGAAAGAGTCATTACCGCCAGCCAAATTGATACATACAAGAGCGCGATATCCGCAGGCATGAGACAAACGACTACTTCCCATAATCATTGGAGACGCAATTAAGGATGCACCTATTGCGCCGCTATTTTTTATAAAACGACGTCGTGTTAGCATAAAAGTGTCCTTTTTAAGAAATCATTTATGTTGTTTCTTGTGCTCATGTTTCAGCTATTTTTCTGGCGCTATTTTCTCTCGAGCGACGTAATGCATTCACATTTTTGACTTAGGCCAAATACTGATTAGAACTTACGAGGATTCAACTTACTGGCACTTGTGGAAAATCCTTTAACCGGAAGGTCCCACCAGTCGATTCCTTGCTTTCTAAGCTCATGCTGACGATGCATTCGGTCGAAAAGATCCACATCCATCTGCATAAATAGGTCGATTAGATCGATCGGAATCCAATTCTGAATAAGATGGTCACCTTCGCGCCTGTACCAGTCAAAGTCACGAAGTGTCATCATCTTTCCAGTACCAGCAATTCCCTGATATTCTCCATGATGCAAAGAGAATTTAGAATCCCAAATGCCGAGCGCACCAAATTGACCCTCTGCAAAATAACCCATGAAACGCCCACCAGGCTTTTCATTAATTTCTCGGTCGCCGAATCCAAGAACCCATGGTCTCTGGTGGAAGTCCTTATATTCTTCAATGGTGTGTGAAGAGCCAATACCTGTTGGACCCATCCAATGGAAGTCGGGATGCCAAAAATACTCGTGCTGCATCGTTTCCATATTCTCCATGTCACGGTCTCTGTTGTACCAGCCCATACTGGTAGCCATTGCGTCAACCAACTGAAGTGTTTTGCGACTCTCAAGGTCATCTTGCTCTGTTAAAAGAATACCATTCTCGCCGGGCTTTACGGTCTTTCCTCCTTCCTGACCGAAAGCTGGAGGTAATACCTGAAACCCCGCTTGTTTCATAACGCCGAGAATGTCGAAGATCACATAACTCTCAACTATCTTTTCGTCACGCATGACAAAAAACTGACCAAAGTTGATGTGCGTTTTCTTACCTGTTGCAGGGATACCCAGCCAGTCATGCACAAATGTGCCTGTTAAATAGCCATAGCCGGACACCCATTCTTCACCATCAGACAATCCACCTAACAGAATATGAGGGACACGTTTTATATCGGGAAATGCATTCAATAATGGCTCCCAAAACGTGGTAACCAGCGCATCGATTCCACGAATCTGATTAAAAGGTTGAGATCCGTTCCAGTTAATATTTTTATGGAAGACTTTCTTGCAAATGCCTTTTACTTCGCTGGGCCGAGCGCTGTTCATACGTTGCCAGTAGTCCCATACAATCGCTTTGTTCTTTTGATTTTTAGCTTTCCAATCC
>JAPKEJ010000063.1 GCA_028822155.1 Porticoccaceae bacterium
GCAGCGCCAAAAGCTAAAGCAGCGCCAAAAGCTAAAGCAGCGCCAAAAGCTAAACCTGCTAAGAAAACTGACGACTGAACAATCAGTTGTCATTAGTGCGTTACTAAAAGCCCTCTGGATTATGTCCTGGGGGCTTTTTATTAGTTGACTCTATCTCGTTGGGTTGCAACACTCACATAACAGTTGCCGACAAGATTAATAATGACTCGAATTTTAGGAATAGATCCAGGATCACGCCGCACCGGTTATGGGGTAATTGACGTTGAGAGTGGAAAACTAAAATATGTCACTAGCGGTATTATCAGGTTACCCGAAAAGTCACTTCCTGATCGATTGAAAATAATTTTTGACGGTGTCAGCCAAATAATCAGTGAATACACTCCAGAGCTGATGGCAATTGAAGATGTATTTTTCGCTAAGGACCCGAGAGCGGCACTGAAACTGGGGCAGGCTCGAGGAGCAGCCATTGTGGCAGGGGTAAATGCGGATCTAAAAGTTGGAGAGTATTCGGCTCGAAGCGTAAAGCAAGCGGTGGTAGGTACCGGTGCAGCCGATAAAAAACAAGTGCAAATGATGGTTACCCAGCTATTGAAATTACCTCAAGCACCTTCTGAAGATGCTGCTGATGCGCTGGCTGTGGCCATCTGCCATAGTCACAGCATGCGGACTCTGGCAGTACTTTCAGATAGTGGCGTAACTGGCTTTGCTAGAGGCAGGCTTAAATAAAATGCAGCTATCAATAGAAGAGATTTATACAATATGATCGGACAAATCAAGGGCATTATCATTGCAAAACAAGCGCCTGATCTTTTGATTGATGTGCAAGGTATAGGATATGAGGTGCTTGTGTCTTTAGGGACCTTTTTTGATACCCCAGAAATAGGTGGTGCAGTTACTTTACACACGCATTTTGTAGTCCGTGAAGATGCCCAGCTTCTGTTCGGGTTTATCACCCTAGAAGAGCGAACCCTATTTCGACAGTTGATCAAGGTCAATGGTGTTGGTCCTAAGATGGCGTTGGCAATCCTTTCGGGAATGTCCGCAAATGAATTTGCACATGCAGTGCATAACAACGACCTTGCAACTTTGGTCAAATTGCCAGGGGTAGGTAAAAAAACGGCTGAACGCTTAGTTATCGAAATGCGTGACAAAATTGATGATGCACAGCTTAAAGAGCCTGCTAGTGGTGCCATTGGTGCGCTTATGGGCATCCAGCAAGAGGCTGAAAGTGCCTTGACTGCACTTGGCTATAAGCCTCAGGACGCTGCCAAGATGGTTAGTCGAGTGTCTGATGAAGGAAGCACTAGTGCAGAACAGTTGATAAGGCGCGCACTAAAAAATATGGTGTCGCGATAGTCTTAGGTCGGGCGTAAATAGAGGGGATTAAGTCGCTCTCCTAGTGAAAAACTAACAGCACCACTGTATGCTTGTAGCTAAACTTGAGACCCTACCCAATGATAGAGCCTGATCGCCTTATTTCACCTGATATTTCTGCTTCTGAAGAGCGCTATGATCGTGCTTTACGGCCGGTTACTTTGGCCGAATACGTAGGCCAGCCAGTGGTAAAAGAACAGCTGGAAATATTCATAGAGGCAGCTCGCAGGCGTTCGGAACCCCTTGACCATACGTTGGTCTTTGGACCGCCAGGATTGGGTAAAACCACCTTGGCGCATATCATCGCCCATGAAATGCAGGTTGACCTCAAAACTACCTCAGGCCCTGTTTTGGAAAAAGCGGGCGACCTTGCCGCACTACTGACTAACCTCGAGTCAGGCGACGTTTTATTTATCGACGAAATTCACCGATTGAGTCCAGTGGTCGAGGAAATCCTTTATCCCGCCCTAGAAGACTATCAGTTGGATATAGTGATAGGAGAGGGGCCTGCTGCGCGCTCAATAAAGCTAGATTTACCGCCTTTTACACTAGTCGGCGCCACTACTCGTGCTGGTTTGTTGACCTCTCCTTTGAGAGATAGATTTGGTATCGTACAAAGGCTTGAGTTTTACTCGGAAGAAGACCTTGGCAGCATCGTTAAGCGAGCCAGTGGAATCACTAACGTTAAAATAGATGATCAGGGCGCGCGCGAGATTGCTTGCCGGGCACGTGGCACGCCTCGCATTGCAAATCGGCTGTTGCGCAGAGTCCGTGACTACGCAGAAGTGAAGGGCGACGGGACAATTACTCAGTCGGTCGCGGATGCCGCTTTGAATATGCTAAATGTTGATAAAAGTGGGTTTGACCACCTCGACCGCCATTTACTGCTGACCCTAATGGAGAAGTTTGATGGCGGGCCGGTAGGGGTTGATAGCCTTGCCGCAGCGCTCAGTGAAGAGCGAGGTACAATAGAGGATGTCATTGAACCCTATTTAATTCAGCAGGGTTATTTGATGAGGACGTCACGTGGGCGAATGGCGACACGAATGGCCTACGAGCATTTCGGTCTTAAAAGTCCTAAACGAATTCAGCAGCAGATGGATCTCAGCGATGACTGAATTTAGTGTGCCAATGCGTGTCTATATTGAAGATACTGACGCAGGAGGTATCGTTTATTATGCCAATTACCTTAAATTCATGGAGCGCGCTAGAACCGAGTACATGCGTAGCCTTGGTTACGGGAAGGTCGCGCTGTTTGATGGCTTGCAGTTGGTTGTCCACGATCTGCAATTAAAGTATCACAAACCGGCAGTGCTGGATGATGAAATTATTGTATCGGCAAAGCTAACAGGTGTGACAAGAGTGACATTCTCAATGTCTCAAACTGTGTACCTTGGAGATCAATTACTTGTTGAAGGATCGGTCAGGGTAGCTTGCATTAACGCTGACACCAAACGTCCCAAGGCAGTACCCAAGGAAATGTTCGAACACCTCACTAGCCAGATTGGAGTTTAGACCCGTGAATGAAGAAAATTTATCGATACTTGCGTTAATAATGAATGCTAGCGTGCTAGTCCAAGCTGTGATGCTGATACTTTTAATCGCTTCAGTGATGTCATGGGTAATGATAGTGCAACGTGGGCTCTTCCTAGGTAATGCACAGACTAGTTTTAGAACGTTTGAAGACACTTTTTGGTCGGGCGTCGACCTGTCTGATTACTATCATGAACTCACAGAGAAAGCTAAAGAGGAAGGTGTGACTGATGGTATTGAAAACGTGTTTCGTGCTGGTTTTAGAGAGTTTAGCCGGCTATCTCAGTCCGATAAAACTGATCCTGATGCCGTCATGGAAGGGACAGACCGAGCTATGCGTGTTGCATTATCTCGAGAGGATGAAAAGTTAAGCGTGAATTTGCCGTTCTTGGCCAGCGTGGCTTCAGTCAGTCCTTACATTGGGTTGTTCGGCACGGTTTGGGGCATTATGAATTCATTTCGGGGTCTTGCGATGGTTCAGCAGGCCACGCTGGCAACGGTTGCACCCGGTATTTCTGAGGCGCTGATTGCTACGGCGATGGGCCTTTTTGCAGCCATTCCAGCTGTTATTGCCTACAACCGCTATGCAGCGAAGGTTGAGGCACTTAATAGTAGCTATGAGACTTTCTCTGATGAGTTTTCGAGTATTTTGCATCGTCAGGTCCATTCGCGATAGCAAACATCTACTTTAGGAGGCTAGGTTGTTAAAGCGCAAAAGAGTAAAACGTAAATTAGTCGCAGAAATTAATGTGGTGCCCTACATTGACGTAACTCTAGTGCTATTGGTTGTTTTTATGATTACCGCTCCGCTTTTAATGCAGGGGGTCAAGGTTGAATTACCTACGGCTAATTCAGCGCCTATGGATACAAAAGACCAAGAGCCCTTTATTGTGTCTATTAAAAGTGACGGCAGTTATTGGGTAGATCAAAAGGGTAATAATGTAGCAACATCTCTAGCTGATGTTAAAGATCGTGTGGCTAAAATTCTTCGCCAGCGACCGCAAACCCCGGTGCTTGTATGGGGCGATGCCAATGTAGACTATGGCTCTGTGGTGACCCTAATGAGTGAGTTACAGTTAGCAGGAGCGCCTTCTGTAGGTCTCGTGACAGAGCCTCCTCGACAGTAATATGAGAGATTCCCTCAGCTATGGCATAGGCATTCTGTTTAGCTTAACTGTTCACGGGATGGTTTTGTGGGTGCTGGTGGTTGGATGGCAGCCGGCAACGGAGCGGATAGTGATTCAGCCTCAGTATATTGAGGCCAAATTAGTTGAGTTGGCCCCTAAGAAAAAAGCGGTGAAAAAGCCCAAAAAGCCTTCTGATAACACGGCACAGAAAAAACGAGAAAAACAAAAGCGTCTTGAAAACGAAAAGCGAAAAGCGCAGGCCCTTAAGGCGCGTAGACTCAAGGCACAAAATAAGCGCAAAGAACAAGAGCGTTTGGCGGCGGAAGAACGCGCAGATGCGGAGAAAAAGCGTTTAGAAGAAGCAGAATTACAGAGACAACTGATCGAAGCCGAGTTTGCAGAGGCTATTGCAGCAGAGCAGGGTTTAATTAATGCGCAAGAGGATGAAATAGCCGCCAATAGTTATCGTCAGCTAATTCAGCGGAGATTGTCAGAGAACTGGAACCGTCCGCCCAGCGCACGTCGAGAGATGGAAACTACGATAAGACTGCAGCTTGTGCCCACCGGACGTATCGTCGGGGTTACCGTCTTGAAGTCAAGTGGAGACGCCGCTTTTGACCGATCAGTCGAGCAGGCAGCATTTAAGACAGATCAGTTTGTTGAGCTACAAAATATGTCACCGGTTTTGTTTGAAAAGAAATTTCGTCAAGTTGATGTGGCTTTTAGTCCCCAAGATCTTAGGTTATAACTCACGGAGCCCCAATGTTATTTAGATCGTTAATCACAACAAAAACCGTCCATAGTATAGCTGTTGCGCTTCTGTTCACGCTTATGCCTGCTGCAGCATGGGGCGAACTCGTCATTCGGGTCACGCAAGGCAATGATAAGCCTACTATGATGGCCGTAGCACCAATATCAACCAATGGCATTCAGGTGTCAGAAGATATCAGCGCCATTGTGGAATCTGACCTTTTACGGAGTGGTTTGTTTAAAATCATCCCGAGACAAAATATGCTGGCTTTTCCGCAAAGTGCTGACGATGTTTACTTTCGAGATTGGCGATTATTAGGAAGTGAGTATTTGGTGGTTGGTGACTTAAAAAACTCTGAAGACAAGTTAGAGTTAAGCTTTACTTTACTTGACGTAACCGCACAAAAAACGGTTTTCAAGCATCGGGTGACAGGCTCAGAGGCTCAGATAAGAGATTTAGCACATCTGGTTAGCGACAAGGTATATAAAGAAATTACCGGTATTCGGGGTGTCTTTAGCACTAGGCTTGCTTACATAACTGCCGAATTAAACGAAAACAAGTTTATCTACAGATTAAACGTCTCAGATTCTGATGGAGCAAGAGAGCAGTTGGTACTCGAGTCGTCGCAGCCCATCATGTCGCCGTCTTGGTCACCAAAAGCAGATGAATTAGCTTATGTTTCGTTTGAAACGGGAAGACCTGCCATATATCGGCAGAGCCTGGTTGGTGGTGAGCGTGAACAGCTGACCAATTTTACGGGTCTCAACGGCGCACCCTCCTGGTCACCTGACGGGAATAAACTAGCGTTGGTCTTATCCAAAGACGGTAATCCAGAGATTTATTTGTTGGATCTTATTTCAAATAAATTATCTCGATTAACGAGACACTTTGCCATTGACACAGAACCAACCTGGACGCCTGACGGGAAAAGCTTACTTTTTACCTCCGATAGGGGAGGTACTCCGCAGATTTACAAATTAACTATTGCATCAAGGGCCGTTGAGCGCATAACATTCAAAGGTAACTACAACGCCAGACCTAGTCTAGCGCCGGATGGTAGGACACTAGTAGTGGTGCACCGCGAATCTAGTGTTTTCCATATTGCGACGCTCGATTTAAAAACTGGGCGTATGCTAGAATTAACAGAAACTAGGCTAGACGAGTCACCGACCGTCGCGCCAAATGGAGCCATGCTTATCTATGCAACAAAGCAGGGAGGTCGTGGTGTTTTATCTGCAGTGTCGCTAGATGCTGGAGTAAAATACTTTCTTCCCGCTAAGATAGGCGATGTTAGAGAACCGGCGTGGTCTCCATTTTTACGTTAGTTTTGAACCAAAATTATTTTAATGTGTAAAAAAACCATAATATAAGGAGCTTTAAATGAATATTTCCGTCACTAAGACAGGCTTGTCAGCACTCTGCCTCTCGTTGGTTCTTGCAGGTTGTAGTTCTGCGCCTGTTGAGGAAACCATGTCCGATATTGAAGATACTACAGTTCAGACCGTGGCGCTTGAGGTGGAAGCTGAGACGACAGTCGTTGAAGAAACTCCAGTAGAGCCGACAACATCTGCTGCGACCGTGTTTTATTTTGATTTCGACAAAGCCCTACTCAAAGCAGAGTCTCGTGCCGCGCTTGTTGAGCATGCTGCTTTTCTGATGGATAATCCTAGATCTGTCCGATTGGAAGGCCATGCCGATGAGAGGGGTACTCGCGAGTACAATATGGCTCTAGGTGAAAGCCGAGGTAATGCTGTAAAGGAGTTCTTGGTTTTGCAAGGTGTTTCTCCTGGCATGATCGAAGTGATCAGCTATGGTGAAGAACAAGCAGCTTCGTTTGGCAGCAGTAATGCTGCGTGGAGTATGAATCGTCGCGTTGAGTTGAAGTAGACTTTCTCCGTTAGAGAGTTGTAGCTTCAAGTACGCTGTTACGACGCGGCTAGGGTTGTGATGGCTCTGGCCGTTTTCGTTTTGAATGAGTAATTAACATTAGTGGACTGTTATGAAATTTAATGTCGGGTTATGTTTAGCGTTACTAGTGTTGCCTGCAAGCTCTCTAGCACAGGACCTAGCGCCCATTGTTGACATGAGTACGTCAGCGTCGACAAGCGCGACTGTGGACAAAAGCGTTGAACCCAAGCCCTACGAGCCCAGTGCTGCATCAAAAATGGCTGAGAGGCGCTACGACCTCATGCAAGGGCTTCGTGATGAAGTTAGATTGTTGCGAGGTATGGTTGAAGAATTAAAGTACGAGCTACAGCAAGTGAAACAGCGCCAGTTAGATGATTACTTAGATATTGACCGGCGCCTAGGGTCACAAGCCCTTGATGAAAACAGTGCTGATTTTGGCTCATTAGCAGCCGAACCATTGAATGGTGGACCTTTAGCCCAAGAGGGGATAGATGGATCAATTGATGGTGGGGCCACAGATTTCTCTTCAGCTGTGGACGAAGGTACTGTTAAAACAGATTATGAGACTGCTTCAAATAAGCTGTTAAAGGGGCGCGATATTGAAGGCGCCGCTATCGCGTTGAAATTGCACTTAGAAAAGTATCCTACCAGCGCCTACACGGCAAACGCTCATTATTGGCTAGGAGAGATTTATCTCTTGCAACGACAAGATGAGTTAGCCCGACAATCATTTACGACGATTGTTGAACAGCACCCGAATCATCCGAAAGTTATGGATTCCAACTTTAAATTGGGCAAGATTTACTTTCAACTTGGTCAGAACAACCTCGCTCGTGGATTTCTTGAGAAGGCCGCTGCTAGTTCCGGTGGTGTAGCCAGTAAAGCGCAGAGCTATCTGGACAAAAACTTTTAAAGAAAGGCCTCTTAATATGTCAAAAAAAGCCGTTGTCCTAGTGTCCGGTGGTCTTGATTCGACCACTGTGCTTGCTCTGGCGATTAGCCAAGGTTACGACTGCTATACCCTGAGTTTCGACTATGGTCAGCGACATTGCTCTGAGTTAAAGGCCGCAAGTCATGTATCCGCCATAATGGGCGTTGCGCAGCACAAAGTTGTTAATTTAGATCTGGGGACGATTGGTGGTTCGGCACTTACTGACCTATCAATCGACATTCCAGAACATGAAACAGCAGGGATCCCCGTAACTTACGTGCCTGCCCGGAATACCGTTTTTCTCTCCATTGCGCTCGGTTGGGCTGAGGTGCTCGGTGCCAACAAAATATTCCTCGGAGTTAATGCCGTGGACTACTCTGGTTATCCAGATTGTCGACCAGAATATATCAGCAGCTTTGAGGCCATGGCTAATCTTGCAACAAGAGCTGGGGTTGAAGGTAACCGCCTATCGATTGAGGCGCCGTTGATTGATCTTACTAAAGCCCAAATTATTAAAGAGGGCCTTGCCTTGGGAGTGGATTATAGCCATACCGTTTCTTGCTATCAGGCAAACGCCGAAGGCCTTGCCTGTGGTAAATGTGATAGCTGTCGACTGCGTATTCAGGGTTTTAACGAGGCAGGTATAAAAGACCCTACCCAATACGAAAATAGTGCTTGAAATTTAGCTTCTGGTCAGTATGATACGCACCTCCTCTGGGGGCCGTTAGCTCAGTTGGTAGAGCAGTTGGCTTTTAACCAATTGGTCCCGCGTT
>JAPKEJ010000024.1 GCA_028822155.1 Porticoccaceae bacterium
TTTCTTTTAAGCCATTACCAATCTCAGCAAGACTGCGCACGGTTTTAACACCGGCGTCGTCAAGAGCAGCAAATTTCTCATCTGCCGTACCCTTCCCACCAGAAACTATCGCACCAGCATGACCCATACGCTTGCCAGCAGGTGCGGTTACACCAGCAATATAGGAAACAACAGGCTTGCTCACGTTGTCTTTAATGAACGCCGCTGCTTCTTCTTCGGCAGTACCGCCAATTTCGCCGATCATGACGATCGCTTCGGTAGCTGGATCTTTTTCAAACAACGCCAAGATGTCGATAAAGCTTGAACCAGGAATGGGATCGCCACCAATACCAACACAGGTAGACTGACCAAACCCATAGTCGGTGGTCTGCTTGACTGCTTCGTAGGTCAATGTCCCAGACCGAGAGACAATACCGACCTTTCCAGGCAAATGGATGTGACCAGGCATGATGCCGATTTTACATTCCCCTGGAGTGATAACACCTGGGCAGTTAGGCCCAATGAGAGTAACGCCCAGATTATCGCAAACGACTTTACAGTCGAGCATATCTTGAGTCGGGATACCTTCGGTAATACAAACAATAAGCTTGAGACCTGAGTAGGCGGCTTCAAGAATAGAGTCTTTACAGAATGGCGCAGGTACATAGATAACAGAAGCTTCTGCCCTTGTAACTTCAACTGCTCCAGCAACGGTATTAAACACAGGTAGTCCAAGGTGGGTTGTACCACCCTTACCTGGGGTTACACCACCAACCATCTTTGTACCATACTCAATGGCTTGCTCCGAGTGGAAGGTGCCCTGCCCACCAGTAAAGCCCTGGCAGATAACTTTAGTGTCGCTGTTAATTAAGATAGACATGTTTAGTTACCCTCCGCGGCTTTAACAACCTGTTGCGCTGCATCAGTAAGACTAGTAGCAGCAATAATGGCAAGGCCAGACTCGGCCAATTTCTTAGTCCCTAGCTCAGCATTATTGCCTTCTAAGCGCACAACCACTGGAATGATCACTCCAACCTCTTCTACTGCGCCTATGACGCCTTCAGCGATAAGATCGCAACGCACAATGCCGCCAAAAATGTTGATGAGAACCGCTTTGACGTTGTCGTCTGAAAGAATAATTTTAAACGCTTCAACCACGCGTTCTTTGGTCGCTCCGCCCCCAACATCAAGGAAGTTAGCCGGCGACCCGCCATGCAAATTAACAATATCCATAGTACCCATAGCCAGACCCGCGCCGTTGACCATACAGCCGATGTCCCCATCGAGGGCCACGTAGTTAAGGTCCCAAGCAGAGGCGTGGGCTTCACGGGCATCTTCCTGTGAAGGATCATGCATTTCTTTAATCTGTGGCTGACGGTACATAGCATTACTATCAACAATAATCTTGGCATCCAAACAGTGGAGATTACCCTCGTCAGTAATGACCAGCGGGTTAACCTCTAACAGCTCAAGATCTTTTTCTTTAAATAGTTTAGCCAGCCCCATAAAAATACTAACAAACTGCTTAATTTGAACGCCTTTGAGGCCCAATTTAAAAGCTAGATCACGCCCCTGATAAGGCTGAGCGCCGGTTACCGGATCAATAATGGCTTTAAGAATCTTCTCTGGAGTCTCTTCAGCCACTTTTTCAATCTCAACACCGCCCTCGGTAGAGGCCATAAAGATGATGCGACGTGTTCCACGGTCAACCACGGCACCAAGATATAGCTCTTGATCGATGTCAGTGCAGGTTTCAACCAAAATACGACTAACAGGTTGACCTTTGGCATCGGTTTGATAAGTGACTAAGTTTTTGCCTAACCACTGACGGGAAAATGCTTCAATCTCAGCTTTAGAGCTAACTAGCTTTACACCACCGGCTTTACCGCGACCACCAGCATGGACCTGCGCTTTAACGACCCAGCGACCGCCACCAATAATATCAGCAGCGGCAATCGCTTCCTGAACTGTTTCTGCAGCAATGCCTTTCGACACTGGCAGTCCATACTCGGCAAACAGTTGCTTACCTTGATATTCATGCAGGTTCATACTTCGATTCCTGTTAATGTTTAGGTTGTATTGTACCCTAGGCTATTAAACAAATAGCCCGGAGTGCAAAAGGTTAATTTCTTTCTAGCGTCGCTTGCGATTTGCGATATGAATTGCAGCTCCATTCACCGCCAAAGCCGCCTCGTGGACCGCCTCAGACAGCGTGGGATGGCCAAACACGGTCATACCTAAGTCTTCCGCACTCGAACCAAACTCCATTGCTATCGCCACTTGCTGAGTTAAATCAGCAGCACTTGGCCCAACAATGTGGCAGCCCAGTATGCGGTCAGTGTCAGCATGAGCAATAATCTTAACCATGCCGTCAGTATCATTTGCCGCCAAAGCTCTACCGCTTGCTGCAAATGGGAAAGTACCAACATTATAGGGCTCACCCGCGGCCTTAACCTGCTCTTCGGTTTGACCCACAGAAGCGACCTCAGGGTGAGTATAAATTACGTTAGGAACAATATCGTAGTTCATTTGGGCCTTGTGGCCAGCAATCCGCTCAGCCACCATGACGCCCTCTTCTGACCCTTTGTGGGCCAGCATGGGGCCACGCACCAAATCTCCAACAGCATAGACACCCGGTGCATTTGTCGCACAGAACTCATTAACATAAACTGAGCCACGGTCATCTATGTCTACACCACTATCTGGCGCCAGAAGCCCTTGAGTGAAAGGCCGACGGCCAACACAGACTATCAGCTTATCGAAACTTTCTTTAAGCTCTTCACCAGCTGTGGTCTTATAAGTCACTTCGACTTCGCGGCCTTTAATTTGAGTACCAGTGACCCGAGCACCTAATCGAATATCTAAACCCTGTTTGGTAAAGATTTTCTTAGATTCTTTCGCAATGGCTTTGTCCATGATAGCTAAGAAGTCGTCAAGCGCTTCCAGCAATACCACTTTAGAGCCTAGCCGACCCCAAACAGAGCCTAACTCTAGACCGATAACACCAGCGCCAATAACGCCCAAACGTTTAGGCACTTCACCAAGTTCCAGAGCGCCAGTAGAATCAAGAATGAGATCATTATCAACCGGCGCAACAGGGATGGCGATGGGCAAAGAGCCTGAAGCCAGAATAACGTTTTCCGCTTCGATTACAGACACAACACCACTGTTGTCAGTCAGTTCGACTTTTTTACCCGCAAGAAGCTTACCCATGCCATAAAGCGCAGTAACACCATTAGCTTTAAACAGCCCTGCAATACCGCCAGTGAGTTGCTTAACAATCTTGTCTTTTCGGCCAAGCATAGCCGCGATATCCATCTCCACACCCTTGGTGCTAATACCATGAACCGCTAGCCCTTCTGCCGCTTCATGATACTTGTATGAACTGTCGAGCAAGGCCTTTGAAGGAATACAACCAACATTGAGGCAGGTTCCGCCATTGACACCAACCCCTTCGTTGTTTTTCCACTTCTCAATACAGGCCACTTGCAGTCCTAGTTGCGCTGCGCGAATCGCCGCAACGTAACCCGCGGGGCCACTACCTATCACCACAACATCATACTTATCAGACATTTATATACCTATTTATCAATTAGTTATCGATTAAATCTCAAGTAAAATCTTAGCTGGATCTTCAATCAATTGTTTGATCGCTACCAAGAACTGCACCGCTTCTTTTCCGTCGATTAAGCGGTGATCATAGGACAGCGCCAAATACATCATAGGGCGAATAACAACTTCTCCATTGACCGCCATTGGCCGCTCTTGAATCTTATGCATACCCAGAATAGCCGCCTGAGGTGCATTAAGAATGGGCGTTGAAATCAACGAACCATAGACGCCACCATTGGTAATAGTAAAGGTGCCACCGGTCATTTCTTCGATGGTCAGTTTGCCGTCACGGGCCTTGCCCGCATAGGCACTAATAGAATTCTCTACAGTCGCTATGCTCATGTTCTCAGCACTTCTTAGGACTGGCACAACTAGACCACGTTCTGTGGACACGGCAACACCAATATCTTGGTATCCGTGATAAACAATATCGGAGCCGTCAATAGAAGAATTAACCAAAGGGAATCGCTTAAGCGCCTCTACAGCGGCCTTTACGAACAAGCCCATAAAGCCCAACCGAGTGCCATTGTGCATCTTAGTAAACTCGTCCTGGTACTGTTTACGCAGGCTCATCATGGCTGACATGTCAACTTCGTTAAATGTAGTCAATGAAGCGGTCGTCTGAGTTACATCCAAAAGACGCTCTGCGATACGCGCACGCATGCGCGTCATAGGCACACGACGTTCGACTCTCTCGCCCTCTTGCATTACAGGCTCTATGGTTTCTGGCGCTTTTGATGCCGGAGCAGAAGCTGCCACTAAAGGCACTGCTAAAGGAGTAAAATTGACCACATCTTCTTTAGTGATGCGCCCCCCTTTGCCCGTCCCGGAAACCTGAGAAAGGTCAATATCACGCTCATCAGCTAATTTTTTAGCCGCAGGGTTTACCAAAGCATCACCCACCTGCTGGTCAGGCTCAGAGGCAGCTGTTACTTTTGCTGGAGATACAGCAGCCTCGCCTTCTTCAATGCGAGCCAAAATCTCGTTGCTAAGGACAATATCTCCCTCTGCTTTAAGCACCTCGGTAAGAGTGCCAGAAGCTGGCGCGACAACCTCAAGGACAACTTTGTCGGTTTCAATATCGACAATAAGTTCGTCACGTTCAACCGCGTCGCCAGGTTGCTTATGCCAAGTTGCCAGCGTCCCTTCTTGTACGGATTCCGGGTAAGTCGGTGCCTTAATTTCTATGGCCATTAATCTATTCCTAGTTTAAGCGCCCAAGGTCAGCGCTTCGTCAATAAATTGTTTCTGTTCTTCAAGATGAACAGACATGTATCCGCTCGCCGGAGCGGCTGAGCCGATTCGACCCGCAAAGGTTAGATTCAGCTTTGAATCTAACCTTTGCAATGCATTACGCATATGATGCTGACTGCTATACCAAGCACCCTGGTTCATTGGCTCTTCCTGACACCAAACTGCGCTTTCTAAGCCGCTATAGGGTGCCAAAACAGCATCTAGCTCCTGATCTGGGAACGGGTATAGCTGCTCAAGACGAACCAGTGCGATATCAGTAATACCGCGCTCATCTCGCTCTTCGAGTAGATGATAGTAGACCTTACCTGAACAGAGAACCACACGCTTGACCTCAGCGGGCTCAACCCTGCCATCTGCAATTACGTTGAAAAATTCGCCTTGGGCTAACTCTTCAAGGGTTGAAGTTGCTAATTTATGGCGCAATATCCATTTTGGACTCATTACGATCAGAGGCCGTCGCATTGGGCGAATAGCTTGTCGTCGCAATAAATGGAAAATCTGTGCTGGCGTTGTTGGATTACAAATTTGCATGTTATGTTCAGCAGAAAGCTGTAAGAACCGCTCAAGCCTAGCCGAAGAGTGCTCAGGGCCCTGCCCTTCAAAGCCATGAGGCAGCAGCATAGTCAGGCCACATAATCTGCCCCACTTGTGCTCACCACTGGCAATAAATTGATCAATCACAACCTGAGCACCATTAGCAAAGTCACCAAACTGAGCTTCCCAAATAATTAAGCCTGCGGGTGCAGTTGTCGCATACCCATATTCAAAGGCCAGTACTGCTTCTTCTGAAAGAACTGAGTCATAAATATCAAAACGCGGCTGATCATCCGACAAGTTTGCCAGTGGCAAATAAGCCTCGCCATCCTTCTGATTAAACACTACCGCATGACGGTGAGAAAAGGTGCCGCGGCGTATATCTTGACCTGTAAATCGAATTGGGTAGCCTTCATGAAGCAACGTGCCGTAAGCCAGAAGCTCGGCCATACCCCAATTTAGAGGCAGTGCCCCTCCAACCATTTTACGGCGGTCGTCATAAATTTTGGCTACCTGTCGCTGAACTTGAATTCCATCAGGAATGGTCGTTATTTTAGTCCCGATATCTTGCAGTTCATTAAGCGCAATAGCTGTAGCGCCTGGCGCTCGCCAATCATGATCCAAATAAGGCAACCAATTTACAAACAAACTGGTATCTGGCTCTCGCACTAAGTTGTGCACAACGAATTCACCCTTATCTAGGCTGGCCCGATACACATTTGCCATTTCATTAGCTTGGTCTTGCTCAAGAACACCCTCAGACACAAGTTTTTGCGCATAAAGCGCTCTAGTGGTGGAATGCTTGCGAATAATTTCATACATTAAAGGCTGAGTAGACGACGGCTCGTCAGTTTCATTGTGTCCGCGCCGACGATAACAAACTAAGTCAATAACCACGTCTTTACCAAACTCATACCGATAGTCAGTAGCCAGCATCGCGGCAAACATCACTGCATCAGGATTGTCACTATTAACATGCAATATAGGCGCGCCAACCATCTTGGCAATATCGGTGCAGTATTCTGTTGATCGAGCATCATCCTGGCGACTGGTAGTAAAACCCACCTGATTGTTGATCACAATATGGATAGTGCCACCGGTTTTATACGCTCGGGTTTGCGATAGCTGAAAAGTTTCCATCACCACGCCTTGCCCTGCGAACGCTGCATCACCATGCATCAAGATAGGTACAACCTTTTGACCGGTGGGGTCGTTCCGGCGATCTTGACGTGCACGGCCAGAGCCAACAACGACCGGGCAAGAGATTTCTAAGTGTGATGGGTTAAAACCCAACGCCATATGGACTTCGCCACCGGGTGTCATCACGTTCGATGAAAAACCTTGGTGATACTTTACGTCACCAGAGGTATTAACCAGCCGTTTACCTTCAAATTCTTCAAACATTTCAGCTGGGTTTTTACCCAAAATATTGACCAAGACATTGAGTCTGCCTCGATGGGCCATCGCCATAACAATCTCTTTGGCGCCATATTCCCCCGAACGCCTTACCAAACAATCGAGCAGAGGAATCAAGCTCTCTCCACCTTCCAAACCAAATCGCTTAGTACCTGGATACTTAGAATCGAGATGTTTCTCCAACCCTTCAGCTGCGGTCAGTCTATTGAGAACATCAATACGCGCACCATCACCATACGTTGGCTTGGACCGAACACTCTCAAAACGTTGCGCCAACCACTGCTTTTCGGCAAAAGAAGTGATGTGCATGAATTCGGGGCCTAAGTCTCCGCAATAGGTTTCCTCAAGGGCCCCTACAATTTCACGCAAGGTGGCTTCTTGTTTACCTATGTAAAGGGGGCTTGTCTGAAATGTCGTATCAAGGTCGGCTTGGGTTAAGCCGTGAAAATGTAGTTCAAGATCAGCGACAGCCTCACGAATCATAATTCCTAAGGGGTCTAATTTGGCTTTTTGATGTCCACGAAAACGATAAGAGCTGATTAACTGAACAACCTTAACCTGCTTGCGTTCATGCTCTAAATGAATTCCACCAGACCCAGGCGCTGGGGTCGGTCTCGCCTGGCGTCGACCAAGCAACTCAAAATGCTGGATAATCGTGTCATGGGATATATCAGGTGCTATTGAACCATTGGTGCGAGGTAGAGAGTCAAAAAAGCTGCTCCACTCCTCCGATACTGCATTTGGATCATGCAAGTAAGTTTCGTAAAGCCCTTCAATATAGGCGGCATTTCCACCGGAATAGTGGGAGGAGCTGAGAAATCGCTCCATTGGGCCCTGGGGCATTTATGATATGTCCTTATGACTGCAGATTTTGCCGCCATTCTAAAGGGCTAAGCCTCCAACCGCCAGCAAAATCTGTATTACTTTTCATTGAAATAGCTAGTGCGTTAAGTTGCACTACGGATCAACATATTTCGAATATGACCTATCGCTTTTGTAGGATTCAATCCTTTTGGACAAACTTGCACGCAATTCATGATGCCATGACAGCGGAACACGCTAAATGGGTCATCTAAATTAGCTAAACGCTCTTTTGTTGCGGTGTCTCTGCTGTCAGCTAAAAACCGGTAGGCTTGCAATAAACCTGCGGGTCCAATAAATTTATCTGGATTCCACCAAAATGATGGGCAGGCAGTTGAACAACAAGCGCACAGTATGCACTCGTAGAGACCATCTAACTTGGCTCGCTCCTCAGGACTTTGCAACCGTTCAATAGCCGGTGCAGGCGAGTTGTTAATCATGTAGGGTTGTATCTTTTCGTACTGAGCATAGAACTGACTCATATCGATAACCAAATCACGAATCACTGGCAAACCTGGAAGAGGACGTATCACCAGCTTATTCCCTTTGACTGCTTCAGACAGAGGGGTGATGCAGGCCAAGCCATTCTTACCTGAAATATTTACCCCGTCGGAACCGCAGACACCCTCTCGACAGGAGCGCCGAAATACAAGGGTAGGATCTTTGATCTTGAGTTTCTCAAGAACATCTAAGACCATGATGTCTTTACCCTCAGTGTCGAACTGAAAATCCTGCATGTATGGCTCGTCATCGACTTCTGGGTTGTAGCGATAGATACTTACATTCAACATAAATTTAGCTTCTCTGGCAATATATCAGTAGGTACGGATCATTGGCTCAAAAGGCTCACGCGTTTTAAGCTTGAAATTCACTGGTCGCTTACCAATTTCCTTACTCCCAGGGAAGTAAATAGAGTGGCATAACCAGTTTTCATCATCACGATCTTGGAAATCTTCCCGCGCATGAGCGCCGCGACTCTCCGTGCGACCTTCAGCAGCAATCGCAGTAGCATAAGCTGTTTCGAAAAGATTCTGTAACTCTAAGGCTTCGATTCTCGCCGTATTAAAGGAGTTACTCTTATCTTCTAGGTATACGCTCTCAACCCTTGGACGTAATTCATCGAGTTTCCCAATACCCTCTTGCATATAATCACCTCGGCGGAAAACGCCGAAGAAATTCTGCATGATGGTTTGTAATTCGGCTCTAAGTACCGCAGCATTTTCACCTTCCGACGAGGCATTAAGGCGATTTAATCCAGCCATAGCCCGATCAATGTCAGCGTCTGACGCATCTTTCAACACAATACCGTCACGTAGCTGTTTTTCGATAAACATCCCTGATGCGCGGCCAAATACAACCAAGTCGAGCAACGAGTTGCCGCCTAGACGATTAGCGCCGTGCACTGACACACAAGCCGCTTCTCCACAGGCGTAAAAACCTTCAATAACCTGCTCTTTTCCTTCACGGTCAAGGGACAAGGCTTGTCCATTAACATTAGTTGGAATACCGCCCATCATATAGTGACAGGTGGGTACTACAGGAATAGGTTCTTTAATGGGATCTGCATGTGCAAAGGTACGTGATAGCTCAAGAATTCCTGGTAATTTAGCGTTGAGTGTCTCTTCACCTAAATGATCCAACTTAAGAAATACGTGATCCCCATCTGGCCCACAACCGCGACCTTCTAAAATCTCCAGCACCATAGACCGAGCAACAACATCACGCCCGGCCAAATCTTTAGCGTTGGGAGCATAGCGTTCCATAAATCTCTCACCGTCTTTGTTAACCAGATAACCACCCTCTCCACGACAACCTTCAGTTACCAGCGTTCCGGCACCATGAATGCCCGTTGGATGGAACTGCCACATCTCGATATCTTGAACGGGAAACCCAGCTCTCAGAGCCATGCCGATGCCATCGCCAGTACAAATATGAGCATTAGTAGTCGATGCGTAAATTCGACCAGCACCACCCGTCGCAAAAACAGTCGCCTTCGCTTTAACGTAGACGGTTTCACCAGACTCGATGTTGATAGCCACGACACCAACAACTGCATCATCAGCATTCTTAACAATATCGACGGCAAACCATTCGTTAAGAAAAACAGTTTTATTCTTTAAGTTACCTTGGTAAAGCGTGTGCAACAGCGCATGGCCTGTTCGGTCTGCAGCAGCACAGGTTCTCGCAGCTTGCCCACCGGCACCATAATCTTTTGACTGACCACCGAAGGGACGCTGATAAATTCGCCCTTCTTCTGTTCTAGAGAAAGGTAGCCCCATATGCTCAAGTTCAAAAATGGCTTCGGGGCCAGTCTGACACATATATTCTATGGCCTCTTGGTCACCTATATAGTCCGACCCTTTAATAGTGTCGTACATGTGCCACTGCCACTGGTCATTTGGATCGTCGCTGGCAATCGCACAAGTGATTCCACCCTGAGCAGATACAGTATGCGAGCGCGTTGGGAATACCTTAGTAATTACTGCTGTTTTGTAACCTGACTGCGCCAATTGAAGTGCGGCGCGCATTCCAGAACCGCCACCGCCAACAATCAAGGCATCAAAACTCATTGTTCGTATGTTAGACATGTACTTAAATTCCCCAGAGAATATCAATGGCCCACATTAAGTAGAGCAATATCATGGCAATCATGCCAAGTTGGAAAAAGATACGGATCGCTGTGGCTTTCGGGCCAATCGTTCTCACAGTTATATAATCTGTCAACACGCACCACATGCCAATCCAGGCATGGGCTGCCACAGAAAGTATCGTTAGCAAACTAAAAATTCGCATGGGTAACCCACTATGTAGGCCCGCCCACTGCTGATAACTCAAATCAGTGTTCAACACAAAATAGCCCACTATAAAAATGAGATACGCTGTCATGACAAATGCGCTGACTCTTTGGACGATCCAATTTGATAGTCCACTGCGTCCGAAACTTGTTACCGTAGTTACCATAAGAAAATCCACGCGGTGATTAATATAATGATGGCCACAGCCACCACGACTGCAAACCTAGCACTGGCACGACCACTTTCAAAGCTGTCTTCGCCAAAACCAAAATCCATAATCAAATGTCTTATTCCAGCGACTGAGTGATACGCCAGCGCGGCCAAACTCCCCCAAATAACAACTTGGCAGAGCGGATTAGCAAACCAGTCTTTGATCGCAGCGAAATTCTCTGGCGATTCTAGGCTAGCATCCAGCATCCATAAAAATCCTGCTAGGGCAAAAAATAAAATCACACCAGAGATACGATGCGAAATAGAAACCCAGGCAGTGAGGGGAAGACTAAATGTCCCTATATCTAGATTAACGGGTCTTTTCTTATCTACCACGGGCGGCACCTTATCGTTGATTATCGTAACAATATGACATTGTTTAATATTAGTCTAAAATTTAACAGAGTAGTGGGGCAATCCAGCAACAGGGTAGCCACATTTGATGGCGCAGGAGTATAATTACTCAGCGAGACGAATTCAATTGGCTTTGTCAAAAAAATGAACAAAAATCCCTACGTGGCTAAGTAAGACCGCCAAAGATATGCTCAGAGGCCATTCGGTCTGTGAATAATCGTTATCTGGTATGCGGCCAAAATTAACGCCCATCCCTTGCAGCAAATCACCAATTGGAGAGTTATTACCTCTTTGAAAAGGCCCTATTCACATTGACATCTTATTGACAATTTTCCCTGAACATTTATAGTTGCCAACCGAGTTTTTGACCAAGCCTAACTAGTTTTCTGAGGATTTAGTATGACCAAACGCAAAGCGACCCTAACAATCGACGGCGAAAAGCCAATCGAACTGCCCGTTTATACAGGGACTCGAGGGCAAGATGTTGTCGATGTAGGATCGCTTGGAAGTCATGGGTTCTTCACATATGACCCAGGCTTCTCTGCAACAGCATCCTGCCAGTCAGACATCACCTACATTGACGGTGAGAAAGGGATACTTCTTCACCGCGGTTATCCTATTGAAGTGTTAGCTGAAAAATCAGACTATATTGAAGCCTGCTATTTACTCCTTGAAGGTACGTTGCCAAACGCAGAACAAAAAGCCAAGTTCGAGCACACCATTAAATACCATACTATGGTTAATCGCTCGATTGAGCATTTCATCAGTGGTTTTCGCTATGACGCTCATCCAATGGCTATGCTGTGCAGTCTTGTCGGAGCAATGTCATCGTTTTACCACGACTCATTGGATATAACCAATCAAGAACATAGAACAATTTCCGCACACCGCTTAATCGCTAAAATGCCGACGATCGCCGCAATGTGTTACAAGCATTTTGTTGGCCAGCCGTACATTTACCCAGACAATACATTATCGTATTCAGAAAACTTTTTACATATGATGTTTGGTACTCCCTGCGAAAAGTATGTGTGCCACCCAGCGATCTCAAAAGCAATGGATAGAATCTTTTTACTTCATGCCGATCACGAACAAAATGCATCCACTTCTACCGTGCGTTTAGCCGGCTCATCTGGCGCTAATCCTTTCGCATGTATTGCAGCTGGTATAGCCGCGCTATGGGGGCCCGCTCACGGTGGAGCCAACGAAGCAGTGCTAAGTATGCTTGATGAAATTGGCCATGAAGACAATATCGAAGAATACATTAATAAGGCCAAAGACAAGAACGACCCCTTCCGCTTGATGGGCTTTGGTCACCGTGTCTACAAGAATCATGACCCGCGTGCCACTGTTATGCGACAGACTTGCGACGAGGTCTTAGAGGTCTTGGGGGTGCAAAATGACCCACTATTTCGCCTAGCTAAGAAGTTAGAGCAGATCGCCTTAGAAGACGAATATTTTGTTTCTAAAAAACTATACCCAAATGTAGACTTTTATTCGGGCATCATCCTTAAAGCCATCGGCATTCCGGAAGAGATGTTCACCGTGATTTTCGCCACAGGGCGCACCGTTGGATGGATTTCACACTGGAACGAAATGATTACTCATCCATATCGTATCGGCCGCCCTCGTCAACTCTACACCGGCTCAGATGTGCGCGACTATACGCCGATGGACGAGCGATAGAACACGGCAATACTTACCCTTTGTAACCATTAAAAAAGGCAGCGAAAGCTGCTTTTTTAATGCCCACTAGGTTTAGTACTCTATCCTCTCGATATTCTAGTGCACCCAATGATGCCTTAATGACTTCTGCGCAATGGCTTTGGCTGTTGCCGCAGGCATAGCGTTAATATTCAAGCGCTCGAAAAACAGAGGATCTATTTTAGATTTCCCGCTTCCTAGCTCTGACATATCAGCAACGTTGTACAAGCGTCCATTAATCATGGTCTGTGTGATCATTTCACTGCGACGGATATCATTTAACACCCCGTCATCCATGATCACTATATCCGCTAGTTTGCCCGCTTCAATAGAGCCCAGATCATCACTCATACCAAGGGCAATACTCGGGTCATGGGTTGCTGCACGCAGCGCTTCCCAAGGGGTAAATCCACCCTGATTAAGCATCCACATTTCCCAGTGAGCGGCCAACCCCTCTCGCTGGCCATGGGCCCCAATCAATACGCGCACACCCGCATCTCGCAATTTTTTCGCGTAAGAGGCTACTTTTATGTGGTTATAGTGGTCATCTGGTGCAGTGGGCCGACGAATCGCGCGTGGCTCAACAATATAACGCGGGACATAGCGCATTAAGCGCGGGTTCTCCCAAACATTAGTGCGGTCATACCAGTACTTTTCTCCCTCCAGTCCACCATAGGCAACCACCAGTGTAGGATTGTAAGCCATCTCCGTTTGGCTCCAGAACTGAGTGAGATCGCTGTACCCTGAAGCAATATTTAATGAGTGCTCTAGCGTGGTATGACCATCAGCGATCATACTCATATTTTGGTATAGCTTACCGCCGCCCTCTGGCACTACCATTAACTCCAGATCACGGGCTGCCTTAAGTACTTGCTGCCGTTGCTCTCGGCGCGGCTGATTGTAACTTTTGACCGAAACAGCGCCCATATCTTTGAGCCGCTGTAAATGGAAGAATGCATCTTCATAACTATCAATTCGAGCATACGCGCTGGGCGAGTTAGCACCATATACAATCGTTCCGGTGGAGAATATTCTGGGCCCCAGAATCTTTCCGCTACGCTGCATTTCCGACGCCGCAAATATCTCAGAGCTGTCGTTAGAGGGGTCATGGATAGTAGTGACCCCAAAGGCCAAACTAGAAAGATTCTTCCAATTTTGCTGTGGGATAATCTCCTCGTTCGCCTGAGAACCATGGGCATGACCGTCAATTAAGCCAGGTGTTAAAGTTTTGCCGCTAACATTGATTTGCTGCGCATCGGTCGGAATAACGACCTCACCTATCGCACCCACCGCTACAATGCGATTGCCTTGAACCAGGACCACACCGTTATCGATAACTTCCTGAATATTGTCCGCATCACGCATAGTAACCACCTGGCCGCCCACTAATGCGATTGTCGAGCTGGGCTTATCCGAGTCTTGGGTAAACCCCAAATCTAAACCGTCAGTTACCGGATCAGGTAACTCATCAGGCGCACCTGCGAGAAAGTTAAAGGCCTGATTGAGCTCACGACTGTAAACAATCGCACCATGAGACCAGCTAAGTTGGCTACTATCTTCAGACCAATTCAGATATTCACCGGCGCGCTTGGATACCTGAGCCACCGGCAGGCCACTAGTTTCGGCACCCAACTCTTGCTGTGCCCCAGTACTGAGAAATGGGGCTACAAAGGCATTATTTTGATGCGTATAGGCGATCCATTTCCCATCGGGCGATAACTGATATTCAGTAACCTTGTCGCCCTTCAATAACTTGCGCTCATCGTTACCCTGTAAATCAACACTATATAGCTCAAGCTCTGTGTACTTGCTGTCGGGTGCATAGTCGGTGAAATATACACGATCTTCCTCATCTGCAAAGTGTGCATTAAAGCCATCTTCTATAATCTTATTCATCGTCTTGGCTTTACGGTCAGCGATATAAATGCCAGGCTCCATTGACCACTCAGGGGTCAGTAAATAACCGCCTGTCAAACGGCGAAAGACAATCTTATCTCCCTGAGGTGAAAACTTAGGTTCCACATAGATGCCCGGCTCAGTGGTGATAGTTAATCCTTGACCACCCCGGGCACTGACCACTCTAATCGCGCCAAGGTCTTTATCATTCCATGTGGTATAGGCTATGGATTTTCCGTCACGGGAAAAACTCGGATAAAACTCGTCATGATCGTTCTGTCTGGTCAACCGTTTGACCCTGCCGCTCTTCATATCACGAAGATATAATTTACCCAGCGCTTGATAAACAACAGAGTCGCCTGTGGGCGACATGCTGGCCCAGCGGATCATTTTCACCTCAAAGGTGTCTGGCGCAACATCTACAGCATAACGTGCCGACTGCTGCACCTGCTTCTCGGTTTTAATGTGCATTGGAATAACAGAAACATCTAAATTCTCAACATTCAGTTTGTGGAACTTACCTCTAGTCCAGTAGATCAGGTGCTGACCGTCTGGAGTCCAGTCGAAATAAGCAAAATTACCCTCAGAACCAAATGTTTCCTGATGATCTCGCTCCATGTCTGTAGATAATCTGCGATCAATCCCAGACTTAAGGTCTTTGAGATAAAGGACTGTTTTGGTGTCCTCCCGTTTAAGATAAGCCATACTTTTGCCATCTGGCGAGGGCGTAGGAACAATTGCACCCCCAGCACCGCCGATATAACTGGATGATTCACCAGTCTCAAGGTCATGGCGCATTATATTAAATAGCTCAGTGGTTGAGTTTTTCCCATATTCCCAGATTCGGCCTTGGGTAACATCATCCGTGTAATAGAGGTATTTACCATCAGGTGAAAAAGCAGGGTCAGTCATGTTTTTTTGAGTATGTGGTCCATGAGCTCTACTGGTCACCATTACTCCATCGCCCCCAGACCGGTGATACATCCAAATCTCACCAGCGGGAATAGAACGCGACGACATAAAACCTTTGGTCACTGCAATATAGTCACCATCAGGACTCCAGCTAGGCGTGTGGATAAGAGCCGTTGTCTCTGTGCTAATCTGGCGCGGATTACTCCCGCTGGCATCCATTGTCCATAGATTAGAGGCTCCATCTCGGTCACTGATGAAAGCGATACTTTTACCATCAGGACTATAAGAGGGCTGCATATTCCAATCGAAACCCTGCACCAGGGGTGTGGCCTCACCACCGGCAATAGGGATAGTGTAAATGTCGCCCAGCATATCAAAAGCCAGAGTCAGCCCATCCCCGCTGACACTAAGATTTGACCAAGTACTTTCAGTAGTATCAATCAAAATTGTTTTCATCTCACCCTGAGGTTGCTTTACGTCCCAGTCACTCTCAGTTTCCTCTTCGGCTAATCCCGAGGAAAATGCTGGCGCTAAGATAAAGCAACATAAAAGGAAGATCATTACAACGCTGGACTGCTTCTTGGAAAGAGTAATCATTGCTTTCTATGCCTCTACTAAATTCGTGGGCTGATTCCCATTAAGACCTATATCGGCCGTATACTAGCCTATATTTAAAAGCAGTGGGAGAGATTTGTAGGAACAAATTGGCGGTTTAAATAGTGATGATGCGGCTAATATATTGGGCCAGAATGAAACCTAAATTCAGCATCAGGCTCCTCAATAAGTTGCCGCTCGATCTGAGCAAACATAATAATCCGTTCATCAAGTGCCTCGCCCTTGGCCGCTTTTTTAGCGAGAGCAAGATAATCTTGATAATGCCGTCCTTCCGACTTAAGCAAAGACGTATAAAACTGCTCTAACTCAGAATCCAAACAGGGAGCGAGTCGTGCAAAGCGCTCGCAAGAACGTGCCTCAATAAAGGCGCCTATAATCAACACATCGACTAACCTTCCTGGATCATCAGTGCGAGCCATGGCCCTTAAACCTGAAGCATAGCGAGAGGCCGACACATGCTGATAGGCGATATTGCGCCGCTTCATAATAGCGATCACCTGCTCAAAATGCCGCATTTCCTCACGCGCTAGTTTCGACATTTTGTTCATTAATTCAAAGTCATCAACGTATCTGTAGATCAGATTAAGCGCCGTACTAGCAGCTTTCTTTTCGCAATTAGCATGATCGATCAACATCAAGACCGGATTGTCTAGGGCATTTTCCAACCATTTATCAGGTGTTTGACAGGGTAAAAAGTCTTGGATTTCTTCGAGCGGTGTTTTCATTATCGGTATCTTGGTTGGTTAGGGACGATAGTTTAGAAGCCTGTTTATATGAAAACCTCTACATAGGTACGTGTAAATCACTGATCGAATCCAGCCCTAGCCTAATAGCCACTATAAACACGCTGTATAGACTCAGTAAAGCCAGATATTGCAACTCAAAACTAAAGAACTGGTGATTATAGCTGACTTTAACGGCTTTTATCGAACTGTGAGGCAACCACTTAATCAAACCTGAGAGTGGCCGTCACCCTATAATTAAAGAATAAAAAACAGTATAATAGGCACCGCTTAAAGCCCGCACCTGTGGCTTTAAAATTATAATGATTATTTGGTTAAAGGAGAGGCTATCAGTGCTTGAAGCATATCGCGCTCACGTCGAAGAACGTCAATTAAAAGGAATTCCACCCAAGCCTCTCGATCCTGAATGGACCGCTGGACTGGTTGAGCTATTGAAAAATCCGCCACAAGGTGAAGAAGACTTTCTAGTAGACCTTATAGCTAACCGCGTGCCGCCTGGGGTTGATGAAGCAGCCTATGTTAAAGCCGGATTTTTAAACGCCATCGTTAACGGCGAAGCAAGCTCTCCACTAATTGACCGCTCTGCTGCAGTTACACTGCTAGGCAATATGCACGGCGGCTACAACGTCGCTACCTTAGTGAGTCTGCTGGATGATGCAGAGCTCTCAAACCAAGCGGCTGAAGAGCTAAAAAGCACACTTTTAGTGTTCGATGCGTTCCATGATGTGGCTGAAAAAGCCGATTCCGGTAACCCAGATGCCACAGCTGTCATACAGTCTTGGGCTGATGCCGAATGGTTCACCTCTAACGATGCCGTTCCGAAAAGTATCAAAGTGGTAATCTTTAAATGCACAGGTGAGATTAACACCGACGATCTCTCCCCTGCACAGGATGCTTGGTCACGGCCCGATATCCCTCTCCATTCTCGCGCGATGTTTAAAATGACCCGCGATGGCATGCACCCAGAAGAGCACGGCGTTACTGGGCCCATGGCTCAGATCGAGGAGCTTAAGAGTAGCGGACTGCCTGTTGCCTTTATTGGCGATGTTGTTGGCACAGGCTCATCTCGCAAGTCAGCTACAAACTCTGTACTTTGGTTCTTCGGCGACGATATGCCCGGGGTACCCAATAAGCGCTCCGGTGGTATCTGCTTTGGCAGTAATGTGGCCCCAATCTTCTTTAATACTATGGAAGATGCTGGCGCTCTAGTATTCGAAGCGCCTGTTGATAAGATTAATAACGGTGATGTCGTTGAAATATTCCCTTACGAGGGCAAAATTCTTAATGAAGCAGGCGAAGTAGTTTCTGAATTTGAACATAAGTCAGACGTTATTCTCGATGAGGTTCAGGCCGCTGGCCGCATAAATCTAATCATTGGTCGCGGTCTCACTCAACGTGCACGCGAGCACATGGGTCTTGCCCCTTCAAGTGCATTTCGTCATCCAACCGCGCCTATCGAATCAGACGCTGGCTTTACGCTAGCACAAAAAATGGTAGGTAAAGCCTGTGGTACCGACGGTATACGCCCCGGCACCTACTGCGAACCCAAAATGACAACTGTGGGGTCTCAAGACACCACTGGCCCCATGACTAGAGATGAACTAAAAGATCTAGCATGCCTTGGCTTCTCTACAGATTTAGTCATGCAGTCCTTCTGTCATACGGCGGCTTATCCCAAACCTGTTGATATCGATACTCAGCATAACCTACCCGACTTCATCATGAATCGCGGCGGCGTTTCATTGCGCCCAGGTGACGGTATTATTCACAGCTGGCTTAACCGCATGTTACTGCCAGATACCGTGGGTACAGGTGGTGACTCACACACTAGATTCCCAATGGGAATTTCATTCCCCGGCGGATCGGGCTTAGTCGCTTTTGCGGCCGCCACAGGCGTTATGCCTTTGGATATGCCAGAGTCAGTGCTAGTGCGATTTAAAGGTAAAATGCAGCCAGGTATCACCTTGCGAGACTTAGTGCATGCCATTCCTTACTACGGCATCAAAGAAGGTTTGTTGACAGTAGAGAAGAAAGGTAAAAAGAACTTCTTCAGTGGTCGTATTCTAGAAATTGAAGGTGAAGGTATTGAAAGCTTAACCGTAGAGCAGGCCTTTGAACTTTCCGATGCGTCGGCAGAGCGATCAGCCGCAGGCTGCACCATTAAGCTAAGCCAAGATTCTGTTGCCGAGTACCTACGTTCCAATGCCATTTTGTTGCGCTGGATGATTGCCGAGGGCTATGGAGATGTGCGTACACTAGAACGTCGCGTCACTAAAATGGAAGAATGGCTGGCCAACCCCACATTGATGGAAGCTGATGCGGACGCAGAGTATGCCACCATCATCGAGATTGATCTGGCCGACATTAAAGAACCAATCGTCTGTTGTCCGAACGATCCAGACGATGCCAAGTTGTTATCAGAAGTTGCAGGCGATAATGTAGATGAAATTTTTATTGGTTCATGTATGACCAATATCGGGCACTTTCGCGCTGCAGGTAAATTACTTGATGAAGCCGGATCTGTAGATTCTAGATTCTGGATATGCCCGCCAACGCGGATGGATGCCCATACACTAATGGAAGAAGGCTACTACAACATTTACGGTAAAGTCGGCGCTCGCACTGAAATGCCAGGCTGCTCACTATGCATGGGCAACCAGGCACGAGTCCTCGCCGGAGCCACTGTATTGTCAACTTCAACTCGGAACTTCCCCAACCGGTTAGGCGACGGCGCTAACGTTTATTTGGCCTCTGCAGAGCTTGCTACCGTAGGCGGAATTTTGGGTCGCCTGCCCACCGTTGCCGAATATATGGAGTACGCCACTAAGATTGACTCCATGGCTTCTGAGATCTATCGCTACATGAACTTTGATCAGATTGAGTCGTTCCAGAAGTCAGCTGAACAAGGTAAGTTGATTGCTGCACAGCAGATTGTTGATGTTACGTAAGTAGTACTTTAATGCTGTTATAAAACCCCCGCTTATGTGGGGTTTTTTATTGCCTGTTAATAATCGAATTGATAGCTAGTGGTAGAGCTATACTCATCTTCTGGCTTCAGGATGCAGCCGGGTAACCATTCAGGGTGATTGGGAGAGTCCGGTAAAAACTGTGTTTCCAGGGCCAGCCCTGCATTCTTACCATAGTGATCTCCACCGCGGTTTGGCGAGCCCTCTAGCCAAATGCCAGTGTAAAGTTGCAACGCTGGCTTATCGGTAAATACGCGTAGAGTTATTAAATCGTCGGGGGATACAACCGTTGCAGCTGACTCGATGTCTAGATCGGTATCTTTACTGAGTAAATATGATTGATCAAAACCAACCTTCTGATCATGGGGATTGGACTTGTTCCACCGTTGAAGCTGGTCGCCTAGGATTGTTTGGACTCTAAAATCAAATGGGCTGCCTGTAACGTCGGTTAGATGTGCATTTGGGATGCCGAACTTATTAGTGGGTAGATAGGCTTTGCTGGCGATTGTTAAACGGTGGGATAGGCAGTCATTGCCGGACTCTGCACCCAGTAAATTAAAATACGCGTGATTGGTGAGGTTGAGTACGGTTGGACGGTCCGTGCTACCGCTATAGTTGATTTCGATGCGATTGTTGTCAGTCAGGCTGTACCGAACACTAACAGTGACTGTGCCGGGGAAACCTTGATCACCGTCGATGGAAGTTAGGGTAAACAGCACGCTGGTTGGAGTCTGCTCGGCAATTTGCCAGCGGCGCTTATCAAAGCCCTGACTGCCGCCATGTAGTGTGTTGCCGTTTTCGTTGGTATCGAGTTGATAGGACTCACTGCCAATTTTCAATTGTCCGCCGTTGATTCTATTGGCGTAGCGGCCAATGGTTGAGCCTAGATAGGCAGTCTGGCTTTCAAAGTCCGCTAGGCTGTTTACACCTAAAAGTACCTCTCTTTCCTCGCCTTTGATAGGGACTATACAGCTTAGCCAGGTCGCTCCTATATCCATTAAGGTAACGCGCAGGCATTGTTTATTTTCGAGTATAACCAGCTGTGCAGGCAGACCATCGCTATAGGGTTTGTCGGTCATTAGTTGGTACTGTGTCATAGCCTTGGTGATGCTGACATGCCTTGGATTAGGCCGGCTCCACCGCTGGCCTTACAGACATAAATTGAGGGTTCGAGTCCCGTTTGCTGCTCGTAATTTTCTTCCACGGCGTCTTTTACAGCGCTGACTAAATCAGCTGGAATTAAACTGACTACACAACCGCCAAAACCACCACCGGTCATGCGCACGCCACCGCGATCTCCAATTGCTGATTTAATGATTTCAACCAAAGTATCAATCTCAGGCACGGTGATCTCAAAGTCATAGCGCATAGAATGATGTGATTCTGCCATTAACTGGCCCATTTTCACCAAGTCGCCTTGCCTGAGTAATTCGGCTGCCAGTTGAGTTCTGTGGTTCTCGGTGATTACATGACGGACACGTTTTACCAATACAGAATCCAACTCAGCAGACTTGGATTCAAACATTTCTAAAGTCACATCGCGTAACGCTGGTACTTTAAAAAAGGCAGCTGATTGCTCGCACTGAAAACGTCGGGCGTTATATTCGCTGTCCACTAAACCGCGCTTTTTATTGCTATTTACAATCACTACTGCGGTATTATTCGGCATAGCCACAGACTGCGCCTCGAGACTACGACAGTCGAGCATTAGGGCTCTGCCCTGCTCTCCTTTTACTGAGATCATCTGGTCCATAATGCCAGAATTACAGCCAACAAAATCATTCTCTGCCTGCTGCGCGTTAAGGGCAATATCGACGCCATTAATGGCTAAATTATAAAGCTCTTTGAAGGTTTGGCCTATAGCCACTCCCAGGGCAGCTGACGAGCTTAGCCCTGCGCCTTGGGGGATATTGCCACTAACCACTAAGTCTGCGCCAGCGAAAGACCAGCCACGACTGAGCAAGCAGACTACCACCCCGCGAATATAATTGGGCCACATGCGATCGTGCTGAAAGGCTATTTCTTGGCTTAGGTCGAACTCATCTGTTTGATTACCGTAATCGACGGCGATTATCCGAATTAGGTTGTCCTTGCGGGCAGTCGAAGCGACTATGGTTTGATAATTAATCGCGCATGGCAAGACAAAACCACCATTGTAATCTGTGTGTTCCCCGATCAAATTAACACGACCAGGGGCCTGCACAAGATGCGTTGGAGCATGCCCATAGCTACTCGCAAATGTTTTCTGAACTCGGTCAACTAGAGCCATGTCGATCAATGATTGGTTTACCTTGTTTGTCATTTTACCTTCAGCCTGGCCCACACATTTTTTATTCTTTGTAATGAATATCGCTAACGTCGCGTAGTTTCTCTGCGGCCTGTTCAGCAGTTAAATCCCGCTGACTCTCCGCTAGCATTTCATAACCGACCATAAATTTGCGCACAAAAGCTGACCTTAGCAGGGGTGGGTAAAACAATGCATGTAGTTGCCAGTGATCGATCTGCTCACCCTCGTCGAAGAATGGTGCATAGTGCCAACCCATCGAATAAGGAAAAGAGCATTGAAAGAGGTTGTCGTAACGACTGGTTATTTTTTTTATTGCAATCGCTAGATCATCCAGCTGCTGACTATTGAGATCGGACATTCTACGCGCGACCGCCTTGGGCAGAAGCATCGTCTCAAATGGCCAGGCAGCCCAGTAGGGAACAACAGCTAGCCAATGTTCAGTCTCTACGACTATGCGCTGCCCATCTTTGAGTTCGGCATCAATATAGTCCAGTAGAAGATTGGACCCATTTTTCTCAAAATACGCTTTTAGATGCTGGTCTTTACGAGCAACTTCATTGGGTAAAAAACTATTGGCCCATACCTGACCATGCGGATGGGGCTGTGAACAACCCATAGCTTCACCCTTATTTTCAAACACTTGCACCCACAGATAATCTTTTCCTAACTCTTCAATTTGCTCGTTCCAGGTATCCACCAGCGCGCGAATATTGACCACTGGCAATTCTGGGAGGGTTTTACTGTGGTCAGGTGAAAAACAGATAACACGACTTAAACCCCGTGCGTTAGCGGCCTTAAATAGACGATTTTTGGCTTCAGGAACTTCCGGAGTATCTGGTTTAAGTGCAGCAAAATCATTAGGAAACACATAGGTAGACGGGTAATTTGAATTCAGTTCACCGGATATGCGCTCATTGTTTGGGCATAGCAGGCAGTTCTCATCATAGGCTGGTAGCTGTTGCTCCGGCACCGGTTCGGCCTGACCACTCCAAGGCCGCTTGGCTCGGTGTGGTGAGACCATCACCCACTGGCCTGTCAGCGGATTAAACCGCCGATGTGGATGGTCTGCAGGATCAAATATGGCCTTAGGCATAGACGACTCTTGTTATATTTAGTGGCCTTCGCGCCCCACTATTTATTACATATAGGCATTACTTGTATCGGTATGATCAGTGACGTCACGAACACCCTTTAACTCTGGAATTTTCTCCATCAGCGTTTTCTCAACGCCCTCTTTCAAGGTTAAGTCAACCGCCGAACAGCCCTGACAGCCTCCTCCAAACTCCAACACAGCAAAACCTTCAGACATTTCTGCCAAAGATACCACTCCACCATGAGATGCCAAACTAGGATTGATTTCGTTATAAAGCAAATAATTAACCTTATCTTCAACTGGACTATCGTCATTTATGTTGGGCAACCGAGAATTTGGCGCGCGGATAGTCAGCTGACCACCAAATTTGTCTTCAGCAAAGTCCACTTTGGCGTCGTCTAAAAATGGAATACTGCGCTGTTCATAGTAGCCCTTAAATTTTTCATATTCGACAACCAGGTCCTCTTCATCATGTTCACCGGGACGACTATAAGCGATACAGGTCTCAGCCTTGGGGGTCCCAGGATCAGACACGAACATACGAATGCCGATGCCTTCGCAGTTTTGCTTCTCAAGTAGCCCCGCCAAATATTCTTGGGCTGATTCAGTAATGTTGACGTTTAACATACCTCTATCCTAATTCCATTAAGCTTAATTATTATCGGTTATTTTACGCTATAGATGCGCTTAGACATAGCCCAAAGTAATAATTACAAGTCGCATTACAAAAAATAGGTGGTATGATACCTATCCATCGAAATATTTCGATAAAGCAGAAGAATAAAGGGATAGACAACTATTATGCTTGATGTGATCACTCTAGCAGCTCAACAACGCATTCTAATTTTAGACGGCGCCATGGGAACCATGATTCAACGACATACGCTGGAAGAAGAACACTTTCGGAGTGAGCGCTTTGCCGACTGGCACTGTGATATCAAAGGTAACAATGATCTACTAAGCCTTACTCAACCGGATATTATCT
The DNA here is from genome assembly GCA_028822155.1 of Porticoccaceae bacterium. Taxonomy (GTDB): domain Bacteria; phylum Pseudomonadota; class Gammaproteobacteria; order Pseudomonadales; family Porticoccaceae; genus HTCC2207. The sequence goes on from JAPKEJ010000024.1 coordinate 24,217, forward strand.
GCGATATCCACAGAGCCTACTTAGACGCTGGCGCTGATATTATTGAGACCAACACCTTTAATTCTACCACCATTTCTCAAGCTGACTATGAAATGCAGGAAATTTCGCGTGAGATAAATGTCGTCTCTGCGCAGTTGGCTCGTACAGCTGCCGATGAATTTTCTACGCCTGAGCGTCCACGTTTTGTCGCCGGCGTCTTGGGACCCACCAGCCGCACAGCGTCTTTATCCCCTGATGTAAATGACCCAGGTGCGCGCAACGTTACCTTCGATGAGCTTGTAGAAGCCTATATCGAGTCTTGCGAAGCCTTGATTGAGGGTGGTTCTGACTTAATCATGGTCGAGACTATTTTTGATACGTTGAATGCTAAGGCCGCACTATTTGCCGTGCAGGTGGTATTTGAAAAACAGGGTTTTGAACTGCCTATTATGATCAGCGGCACTATTACTGACGCCAGTGGGCGCACATTATCTGGGCAAACTCCGGAGGCCTTCTGGAATTCGGTACGTCACGCTAAACCCATAAGTGTTGGTTTAAATTGTGCCCTGGGCCCCAAAGAATTACGTCCTCATCTTTTTGAAATTTCCACCATCGCGGACACTATGGTCAGTTCACACCCAAATGCTGGACTACCCAATGAGTTTGGTGGCTATGACCTAGACCCAGATGCTATGGCTGAAACAGTGGCAGAATTTGCTACTTCTGGCCTACTCAATATTGTTGGCGGATGCTGCGGTACTACTCCGGACCATATCCGTGTTATTGCCAATGCCGTTTCCAATCTGAACCCCCGCAAGATACCAACCATTGAACCAGCCTGTCGCCTATCGGGGCTTGAGCCCTTTACTATCAGCGCAGACTCGTTATTTGTTAATATTGGTGAGCGTTGCAATGTCACTGGCTCCGCTGTATTTAAGCGCCTAATTCTTGAAGAGAACTATGATGCAGCCTTGGAGGTTGCCCGCCAGCAGGTCATTAATGGCGCGCAGATTATTGATGTGAACATGGATGAGGGCATGCTTGAATCATTGCCTGCTATGACTAAATTTTTGAACCTAATAGCCTCAGAACCCGATATTTCACGAGTACCCATTATGGTTGACTCCTCAAAGTGGGAGGTAATTGAAGCCGGTCTAAAGTGTATTCAAGGTAAATCGGTAGTCAATAGTATTAGTCTGAAAGAAGGCGAATTAGAGTTTGTTGAAAAAGCCAAACTGTGTAAAAAACATGGTGCAGCCATTGTGGTGATGGCCTTTGACGAGAATGGCCAAGCCGACAATCTTGAGCGGCGCCAACTAATATGCCAACGTAGCTACGATATTTTAGTAAATGACATTGGTTTTCCCGCTGAAGACATTATTTTTGACCCCAATGTGTTTGCGGTGGCAACCGGTATCGAAGAGCACAACCGTTATGGTCTTGATTTTATTGAAGCCAGCGGATGGATTAAAAGGAACCTTCCCCACGCTCTGATTAGTGGCGGTATATCCAATGTCTCATTTTCGTTTCGCGGTAATAACCCGGTGCGCGAGGCTATTCACTCAGTATTTCTCTACCATGCTATCCGCGAAGGTCTGAGCATGGGCATTGTTAATGCTGGCCAGCTGGCAGTCTATGACAACCTGCCGGAAGAGTTGCGTCACGTAGTAGAAGATGTGGTCTTATTCCGCAACACCGAAGGAACTGAAAATCTACTCGCCATTGCCAACAATTATCGTGGTGACGGCACTACTAAAGCAAAAACTGAAGATTTAACCTGGCGCGAAGGTAACGTTAACCGCCGCCTAGAATATGCCCTAGTTAAGGGTATTACCGCCTTTATTGAAGAAGACACTGAGGAAGCTCGCCTAGAGGCAGATCGGCCGCTACATGTCATTGAGGGCGCCTTAATGGACGGCATGAATATTGTTGGTGACCTGTTTGGATCCGGAAAAATGTTTCTGCCTCAAGTAGTGAAATCAGCTCGCGTAATGAAACAAGCTGTGGCCCATTTACAACCCTATATCGAAGATGAAAAAGATGTTGCTGCCAGTGCCAATGGCAGGATTCTAATGGCAACGGTTAAAGGCGACGTACACGATATAGGTAAAAATATTGTCGGCGTAGTGCTGCAATGTAACAACTACGAAGTAATTGATCTGGGCGTAATGGTGCCCGCCCAAAAGATTTTGGATACGGCTAAGGAGCTCAAGGTAGATATTATTGGTCTGTCTGGACTTATTACCCCCTCATTAGATGAGATGGTAACTTTGGGTAAAGAGATGCAGCGCCAAGGCTTTGATATTCCCCTAATGATTGGCGGCGCCACCACCTCCAAGGCACATACAGCGGTTAAGATTGCACCGGGTTATGAAAACAATCAGACCATCTACGTCTCTGATGCGTCTAGAGCCGTAGGCGTCGCTAGCAAGCTTATTAGCACTGAACACAGAGATGCATTTATTGCCGGTATAAAGGTTGACTATGAGGCTGTAAGACTGCGCACGGCTAATAGAACGCCCAGGGGTACTCTTTTCACCTACAGCGATGCGGTGAAGCAAAAACCTCAGATCAACTGGCGTGACCACCATCCCGAGATCCCGAATAAATTAGGTGTGACAGTATTAGATAACTACCCACTAGAAACCTTAGTGCCCTATATCGACTGGACCCCTTTCTTTATTACCTGGGATCTTGTCGGAAAATACCCAAAAATTCTAAATGACGACGTCGTCGGCGAGGCGGCCACTAATTTGTTTGCTGATGCCCAAGCACTGCTAAAAGATATTGTCGACAACAAGCGTCTTACCGCCCGTGCGGTATTTGGCCTGTGGCCCTCCAATACAGTTAACCACGATGATATCGAGGTTTATGCTGACAGCGATCGATCTGGCACATTGGCGACACTGCACCAAATTCGGCAGCAGATACAAAAGCCTGGTGCCAGTGAACAGCTGACCTCATTAGCTGACTTTATCGCCCCTAAAGAGACTGGTTTAAACGATTATATGGGTGCTTTTGCGGTGACTACGGGTATCGGCGCCGACGAATTGGCTGCTGAGTACGAATCCCAGCATGATGATTATAATTCGATTATGGTCAAGGCCCTCGCGGACCGTTTGGCAGAAGCCTTTGCAGAGCATCTGCACCATCGTGTCAGAACAGAATACTGGGGCTACGCCGCTGAGGAAACTTTAGACAATGAGTCGCTAATTAAAGAAAAGTATCGCGGCATTCGCCCTGCTCCGGGCTACCCTGCCTGCCCTGACCACACAGAGAAAGCTGCGCTGTTTAAACTACTTAACGTAACAGAAAATATCGGCCTAGAGCTAACCGAAAGTTTCGCCATGACCCCTGCGGCAGCTGTTAGCGGGTGGTACTTTGGACACCCCGACACCAAGTATTTTAATACGGGTAAAATAGCTGCAGATCAAGTAGAATCGCTCGCTAACCGTAAGGGCATGTCGGTGACCGAGCTTGAACGATGGCTCACGCCGATTCTCAACGATTAAATAAAAGAGCCCGTAAAGTGACAAAGCCACCGAAGAAGAAACTAAAACTCAGATCTGTCGTCAAGAGTGTTCTAGCGGCTGGAATCGGCGTGCAAAGTGATAAGAATCGCGAAGAAGACTTTGCCGACGGGAGTCCTATTGCCTTCATTATTGGCGGCTTTATTTTTACCATCCTATTTATAATCTGTGTCGCCATGGTGGTTGGGTTAGTCCTGAGTAACGCCAACTAGACACCAATATCTATCGCTATCAGGTCCACATCAGTTGTACCCAAATTCTAGATTTAATGAGTAATTGTGTGGACTGGTTGGCAGTTTAGACATTTAGGGTTTCCAAACATATCGCGATATACGCACACTGGCGCACAAACAGTAACTAACAGTCTCTGACGAACATAACAAGACCTAAAGATTTCGCAATCTTCCTACAACCCCCCCTGACGTTTACCCTCTTTTATAGAGGGTTTTTTTGTTTGTTAACTACGATAAAAATCTTCAACAGAAAACACATCAAAACTTTCAACACCTCCGAGCACTCCACCTAGGTATGCGGCGTTGCGATTAAGCACTTGCATTGCAAAAAACTCGGTGGTTGCTATCTTTTGGATATAAAACCGATTGACATCGCCGGCGTCAATATAGCTCTGAGCAGCAATAGCCAGTTTTACCATCAACCAGTAAGAGATTGAATTACCGAAGAGCATCATAAAATTATAAGCTAAGTACTGTGATTTCTCTGGATGGGCGAGCACATGCGCTAGCGCATCTTGGCACTGGTCAACAGCATTATGCAGTGCTACCGATAGGCGCTTTAATTGAATTGACTCAGCTACAGAAGATTCAGCGGTGCCACTCATCTCACTCAATAATGCCCGTAATCCATCACCGCCGTCGCGCAGACACTTTCGTCCGACAAAATCTAGAGCCTGAATACCATTAGTCCCCTCATAAATGGGCAATATTCTCGCGTCCCGCATATGTTGAGCCGCGCCGGTCTCCTCAATAAAGCCCATACCACCATGCACCTGCACTCCAAGAGAAGTAACCTCCATTGCAACTTCTGTGCACCAGCCTTTAACCAAAGGAGTTAATATTTCAACCGCACGAGCACTAGATTCACGTACTGATTGATCTGCATGATGTTTACTGCGATCTTCCTCTGCGATGGTATAAATCGATAATGCTCGACCCGCTTCTACCTGAGCACGCATCTGTAAAAGCATCCGCTTAACATCGGCATGGTGGATAATCGGAGCTCGGCCGTCAACGCCCTGAACTCGGCCTTGAACGCGCTGAGCCGCATAATCAACGGCCTGTTGGTAGGCTCGCTCGCCCACCGATACACCTTGATGCCCGACGGATAATCTAGCATTATTCATCATACTGAACATGCACATTAACCCTTGGTTTTCAGGACCAACTAAATAGCCAACAGCACCGCCATTATCGCCAAACGCCATCGTGCAGGTAGGACTGCAATGAATACCTAATTTGTGTTCAACACCCACTGCCTTAACATCATTTCGCTGACCTAAACTACCATCCGCATTGACTAAAAATTTAGGCACTAAGAACAGTGAAATACCGTGATTACCCGCGGGGGCGTCGGGAAGCCTGGCTAAAACCAAATGAATCACGTTCTGGACTTGCTTGTGGTCGCCCCAAGTAATATAAATCTTTTGACCTGACACCAAGTAATGATCTTCATGGGGTACTGCTTTGGTTTGAACTGCTGACAGATCGCTACCCGCTTGAGACTCAGTAAGGTTCATCGTTCCCGACCAAACGCCGGTAACGAGATTTTCCAGGTAGCAATCTTTCAATTGGTCTGAACCGTAAAGATCTAAAGCATGAATAACCCCTCGGCTGAGCAGAGGTAGTAAACTCAAACCCATATTAGCCGATTGCAGCATCTCCTGAACAACCACATCCACCACACCAGGAAAACCCGCTCCACCGTATTTGGTAGCGCCACTTAAACCGCACCAGCCAGCTTCTGTCATCTGCTCATAAACGCCATCTAGTACTGGCGCAGTAACAACTTCACCATCCGCTAAATGAGTCATTTGAGCGTCTGCCACAGAATTCGTGGGCGCAACGACCTCTTCAAAAAATTTGGCCGCCTCGGGCATAATAGCCTGCAGCATATCGCTCCCAACGTCTTCATACCCAGGAAGCTGGCTATGTGTGGCATAGCCAATTAGTTCTTCCAAAATAAATGAGAATTCTTCCGTTGGAGCTTTGTAAACTGACATAAATAATATCGTCCTATGTAGCTGTATCTCAGCAGATCACCAAGACTTAAACTGTTGTAACTATTACTAATTATCTAATTCGAATTGATTCTTGTAAACCAAAAGCAATGACTACATGGTCTATGGTTGAAGCGTCAGATACGATAATTGGCTTAAATTTTTTGCCCAGACAATGCTTAAACCTTGATGTGGCGCCAATGCCGACAAAACTGATCAATACGTTGTTCTGATAACATCAAACAAAAAGACGCCCTACCAAAATTGACAGGACGCTCTTAGTTGCTTCAATTATTCTCTTAAATGCCTATAAATTGATCAGCAGTAAGGTCATAGCACGTGCTATCAAGGCCTGCGACAAGCTCTAAGTTAGGTTTGATTTTAGGCAACTCGTAACGAAAAAAGAAGCCTGTAGCTGCGAGCTTTCCATCATAGAATGCCGTATCGCTAGCATTGCCATCTAACTTACCCTCGGCGGCAGCAATGGCCTGTTTAAGCCACATCCATGCCACAACTAAATGCCCCATAGAATCGAGAAAAATAGTTGCATTAGCCAGAGCCAAAGCTGGGTCATCGGCTTTAGTAACTGCGGAAATAGTTTGCTCGACATCACTCAGTGAATTCTCAAGCTGACCACAGTAATTGATAAGCTCGGGATGCTTAGATGCAACGCCCATCGTCGACTCCATCTCCTCGCGTAAAATGGCTACGGCTGCTCCATCATGCATACGCACTTTGCGCCCCAAGATGTCGATACCTTGAATCCCCCACGTGCCCTCATGAATATGGTTCAACCGATTATCACGGTAAAGTCGTTCGACCGGATACTCTCGTGTATAGCCATAACCGCCCAGCACTTGGATAGCCAATTTATTCGCCTCAAGACAGTATTCTGATGGCCATGATTTACATATTGGGGTTAACAAATCGAGTAATAAGTCCAACCGCTGAATTTGCTGTTTATCCTTGCTAGTTTTCTTCGTATCAATCATCTCAGCGCAGTAATACATCAGCGTCTGAGCGCCCTCAATAAAGGCTTTTTGGGTCATCAACATGCGTTTGATATCCGCATGTTCACTGATCATAATCTGTGGGTCTTCTGGATTACGATTGACTAGCGGGCGACCCTGAGGTCGATTCCGCGCATAGTCTAATGAATATAAATATCCACCAAGTGCTGTCATGACCGCAGACATACCCACTGAAATACGTGCTTCATTCATCATATGGAACATGTTCGCCAGGCCATGGTTTTCCTTTCCGACCAAATAGCCTATGGATTCACCTGACTCGCCAAAATTGAGCAGACAATTCGTTGCTCCGCGACAACCCATCTTATGGTTAAGACCGGCAAGCGCAATATTGTTAAAATCGCCTAGACTACCATCGTCATGGACGCGATTTTTGGGAACCAAAAATAGGGAAATACCCTTAACGCCAGGAGGAGAACCAGGAACTTTAGCCAGTACCATATGAATGATATTTTCGGTGATATCCTGCTCGCCACCGGATATCCACATTTTGGTTCCAGTGATCGAGTACGAACCATCGACATTCAGGTCTGCCTTGGTTGTTATATCCGCAAGAGAGGAACCCGCTTGAGGCTCAGACAAACACATTGTGCCGAACGAATTCCCATCAACTAAATCAGGTAAATATTTATTCTTCAGCTCTTCCGAACCACACACAGCAAGCATGTTGGCCACTCCCTGAGTCAAGAACAAGTATATGTGGGCAGGATTGTTGGCGCAGACAAACAGGCCATTGAGCGCCTGGTCTATCATCATCGGAAGCTGCATGCCCCCTATATCTGAGTCATAAGCTGAGGCGCAGAGGCCCGCTTCCTGATAAGCACTAATCGCACTTTTGAGTTCCGGAATCGTTTCAACTTTACCATCGACAAACTCTGGTTCATTCGCATCCAACTTAGCGGCACAAGTCAAAAACTCTTCTTCGGCAATGGTCTGGCATAGGTCCAGCATCGAATCCAAAGATTCACGGTCATAGTCACCATAACGTTCAGACTGAAGAATTTTCTCTAAACCCAAAGTCTCGTACAGCACAAAATCGAGATCGCGGCGGTTTACAATCATTGACATAGTTTTTTCTCTTTCATTAAAATTTTCGTCAGGCACCTTAGTCTACGCCCAAGTCAGCCAATAGATGTCACTTATACGACATCTAATCGAGTTTTAGCTTACATCGCTTGTTATTGATAAACCATAAGCACTCGACCCGGGATCCTCAGAAATCATTGCAACTCGATTTCCTCCGCCTTTCTTGGCCCGATACAGTGCCTTATCCGCAGTCCTTATAGAATCCATCACAGAGATAGCGTCCATATCCGAACCACCCCTAATAGATGCGGCTCCAATAGAGGCTGTCACTTGAATATTAACTGCCTCTTCAATCTTATATTGCATCTGCGCAACACGACGCCTAATGCGCTCTGCAACACCAAGAATTTGGCTGGACTCAACGTTGGTCAGAAGTAACACGAATTCATCTCCACCCCATCTTGCAATCCGGTCATGCTCACGAAACCCTATCTGAGCGACCTCTGTCATTTTTTTCAACACAGTATCCCCTGCCAAATGACCATAGTTATCGTTAACCTCCCTAAAAAAGTCAACATTAAGTATTAATGTCGCACAGGGCCGAGGCAACTCTGGCGACGAGATGAAGTTTGATGAGGCGTACGCCAAAAATGCCTTTCGAGACATAATCCCCGTCAAAAAATCCCTATTGCCAATATCGTTAAGTTCTAGCGACTCTCGACGCCTGGTAGCAGTCCAAACTGTTAGCCAATTAAACCCATACGCGCATATCACCCCAGCCAAAATAGCAGCCGCTAACTCTACCCATCGATCGCGTGCACTTAAACGAATCGACGCAAGTATGCCCTCATAGTTCACTCGTAAAACCACTGGTACGGATTCGTTGATACCGCTGATCAGCTCTAGGCCGTCGGGCAATTGCGGCCATTCAAAAGCGGTTATATCAGAATTTTCGGGTGCTTTTCTGCCAAAAACATAAACAAACTGCATCCAGCGCTCGGATATCCTTTCAGATGAAAGGTGAGCAACCGGCTCCAGAAAGTTTTTCCGCACCTCTGCGTCGCTCGGCAGAGGTACCCAATTAAACTGCTCCGATCCCCCTCGAATCGACCAAACACCATCGACGGTATAAACATCTACCTCAGGTTGAAGAGACTTTATTGGCCAATTTGACGTGGCCGCAGCTACCCCTTTGCCGAAAACCTGACTCTTAAGATTGTAGATCAAGTACCCGTACCTTTTGCCTGAAATCGCTATGGGAGTAACAACTTGGTAGACCGGAGTGGCATCCAATACGGCAACACTCTTACCACTCAATGGAGCAACAGAATTTATCATAAATTGATTATCTGAAAGCTCAACTGCTTTAGTGAAGATCACGGTTTCAGACCAATCTTTGCGCTCCACCGAACGCAGCGGCAAGGCATCCTTTATCCCAGTATTGACTCGTATAATTTCTATCCCCGTAGCGTCAACAATATTTATATAATCGAACCTTGAATATGTTGCTAAGGCGTGACCAAAAATGGCAGTCACGTCATCGCCGGCCCTCTCCGTCCTTTGCTCCATAAATTGTATAACAACAGAGCTCTCGCGCAACTCAGCCGCATGTAATGCTGTCTCCACACCCTGTCGAGTGATGGAATTTATGGCAAGGTTTACCAGCGTTTGCTGGCGTTGACTAAGCTGTTGAACTGCAGTTTCTATTCGGTATTGCCAAGATGTAGACACCCCGACCACAAATATAAAGATCAATGAGACCATCTGCCACCAAAAAAAATAACGATTAGAAAAATACTTTTTGCAGCTGGCACGAACACCAGCGAATATATTATTTTTCAAAATCTTCCTCACAAAATATTTTTCTTATTGAAAGCTCTAACTCAGTTAGGCCTCTTGACACACCGGTCGAATTACGGACTAAAAAGCGCGATTCAATGTGCAAAACGAATAATAACGAATAATAGTATGCGCAATAGCATAGATGTAAAACTTTATGGTAGGTCAAAGGAGAACTATTGCAGTATTGGTATCTTTCAATATGAAATACTACAGGTCGGAAAATAAATTTCAAATATATTCATTATCGTAGAGTAAAAATGAATTTACTCTGCTGATAAAGACGGTCGATTAATTCACAAAAGCTGCGCGGAATCTTCAGGATACATTGCGGCTTGATTCCCCCCATATTTTTTAGCCTGAAAAACAGCCTTATCCGCATTTGCTATAGAATCCATTGCAGAACCCTGTCTGGCAATTGTTGCCCCAATAGACACTGATACATGGACCCAACCCCCCGCACCAACATCATGCTGTATCTCCGCAACATGACTTCTAATGCGCTCAGCAATAGTAAGAATTTTCCAAGGTGGGACAGAGGTCAAGAGGATAACGAATTCATCACCCCCCCATCTTGCAATTCGGTCATGCTCGCGAAACCCTATCTGGAAAGCCGTTACCATTTCCTTGAGCACAGTATCACCAACCAAATGACCATAGGTATCGTTTACTTCCTTGAATGAATCAATATCGAGCATCAATATCACGCTCGGCTGAGACAAATTGGGTAACACGCTGAAGTGTGATAATGCATAGTCCAAAAATGCTTTTCGAGTCATAGCACCCGTTAAAAAATCACGGTTGGCGCTATCTTCAAGTTCTTGTTGCTTAAGACGCCTATTACCGACCCAGCCAGACAGTTTAAGCCAAATCCAACGTACAACTAGCGCGCATATAGTCGCGCCAAAAACAACCGCCACTAACTCGAGCCATCGCTGGTGTTTACTCAAATTAATCGAGTTAAGCATACCCTCATAATCTAGTCTCAACACCACGGGTGAGACCCTATTAGCAGAGCTCAGCAGCTCTTGGCCATCGCGAAACCGCCTAGGGTCATACACTGATAGCTCATCATCAATAACGGTCGATATCCCATACCTATCGACAAATTGCATCCGCCCGTCAGATATCATTACGGGTATAGGCTGAGTATCTCCTTGTCCAAACATTTCACGCTCTTTAGAATCACTGGGTAAAGGCTCCCACGCCCACTCAGGAGCTTCAAAACTGGCAGACCAAACTCCACCGTTAGCAAAAATCTCTATTTCGCTCTTAGGTACGTCATTTAATAAAGCAGTCTTAATTTGATCAAATAAAAACGTCCCATCACAGTGGTAAATCAGGTACCCATACCTTTTCCCTGAAACCACTATTGGCGTAATAATTTGGTAACCCGGCGTCACACTCTCCGTTACAAATTCTCTGCTATTGGAGGGAGTAATACCAGAGACCAACACTTGATTATCTAAAAGTCGAACCGCCTCTTGATAAGGCTCGCTTTGAGAGTAATCTTTATAGTTACTTTGCTGCTGCAGTAAAATACCCGCTGCAATACGATCAACTCGCGAAATTTCCTTGCCAGTAACATCGAGAATATGTATGTAATCATATAGCCCATGTGCTGAGAGGGCGTTCGAAAAAACTCGATTCACATCACGTCTAAGCTCATCGGTTCTATCTACTACAAATTCTGTAATAAAAAAAGAATCTCTCATCTCTGAAGCATGCAAACCCACTTCCAGGCTCTCATCTTTAAAGCTATTAAACCCGTAAGTTACCATCAGTTGGTGACGGTTATTTATATGTTCAACTTTAGCATCTATTCGGTACTGCCACGAAGCAAACAATCCCAGTATAGATGTAACGATAAATGAGACTATTAGCCACCACAATAGATAGCGACCGACAAAATACTTTTTGTCGCTGGGGCCAATGTCAGAGAGCGTCCTTTTTCTCAAAATCTTCCTCGCTTACAGATCCAAACTTTGACTCAACCCACGCTCTGGATAACGCTAGCTGAAACACCCTGTCATGTAAGTTTTCTTAAGCACAAAATGACTGCATATATACAAATAATATGTATTATCGCATATAATACATTAATTATATTTTTAAAGGGATTAATAACAATAGATCGGTATGAGGGGGTTAAAGAGATTATAACAACATGAGATGTTTTAACATCTATTCATTATCAAATTTTAGAAATAGATTCTGCCTGCTGATAAAGTCGATCAATTAATTCACT